>JASLIW010000126.1 GCA_030152865.1 Bacteroides sp.
CAATCCCCATCGTTTAGAGAACGATAATCGGGCGTTTAGCTCAGTTGGTTTAGAGCATCTGCCTTACAAGCAGAGGGTCGGCGGTTCGAATCCGTCAACGCCCACAACACATTGCAATCCCCGTCGTTTAGAGAACGATAATCGGGCGTTTAGCTCAGTTGGTTTAGAGCATCTGCCTTACAAGCAGAGGGTCGGCGGTTCGAATCCGTCAACGCCCACAAGAAAGAGCAGTTACATGAAGAATGTAGCTGCTTTTTTGGTCTTAATAAATAGAAGAAGTATGAAATAGATCTTCTTTGCTCAGTCTAACTAAAGCAAGACTTAATCTAAGTGTAGCTTTGAGCGATGTAAAACGTTTAAGAATTTAGAGTTATGAAAGGTATAAAGTCTGTTTCTGCTGTTCCAGCCGTATTATTATCAATGGTAAGTGTACAGAGTGGTGCATCTATCGCCAAAAGACTCTTTCCCGTCTTGGGAGCGAGCGGTACAAGTACCATTCGTATAGGTTTGTCTGCGATCATACTGTTTATCATTAATAAGCCTAAGTTATTTTCCTTTTCACGTCAGCAGTGGTTGTATGCTTGTGCGTATGGCTTGTTTTTAGGCGCTATGAATCTATTATTTTACATGGGCATAAAGCGTATACCTCTAGGGTTGGGTGTAACAGTTGAGTTTATTGGACCTTTGACCTTAGCTTTACTGGGTTCACGCAAGTTTCAGGATCTGATTTGGGTTTTATTGGCTTGTACTGGAATTCTCCTGATTGTACCTTGGAATAGTAATGGTATAGATCCTATTGGGCTCTTATTCACCTTAGCGGCTGGTACTTGTTGGGCGCTATATATAGTAATGGGTGGGAAGATATCCAAACTTATGAGTAATGGAGATGCTGTATCTGTTGGCATGTGTGTGGCCACACTCTTTATTCTTCCCTTTGGTGTGTTTAGTGGAGAGTTAGCTGGTTTAAGCTGGAAATATTTCTTTATGGGTTTAGGTGTGGCTGTTTTTTCAAGTGCTATTCCCTTCACCCTAGATTTTATAGGATTGAAGCATCTACCAGCCAAAACCTTTAGTATTTTGATGAGTTTGCATCCTGCTTTTGCTGCTCTCTTCGGATTGATATTCCTACAGGAGTATCTATCATTGGCACAGTGGTTATCTATAGCGTGTGTGATTACTGCCAGTATTGGGAGTACACTTTCAGCACACCGACATCATAAATAAAGTAAGAGAGCAGCCTTGGCTGCTCTCTTACTGGTTTAATAATACATTCTTTTGGGTGCATTAAGCTTGTCAGATGGACTTAGTGTATAAACACGAATCCAATCTACATCCATTGAGGGAGCTATGTTTTGCTCCCATTCTTTGGGATTAACCGCTCCAGGCCAAGCTTTAGGGTTGGTTGATACACCTGTTGTTATGAGCATGAAAAATCCTTCAGGGTCGCTCCATGGCCAATCTAGGTTATTGTTGGCTCCCTTATCATGTTGGAAATAGGCTGTTCCATTAACACCACCTACAATCCGATTAGGGTACCACTCTATCCAGTAGATATTCCACTGAGTCATATCTTCAAGCTCTACTTTGGCTGTAACACTACCAGATCCACCCATCACACCAGCATGATGGTTTTTTGAGTGAAGTGTAAAATGAGCCACTTGATTGATTTTTTTCTTAGGATTTTCAAGTAGATCTATTTCTCCATTTTCGGGCCAGGGTTTGCCATTATTTCCCATAAACCATAAGGCATTGTTTATTCCCTGGGTATCCGATCTTTTTAGTCGTACCTCAATACGCATATTTTCTGTAAACTTGCACCAGAATTCCGGATGGTTTGGGGGAGGTGTTCTAAAAGCGGCAGTTGACAGAACAACCGACTTATCATACCCATTGTCTATCGAGTCTGGGTGATAATGGGTTTCAATATGAAGTACTCCATGCTCCACCTTAGCACACGATTGATTGTCCACTTTAGCCATACGAGACATAAAAGTAGTGTTGTGCTCTAAAAAACCCAAGGGAAGTCCATTCCTGTTATGTTGGTCATGAAATTCGTGTGCAGTATAAAAATACCACTTGTCTAGCTTTGGGTGTGGATCACCTACTTTTAGCTTGATGGGCTCATTAGGTCTAGCATAGACCAACTTCTCGTTGTTCTTAGGGCTTAATACTTGCCCCTTGACATTAGAGCTTATAAACCAAGAGAGGCAAAGTAAGCTAAGTAATGTTATGAGGTGTTTTGGCATCGTTCTATGCATATTTAATTCGTTCCAAAGAGGGTGAATTCAAAGTCAGTATTTTGTACAGCTACTCTATACTGAGGTAGCACGCCAGGACCACAGGTCGCTGTCCCAACCCCTGCTTGCTCCGCATCTAGGTGAACGCTAACAATACCTGTATCCTCCAGTTGATTAATATGTGTTGCCTGATCCACCATTTCATCCTCATAAGGAATCACGCTGAACTGGAATGCTTTAGGTGATTGAAAATGGAGACCTCTACCTTTGTTGTCACTCAGCTTCATCCATCGGACATCAGTTCTATTGCCTGTTGCTTGTGGCATGACATAGTAGTGGAACATGCGATCTACCGATGTTTTATGAACACCTATGTATCCTGCTTGCTTACGATCTGCATAAGTCTCCACATCTCCACGGCCTAGGTACTCTACTTGTTGATACTCGTTGGGCATTTCAAAACTCAAGCCTATGCGTGCTAAAGACTTAATACTAGCTGTGTCAGGTCTAAAAGAAACTTGTATCGTTAAGCCCTTATTCTTAGTGAGTAGATAAGATACTTGAGCTGTGGCTATAACTTGTTGCTTAGGATTGATTAAGTCTATATCTACTTCTGTTTTATTTTTGCTTTTACGGATAGATCTAGCTTTTTGCTCAAGTTTGTCTAGGCCTGCTTTTTTCCAAAGTTTAGCTCCGTAAGCATCTCTTTTATCGTTGTCAGTGGCAGGTCTGTATAAGCTAAGAAGAATAGGACTCGCAAGCGTTTCTATATGATTGACTTTTAAGGAGTTTATTGCTCCTGTTTGTTCATCAATATGGTAACTTATGCTTTGTGTGTTAGCAGGTTTGTTTTTAGCCTTGAGGTTTTGTTTAATAACAAATTGGTCATAGGCTACCACATGAGTTGTGTCTATACTCTTTGTTGGCTCTTTTTTGGTCCACTTCAGATTGAGGTAAGCTTCTCTACAGCCTTTGGGATAACTTACTTTGGGCAAGCTAAATTGTTCTGTTTGTTGAGGGAGAGTGTGAAAGTCGCTCTTAAAGCCCTTTTTAAGTACTGTACCTCTATCTGTAACGATCTCCCAGTTTAGTTTGTACTCGCTTAGACTGCTGAAATCAAACCAGTTTTTCACCTCTAGAGTAAGCTCTTCTTTATTAATTAATTTGGTTTTAATATTTTGGTAAACTTTAGCTACCTCTTTGAGGTGAGGGTGGGGTTGGCGCAAAGGGTTAACTAATCCATTGGAGCAGAAGTTTCCGAAGCTTGGTACATTAGCTGGTCCATAATCTCCCCCATAGGTAAAGTACCAGCGTCCATTCTCATCTATTTCCATAAAAGATTGATCTACCCAATCCCAGATACAGCCTCCTTGAGCCATAGGTTCTGATTCAAAAACATCCCAGTAATCCTTCAATCCACCTACACTATTTCCCATAGCATGTGCATACTCACAAAGAATAAAAGGACGGTAGATATCTGATCTTTTTGTGTAAGCTTTAATTTCATCTACACTGCGATACATTCTGCAGTAGATGTCCGTGTTGAAGTTTTCCTCTGCGCGTTCATATTGTACGGGTCGGCTTGAATCAGTCGATTTCAGCCATTTATAGGTTTCTTCAAAATTTACGCCATTTCCGGCTTCATTACCCAGAGACCAGATAATGATGCTTGGATGGTTTTTAGCCCTGTGGTACATTCTCTTTGTTCTATCCATGTGTGCAGGTAGCCAAGTCGTATCTTTTGCTAAAGATTGATCTCCATATCCCATTCCATGAGATTCAATATTTGCTTCATCTATCACGTAGAGACCGTACTCATCACAGAGTTCATACCAGCGGGAGCAAGTAGGGTAGTGTGAGTTACGTACAGTATTAATGTTGTGCTTTTTCATTAGCTCAATGTCTTTGAGCATGAGCTCTTCAGTTTGTGTGCGACCCATTTGTGAGGCTTCGTGCCTATTAGTCCCTTTGATTAGGATAGGTACACCATTGATGTGTAAGCGACCTTCCTTAATCTCTGAGGTGCGGAAACCCACTTTACGACCCGTGAGGTGTTGCAGTTGATTTTCTCCATTAGTAAGTGATAGCGATAGAGTATATAAGTATGGATGTTCTGCACTCCAAGTTTGTACATCCGTGATTGTTTGTGTAGGGAATGCAAGTTGTTCGGCATCTACACGCTTACTATCCTGAAGTATAATCTTCCCTTCACTATCTTTTAGTACATAAGAAATCTCGGAGTTTGGCTCTATTCCTCCGAGCGCTAGATCTAGCTTAAAAATACCATCTTTGTAGTTGGTTTGATCAAGTGAGGCTTCAACCTGGTAATCAGCAATATGTTGGGGTGAGGTAGCATAGAGATACACATCTCGCTCAATGCCACTAATGCGCCACATATCTTGACACTCTAAATATGAGCCAGCACTCCAACGATAAACTTCAAAAGCGACTGTGTTTTCTCCAGGTTTTAACTTATCTGTTATGTCCCACTCTGCGGGAGTTTTAGAACCTTGGTTGTAGCCTATAAACTCGCCATTGACCCATGCATAATAAAAGGAGGTAGTACCTTCATTGCACAGAACTACTCGTTTGCCGTGCCACTCTTCGGGGAGCGTGAATGTTTTACGGTAAGAGCCCACTTCATTCTCTTCATAAGGAACGAATGGAGGATTTTTCTTGAAGTTAAAGAGTGGATCATCAAACTCATAGGTCTCATTGACATAGATGGGGGTGCCATAGCCCTGTCTTTCCCAGTTGCCGGGCACTTTGATACTTGCCCAGTTTTCAGCATAGAAGTCTGGTTTATAAAAGTCCTTGGGGCGTTTATCTGGATTTTTGACCCAGTGAAACTTCCACTCTCCATTGAGAGACAAGTAGTATTTAGAATCTTGATGAGCCAGTTTGTTTAGTTGATCCTCATTTTCATAAGGCCAAGTATAGGCATGTGGGCTTAACTTGTTTAGGCCTATGGCATATTGATCCTGCCAAACTGGTAGCTCTTCTTGAGCCCAAGTAGGCGTTATATTACCTAAAAATAGAGCAATAATAAGAATACTAACATTTAACTTCATAGGAATAAATTTTTAAGGTTTGCTTGCTATTATGTTTTCTAATTTAAGCTGTAGTTGCTTTACTTTTTCTGGATACTCGCTAGCTAAGTTTTGTTGTTCTCTGATGTCTGTTTCTAAATTATAAAGTTGAGGGTCTGGACTATTGCCTAGCTCTATATTCGTATTCGTATTTACAGCTGGTCCTTTTCCTGGTTTAATGTATTTCCAGTTACCACTGATTAATGCAAGGTTGTTTTGGAGGTTTTGGACCACAATACAGTCTCTCCCTTTAGAACTTAAGCCAAGCCATGCATCAAGGTGGTTTTGACTATCAGGAGCGACACCCTGTGGTAGCTCAATGTTAACTAGTGAAGCAAATGATGCAAACCAGTCGATTTGACACATGAGTTGATCTTGAACTGATGGCTTAACATTTCCTTTCCAGCGGACAATACATGGAACACGAGTTGCCGCTTCATAGGAGCTGTATTTGCCACCTCTAAAATCACCCGCAGGTTTGTGTTCACCAAGCAATTCTTCTGCATAGTCTACATAGCCATCGTCAAGGACAGGGCCGTTATCACTAGATAGAATAACAAGGGTGTTTTCATCTAGGCCTAAATCTTTTAATGTCTTCATAACTTCTCCAACACTCCAATCAAATTGAAGCAATACATCTCCACGAGGTCCCATGCCACTCTTTCCTTTGAATCGTGGTGAGGGAACGCGAGGCACATGAGCATCTTGTGTCGCAAAGTAAAGAAAGAAAGGTCTGTCTTTATTCTCTTTAATGTATTGTACAGCTTTGGCAGTTAGGACTTCAGCTATTTCTTCATCTTTCCATCTAGCCGCATGCCCTCCTTTCATATATCCTATTCTAGATATGCCATTTACTATGGTTTGATCATGCCCATGTGAAGGATGCATAACAAGTAATTCAGGATTATCTCTACCCGTAGGTTCACCTTCGAAGTTTTGCTTGTAGCTAACTTCCAGTGGATCCTGTGGGTCTAAACCTACAACTAAATCATTCTCCACGTAAACACAGGGAACTCGATCTCCTGTTGCGGCCATAATATACGAATAATCAAATCCAATATCATTGGTTCCTGGGATAAGTTTTTTATTCCAGTCTTGCTTCCCTGTTTCATTACCGAGGCCTAGGTGCCATTTTCCAACAACAGCTGTTTGGTATCCAGCTTCCTTCAGCATATCTGCAAGTGTGTATCGATCTGGTCTAATAATCATTCCTGCATTGCCATCTGCTATTCCTGTTCCTTCTTTACGCCAAGCATATTCACCCGTCAGCATAGCGTAACGAGAGGGGGTACTTGTGGCAGCGGTGCTGTGTGCGTTGGTAAACCGAATACCTTCTTGGGCCAATTGCTCTATGTTTGGTGTAGATATAGTGGTGGCACCATTCCAGCCTAAATCACCAAAACCTATGTCATCGGCATAGATTAGTACTATGTTTGGAGGTGTAGCTTGCTGCTCTGAGTTTTTGCAAGCAGTAATTAATGGTAGTGCGACTAAGGGTAAAATATACTTTTTATGCATAGTAGTTATTATAATACAATTATTTCATCAAAATAAATCCAATTTGGAGCACCAGCTCTAGGGTTGCCAATAGGACAAACACCAGGATTTTTAAACTCTACTTTTATGTAGCGGGTATGTGTGTTTAGTTGGTCAAAACTGATGTCTTCTTTCTGTATGGTATTATTGAAAATCTGTTCTTGGGTAAATGTAATGGTTTTTATTGGGGTAAAATGACCCGAATCATCAGCTATACTAAGCTGTATTTCTTTGGGTTTGTGAACACACATAGAGTAGTTTGTGATTGAGCCGAGCACTACTTGATTTATCTTAGTCTTTTGGCCTAAATCGATCACAAAGGAGTCGTCTTTGTTGTACCAGCCAGCCCACTCAAAGTCGGAGTGTCTACTACTACCTCTTAGTCCATTTGTTAGCACATACTTAGCTGGGTTATCTGCTTGTACAGCGCATCCTGTTGCTAAGTTATAATTGAGGTCCAAGCTTAGAACTTGGCCTAGCTGTTCTCCCTGTTTGAATGTGGCAGCTTGAACCTGTGTGTCTTGAGCTATGCGTATAGGTAAATGATAGCGAGGTGAATGGATCGTAGGCACACTTCCATCAGTTGTGTAGTGTATGTTTAGATCCGGTCTAATAGTAGAGAGTGTGACTTTTAATGATCCACTGTAAGGTTCTACTTTGTGATCAATATTATACATAGATTTAGCGTATGTAATATTTTTTGCATCAAGTATGGGAAGGAAGTTGTCCATACGAGACAAGAAGCTTTTCCAATCTTTGTTGTGCTTGCCTGACCAGGCTATTTCCGAAAAAGCAAGTAGGCGAGGAAATAATTGATACTCTAAGTCTTCATTGTTATCACAAAACTCTGTCCACATTGATGCTTGTACGCCAAGTAGAAGTTTCTCAAACTCAGGGTCCCATTCCTTTTGAATAGGCTCATAGGTATAGATGTCTTTCAATGTGTTATTGCCAAAGTAAGTAAACGGTTCGAACCATTGGGGTCCTTGATAGCGGATGAGGTAAAGTACCTGAGCAGGTGTCATGATGAACTGGTGTCCTTCTTTTGCCGCCTTTAGTGCAGCATTACCTTTTCCCTGCCAGCCCATAATAATGGATTCCTGAGGTAGTTCACTATTTGTTAGTTCATCCCATCCTATCACCTGCTTTCCTTTGGCTTGAACATACTTACTAACTCTATTCATGAAGTATCCTTGAAGTTCCTCCACTTGTTGAAGGTTTTGCTCTTTCATTCTCTTTTGACATTTAGGGCATCTTTTCCAGTAGTATTTATCTGCTTCATCTCCACCCAAATGAATATACTTAGAGGGGAATAGAGCGGTAACTTCATCTAGTACATCTGCTAAAAATTGAAATACTTGTTCGTTGCCAGCACAGTAGATTACTCGTGCTTGAGGGCCTCCGATTCCTGGTAAAACCCCGATGAACTGGTCAACAACAGGACAGGCTAATTCTGGGTATGCAGCCAGTGAAGATATCGTGTGGGCAGGCATCTCAATCTCTGGAATAACTTCTATTTTGTTCCTTGAGGCATGCTTAATAATTTCACGTATGTCTTCTTGAGTATAATACCCTCCAACAGGAGTTGCCTCATGGGGGAGAGGGTTGGCTCGAGCTGGGAATTTTTCTTCACGATATACTCTCCATGCACCTATTTCTGTGAGTTTAGGGTGTTTCTTGATTTCCAATCTCCAACCATTGTCATCGACTAGGTGAAGGTGTAACTTATTTATTTTCAGTAAGCTAATGATATCAATAAGTCGCAGTATTTCTTCTTTGGGAATAAAGTATCGGGCAACATCTAGCATTAAACCTCGATAGTGAAATCGGGGGCTATCTTCAATGGTAGTGAAAGGAATTTGAATGGTCTTATCACTTGATACTTCTTGTCGTCGAAGTAAGTTTAAGGTTTGCAAGGCATAATAAAGCCCTCGTTCTTCCTGAGCATAGATGTCGATACCAGATTCTGAAACAATGAGCCTATAGGCTTCCTCATCAAGCTTAGAATCTTTGAGGATGCGCAGTGTGGCGAGCGAGGCATGATGTGTATATTTAATTGCACAAGGAAAAAGCTGCTCAACTGTAGACTCATTCTCCTTAGCTTGCGAAATTTCATTATAACACAGTATGCTAGGATCGAGACTAAGATAGCCTTGATTTGCAAGTATATAGCTTGGATAAGGAATAAGCTTAAGATCTGTAGCAAATGCATTTTTCACTAGTAGGCTAAAGACCACTAGTACTAATGAGAACTTTGAAAAGACTTCTTTTTTCATTGTTTAAGTTTTAATTATACCTGTAGCGAATTGGGTCGTCATATTGGACTTGTAGCTCATGAAGCTCTTCCTTGAGTGTTTTAATAAGTCCTTGTAGCTCATTCTGCTCATAGAGGTTATTTAACTCTGCAGGATCTTTAAGTAAATCATAGAGCTCCCATTCATCAATGTCTTCGTAGAAGTGAATTAACTTGTAGCGCTCCGTTCTTATGCCGTAGTGTTTCTTTACGGCATGTTCTGCTGGATACTCATAATAGTGATAGTATAGAGATTTGCGCCAGTTACTAGGTTGCTTACCCTCCAATAAAGGAATCAGAGAGATTCCTTGAATATCTGTAGGAACTTCAATATGGGCCAACTCCAAGAAAGTAGGAGCATAATCAATGTTTTGTACCAGTTGAGGTATTTCTCCTCTACGGTTAAACCTTTTGGGTAGTTGCATTATTAAAGGAGTTCTCATAGATTCTTCATACATAAATCGCTTATCGAACCAGCCATGTTCTCCCATATAGAAGCCTTGATCAGAAGTATATACGATGAGTGTGTTTTCCAACAAATCATTTTCTTCCAGGTAGTCTAAAACTCTTCCTACATTTTCATCTAAAGATTTCACCGTTTTAAGGTAGTCACGCATATAGCGTTGGTACTTCCACTCAGCCAGTTCCTTTCCCTTTAAGTTTTGTTTGTAAAAATCCTCTATAATAGGTCCGTAATGTCTGTCCCAGGCCTCCTTTTGTTTTTTATTCATGCGGCCATAGGTGCCTTTGGTCAATTCTGCGTTAGTATATAGGGATTTTAACGGGCTTTGTTTATCACTTTCTAGCATTTTAAGGTCGTAGATAAGGTCCATGTCTTTATCTATACTCATTTCTTGTTGAGATGCAGCAATTCTGCCTTCATAGTTGTCCCAAAAGGTGGCTGGAAGTTCAAATTCAACATCTTCATACAGCGCTAAGTGGCAGGTATCTCCCATCCAATTTCTGTGTACGGCTTTGTGGTGAATAAAAAGAGAAAAAGGTTTCTCTTTGTTTCGCTTATTTTCTAACCAGTCTAAGCTCAAGTCTGTTATTATATTTGTGACGTAACCATCATGCCTAAGTGTGTCTTCTTCAGTAATGAAGTCTGGATTATAGTAGTCGCCTTGTCCTGGTAGAATCGACCAATAGTCGAATCCAGTAGGTTTACTATCTAAGTGCCATTTTCCAATAATGGCTGTTTCATACCCAGCTTTTTGTAGTAGCTTAGGCATTGTTTGCTGGCTTCCATCAAATGCAGATTCATTGTCTATTTTACCGTTTTTATGGCTGTGCTTTCCTGTGAGCATAGCTGCTCTACTTGGCCCAGAAATAGAGTTACAGACAAAGCTATTTGTAAAAATAACCCCATCATTAGCAATTCTGTCCAGATTAGGGGTGTCTGCAAAGCGTGTATCATAGCAACTCATCATTTGTGCTGTATGATCATCGGTCATGATATAGACTAAGTTAATAGGCTTATCGACATCCTTTTGTTGAGGCTGGCAAGAACTTATTACTCCAGTCAGCGCTAAAGTGCTAGCTAACCAAATAGAGCGGGGGTTGTAAGAGTTGTATGTCAATTTATTCATTTGGTGTTTTTTTATAACAAAATCTAATAAAGAGCCCGTAATGCTCTACTGGCTCTTTATTAGATTGATAATTAGTATCCAAAGTTTTGATCAGATGAATTTAAAGCTTCATTACCATTGATTTCGTCAAGAGGGATAGGGAGTCTTAAATTCTTTTTTAAGAAATCTGAGCTTATGTTTTTATTGTTAAACACACGGTCTTTAAACTTGTGTAGACCTATGCTGGGATCGGTTGCAAAAGTTGCACTAATGTGATGATTATTGTGGCGCTCAAGTAAGTCTTTAAAGTAACTTTCTCCTTTTATTCGGGCATCAAGAAACATTGTAGGTTCTCCTGCCAACTCAAATAGGCGCTCTCTATATATTTTAGTGCGAATCTCTTCCTGAGTCGATTCAGGGCTCCAGTTTGCGGGGTGTATAGCGGGAGTCGCTCCTGAGTTTCTAGCTCTTTCTAAGACTAAGTTTGCCAATTCTACTGCCTTGGAAGTGTTGCCTAGCTCATTTTCAATATCTGCCATCATTAATAAGAAGTCTGCATACCTATAAAGGATAAGATTCTTATTACTATTCTGTGCTTCACTTTCGTAGTCATATTGTTTTTTAAAGAATGGCCACCCATTGTGGTTACCTGTTGCTTTTACAAAGTTATTAATCTGCCTTTGGTTTAACTCTGATATTTGAGGGTTTGTAGGATCTTCAAATTGATCATAATCTAGCTTCATCACCTGCTGTTCTCCATTTTGCATGTAAGCGAGGTAGGGGTAGGCATACATTCTTTTATTGTTATTCCTATTTATCCATGTATATAAGAAAGTTTCTGATATGCGTGGATCATCCGGATAAGTACCAACAAACCAATCATGAAATGATTTATTTACTCGATTACGTCCCCATGATACCCCTTTTCTAGTAGATACTTGGGGTGCAAAAAGCCAGTTACCCCTGTTACCTGAGTATTGTGAAGTTGTAGAAAAATTGAGTTGAAAAATAGACTCCTTGGAGCCATTCACATGGTTTACAAAGAGCTGATTAAATTTGGGTTCTAGTTGGTAATTTCCTTCATCTAGGACCATTTGTCCATACTCTTTGGCTTTATTCCAATAGGGTGATTGGCTATCTTTATCCTGGCAGGCTAGGATCCAATAAAGCTTAGCCAAATAAGCTCTTGCAGTGTGTAGGCTTGGCCGACCATCTACTTGTGTTGCACCTAAACCTAGGCTAGCTGTTGTAAAGTCTTCCTCAATTTGTTTGATCAGCTCTTCCTTAGAAGCCTTAGCTTGGTTTAGTGTAGATTCAGTAGAGGGAGTATTGCGTAAGGGTACCTCTCCAAAGCTTGTATACAGATTGAGGTAGCAAAGGCCTCTAATGAAAGCAGCTTGGGCTTTCATCGCTTGGATATCTGAAGGGTTAAGAGGGCTGTTTTCGAGGTTATAAATAAAGAAGTTACACTCACTGATAGTTTTATAAACCCCTGTCCAAAAACCTTTTACAACTACACTTCCTGAAGATATATCTAGTGATGAGTAGCGGTCTGGATCCCCATCATTAGTCTGGGCCCAGCTTGTGCCTGAGGCACCAACAAATATTTCTTGTATACCTTGTCCATAGGTAGCATAGGTTGTAAGCTGGCCATAGCAGCCATTGAGTGCCATTTGTGCTGTTTTTACATCTGTAAAAGCTGTTGTACTGTTTAAAGTATAGCTTGGGTGTTCGTCTAAGCAAGAATTAAATAATAGAGATAAAAGTATTATATATATTGTTCTTTTCATGGTTACAAGATTTAAAAGGATACATTAAGACCAAATATGAACGAGCGTGGCTGTGGCATGGAGTTTATATCAACACCTCGTCTTAGTCCATCGAAAGCAAATGAATTAACTTCAGGATCATAGCCAGAGTAATTTGTTATGATAAATGCGTTTTTCACAGAGGCAAAAACATCTATAGAGTTGAATCCAATCTTATTCACCAGTAGTTTGGGCAGCTTATAGATTAAGCTAATGTCTGAGCATCTAAGGAAGCTTCCATCCTCTATGTATCTGTCTAAAACAGCTTGAGTAGGGATGCTACTGTTATAGCCGGGGTAGAGGTTAGATTTGTTTTCGGGTGTCCATGCAGCATAGAAAGCTTTTTTAGTCAAGTTGCTAGCCTGTCTGCCCGGTAAACTCTCATAGCGAATATTGGCATTGAGTACATCATTGTTATAAACTCCATTAAACGAAGTGGAGAGTGTGAGTGATTTAAAACTTACAGAGGCTTGGAATCCATAAGTGAAGTCAGGATTAGGGTCTCCAATAATAGTTTTGTCATTTTCATCAATCACTTGGTCGTTATTTGTGTCTACAAACTTTATGTTTCCAGGGTTTACATTAGATATTTTGGAAGGATGAACCTCATCATTTTCTTGAATTATACCATCTGTCTTATAGCCCCAGAAAAGACCAGGTGCCTTTCCTTCAATAAAGATGTTTGCAGGGCCAAAGTGATCTCCAATAGAATTACCTAGGTAAGCAACATAGCGCTCATTACCATATGACTTTTCAGGTAGTCCAAGTTTTTTTATTTTTGCTTTATTGAAAGCTATATTACCTGATAGATTTACATCCCAATCTTTAGTTTGTAGTACATTGGCATTTAGTGTAAACTCTACTCCTTGATTAGCTAGTGATCCTTGGTTAGTAAGAATTGATCCAAAACCGACACTTGGCCCTAATGATCTTGATATTAGTAAGTCACTAGTTGTCTTACGATACCAATCAAGAGTACCATGTAATCGATTCTGTAGGAACGAAAAGTCTATTCCTGCATTAAAAGAGGCTGTTTTTTCCCATTTCAAATTGGGGTTCTGTAAGTTGCTAACACCAATAGATAGTTCTTTATCGCCAGTAGGAGAAGCATAATCGGGAGCTTCTGAATAAGTGTAGAAGCTATTGTAAGGGTTGATCGATTGGTTACCTGTTTGACCATAACCTACTCTGAGCTTTAGTTGATCTATCCAGTTGTAGTTGTCTTTAATAAAGTTTTCTTGTTCTAATCTCCACGCAAGTGAGAATGAAGGGAAATAAGACCATCTATTGGATGATTTGAATTTGCTGGACCCATCACTACGGAAATTGAGTGTAGCGAGATAGCGTCCTTCTAACATAGACAAGTTAACTCTAGCTAGGTAAGATAAGAGTTGGTAGTCTCGTTGAATAGGCTGGTTTTCATTGATTACCCGAGCCATATGCAAGCCTTTAGTACGCAAAGCAGTGCTCTGAAAGTCACGAGCTGAGGTGATGCGATTTAAAAACTTATATTCATCATAGGTTACACCCACAACCGCACTAAGATTAGCAAAGTTGCTGATTTTTGTGGAGTAGTTTAATAGGTTTTCTATGGTATAGTTCTTTTTATCTAAGCTGGTAATTCCGAGAGAGCCGTTTTCATTACGACCTCGGAAGAGTTGAAGTCCAAACCAGCGGCTTCTATCTTGGATAAGTAGGTTTCCTCCTACACGTGTATTAAATGAGAAGTGTTTATTGATTTTCCAAACAAGATCAGCTGATCCTCTGAATGATTTTTCATTTGTGATATCATCATAGTCGTCAAGCCAGCTCCATACTGTAGTTTTCTCCTCATCTGATAAGTTTTGTTCGCCTTCAGGAATAAGGTATGGATATGAGTCAATCGCAGTACGAGTAATAGACCCTGTAGCTCCTCCTTTAGTGTCGCCGCCTGACATCATATCATTCTTTTTCAAAGAACCACTGAGTGAGAGGTTTAAGTCGACAGAGGGAGCTAGCTTCATATTGAAGTTTGATCGGATGCTACCTTGCTTGAGTGATGTTTGTTTAACAACTCCATTGATATCTTTGAAGTTTGTTGAAATATAATATTTAACGAGTTCACTACCTCCGTTTAGTGTGGCAGAGTAATTTTGAGAAAAAGCAGTGCGATAAATTTCCTTTTGCCAGTTTCGATAGTTTAATACATGGTATGACATTGGATCTTCAGGGTCATAGACGTTTCCAGAAAATATATATCTGACCTCACCATTCTCTTTAAAAAATTGTTGAGAGCCTTCTCCTAATTGGGCATTTCTAAAGTCTGCAAACTCCTCCAAATTGATCATTTTATGTAGTCGAGTAGCATTTAAAATAGAGTAGGTGGCGTTTACATTTACTTTAGTTTTGCCTGGTTTACCCTTCTTGGTAGTAATTAAAATAACTCCATTGGCACCTCTAGATCCATATATGGCCGTAGCAGATGCATCTTTTAAGACTTGTATGTCTTCAATGTCTTGTGGGTTTAGGCTGGTGAGTGGATCTTGTGCAGTTTGAAAATCTCCACCAAATGCACTTGAAGCGAATTCACCTGTTGAGGCTTGAGGGATATTATCTATCACATATAGTGGCTGATTATCTCCTCTTAACGAGTTTGCTCCTCGAATAGTTACGGTGTTTGCTGCTCCAGGTGTAGCTACTGAGTTACCAATAGTAAGTCCTGCTACTTTTCCTTGTAGGAGATTGTCGACAGATAAGACTGATGTTGCTTCCTGTCCATCTGGTTTTATAGAGGTTACGGCTCCGGTTAAATCACTTTTTTTCATAGTGCCATACCCAACAACTACCACTTCATCTAGCAGCATGGTATCTTCCTTTAATACGACATTAATCGTTTTATTTTTTCCTACTTTTATTTTTTGTGGAAGATATCCTAGGTATGAAAAACTAAGGACAGTTTCTGTATCAGATACTTCAATAGTGTAGTTGCCATCAATATCCGTAATCACTCCTTTTGAAGTGCCTTGTACAACAATATTAACACCAGTTAATGGCTCATTCAACTCATCAACTATTTTTCCTTGTATCTGTCTTGAGCTGCTTTGTAATGTGTGTGCGTGTGTAATGCCTGTCATACAAAAAAGTAGAAGTAAGAACAGGAATGTACTTAATCGTTTACTTGAGTAATCTCGTTTTTTCATAAGTATTAAATGAATGGTTATCAATTTTGATTTTGACTTAATAGTAATAAAAAAGGTTTTTTTGCAATTCAAACATAGTAGTTATGACTTGGATAGTGTGTTTGATATTGTTTAAAAAAGGTCTGTTATCGTCCAAAAAACCCATAAATAGCGTTTTTGTGTAGTAAAAACACTATTTTGAACAAAGAGATATCTATCTTTAAAGTATTACTAATACTAATGACAATATGCCTTTCAAGTACTTCTTCTTATTTATTTTTCTTCTAATTTCTATTCCAATCTCTTCAAAAGAAACTTCTTATTACTTTAAGCAAATCTCTCTGGAGGAGGGGCTAAGTCAAGCAACTGTAACTTCAATATTGTATGACAGTAAAGGTTTTTTGTGGATTGGTAGTAAGGCAGGTCTTAATAGATATGATAGTTATGAGTTGAAAGTTTATAAGAATACAAAAAGCAATACTAATATTCTTCCGCATAATCAGATTCTTTTTTTGACAGAAGATGCTTTAGGTACAGTTTGGGTCTCTACAGCTAGCGGCATGGCAAGCTATAAAAGAAGTATAGACAATTTCGAGGTCAAGCTTTATGAGGGTAAGCCGATAAGGGTTCGGTCGTTTGAGTATTTTGAGGGTGGAATGTTTTGGGGTGGTAGTGGGGTATTGTATAAGTATCTATATGAAAGCTCATCCGTGCAGAAAATAGAGTTTAAGAATGGTGTAACTATAGGAGATCACATTAGTCATATACAGTATTGGAAAGATAGTCTTTATCTCTTAGGCACTAGAAGAGATGGAGTATGGGTATTTGATTCTAGTACAAATGAAGTGACTCCAGCTTCTTTTTGCAAGAGTAAGGATATTATCTCTATTTATGTGGATAGTCAGAAAAATATCTGGATATCTCCTTATGGCAATGGGCTGAATTGTTACGCTGAGGATGGTGAGTTTATTGGTAATTACAACACTCAAAATAGTGATTTGAGTCATGATGTTATTTTGGATATCATAGAAAAAGATCATGAAATCTGGCTGGCAACTGATGGCGGAGGAGTATCACTCTTAAACCTTCAAAACAACCACATCTCTGTTTTGAAGTATTTCTCTAATGATCCCACTTCTCTACCCGCAAAATCTACTAATTGTCTGTATTTGGATCGGAATGAAAATATGTGGATAGGTACAATTCGATCAGGTCTTATTGGGATTAAAAAAGTGTTTATGAAAACCTATAAGGATGCGCAACAGGGGAGTGAGTATGGTTTGAGTGAACGGACGGTCTTAGCATTGTTAGAGGATAGTAATGGGCAGATTTGGGTTGGAACTGATGGCGAGGGGATTAATCGATTTGATCCTAATTCGTCAAAATTTACGCACTATCCGTCAACCTATCATATGAAGATTGTTTCGGTTGCAAGTTTTGGGGAAAATCAGCTGTTGCTTTCTAATTTCAGTAAGGGCTTATATACATTTAATAAATTGACAGGCCAAACAAAGCCCTTTACTTTGGTTAATCAAGCAGTCAATGATAGTGTTTTTAAGTCGGGGCACTCTGTTAATATTCAAGCTTATACTAGTGATAGTATTTATGTCTATGCAGATAATATCTATTTATACAGTATAAGTAAAAATCAATTTGAAAAAATTAATTTAGAGGGAGTTGAATACGATTATAGTTTCATGCAAAAACTCAGTAACAATCGTAGGTTTAGTTATTTAGTTCAAAAGCAACAAGTTTTATTGTTTGACCATCATACAAACTTCATACGGGTAATATGTAAAGTTAAGCCAGGTATGACAATCAGTTCACTTGCCGAAGACTTACATGGAAACTTATGGATAGGAACTGACAAAGGGCTTTTGTTGTATGAGAAAGAGACTTCTATGTTAGTAGAAATAGAGTCGTCCTTAATAACTGAAATATCTTCTTTGGCGTGCGATTACGCTGGGCGATTATGGTTGGGAGTAAAGGGGTCTCTATACGCTTACAATATAGCTGAAAACCGTTTTGCTATCTACGGTGATTCTGATGGGGCTCCAACAAATGAGTATTTACCTAAGGCTACCTTGCTAAGTTCGGATGGGGATATCTATATGGGAGGAGTAATGGGATTGTTGCAGATATCTAAACATGCTCCTCAAGAAGAGGTGGATAAGCCTTTGTTACGAGTATCTAGCTTGGCGGTTGATGGCAAAGCCCTTGTGCATCCTGGCTCTAACCAAACGCTTCGTATTCCATGGAGTCATAGTACTTTATCACTACGTGTACTTCCTTTATCTAAAGATATTTTTAGAGAGCGTTTTTTTAAATACTTCATAGAGCAGGAGGATAGACTTTTTAATGTGATAGAAACTAGTGAGAAGGAAATTTTATTATACGCTCTACCTGTAGGAACTTATTCCATAAAAGTGTCCTGTTCTATGCGTGATGGAGGCTGGACGGCTCCCGAAGAGTTATTGAGCTTTAGAGTGTACCCTCCTTGGTGGCGAAGTGGGTGGTTTGTTGTTCTCTTATCGCTTGGGATTTTAATGTTATTCTTTTTCTGGCTTCGCTATGTAATACACCGTAAGGAGAGTATTATGGAGCTGGAAAGGTTAGAGCATGAGCGGGCAGTCAATGAAGAAAAAGTAAGGTTTCTCATAAATGTTAGTCATGAGTTGAGAACACCCCTAACTCTTATCTATGCACCGCTGAAAAGAATTTTAAAGCAAATGCACTCTGATAATAAGCTTCATGGTGTCTTAGAGTCTATACTAAAACAGGCAGAACACATACGCGATGTATTAAATATGGTGCTGGATGTGCGCCGTCTTGAAGAGCAAGGGGAGGTAATGAATTTTGCCTCTGTTCAGCTAAAACCTTGGTTGGAGGCTGTATTATCTAAGTTTAAGACAGAGTTGGATGCCAGGCAGATTGAGTTGAGAGTAAGTTGTAGAGATGATTTATCCTATGTCTATATGGATCCGATAAAGACCGAAATAGTTCTTTCTAATCTCATTGCCAATGCTTTGAAGTTTAGCCCATTAAGCTCATCGTTAAGTATTACTGTTTTAGTACATAGCAAGGATGTGGAGATTCGTGTAGAAGATGAGGGAATTGGCTTGAGTCATGTTGATATGGATAATCTTTTTAATCGCTTTTATCAGGGAGAGCATAATTATGGTGGATCAGGTATCGGGCTATCGTATGCAAAACAGCTAGTGGAAATGCAAGGAGGTAAAATAGGCGCATGTAATAGTGATAGGGGTGTAGGAGCACTATTTTGGTTTACTATACCTTTAGCAGAAACTAGGCTACTTCACAAGAGTATGGGGCTGAGTGATGTAAAGTTAGAAGATATAAAGAATGATAGCCAGTTCGCTAGCTCATCAAATCAGACTGATTTTTCTGAACTTAAAGTTGTTGTTGCAGAAGACTCTGTAGAATTAGGTGCCTTTATACAAAAGTCTTTGCAAGAGTTTTTCAAGGAGGTCGTGTGGTGTCGTGATGGGGTAGAGGCTTATCAAGCTATAAAACAACATAAGCCCGATGTGGTAGTTAGTGATATTATGATGCCGCGTATGAATGGGTTTGAGCTTTGTAAAAAACTGAAGAGTGAGGTGGAAATAAGTCATATCCCTATAATTCTACTAACGGCTTGTATAGAGAAAGAGACAACTGATATTGGTTATAAGCTAGGAGCAGATGTTTACTTACCAAAACCATTTGATTTATCAGTGTTACTTGCTGTTATATCTAATCAGTTAGCTATGCGTACCGCTATTAAGCAACGAGTTGCTGAAACATACTTAGTTGTTGATCCTGTTGAGAATACCTTTAGTAATTCGGATGAAGACTTCATGATGAAACTAAATAAAATCATTGCTCAAAACCTAAGTAATGTAGATTTAGATGTGACCTTCCTAACCGTAGAGATGAGTATGAGTAGGTCATCTCTTTATAATAAATTTCGTTCCATTGCCGGTCTTGGAATAAATGACTATATCACGAATTATAGAATTAAAGAGGCTGCTGATTTACTTGTTTCAACAAATGCTCCAATTAGAGAAATAGCAGAGCAAGTAGGATACAGCAACCAACGGTACTTTAGCACAGTTTTTAAAGAAGTAAAAGGTGTGTCTCCTACTACCTACCGCAAGCAGCATAAATAATTGGGTAGAGTAAGTTTAAGGTGCAAAAAATTGTATGTAGGCATAGGCTAAGAAGAGATTGTACGTCGAATTTTCTGGATGCACATAAAGATGATTATCTTTGCAGCTCATTATTTTGAACGTTAAGATACACTGTAAAGGAAATGACTGATACCCATTTAAAAGAGAAAGTTCTCGTTCGTACCTCTTGGATTAGTGCTATAGGTAATCTAATCTTGTCTGTATTGAAGATTACAGTAGGATTGCTTGCAGGTAGTATGGCTGTGTTGGGGGATGGCATAGACTCAGCAACTGATGTTGTTATTTCTATTGTTATGATATTTACAGCAGGTATTGTGAATAGACCTCCTACTCAAAAGTATATCTATGGGTACAAAAAAGCTGAGTCTATAGCAACAAAGATTCTCTCTTTAATTATTTTCTATGCTGGGGTTCAGATGTTTTTTAGTTCCATTAAGGCTCTCTTTTCTGACGAAACTAGGGAGCTTCCTCAAAGGATAGCTATCTATGTTACAGTATTCTCGATTATTGGAAAGCTGTTATTGGCCTGGTATCAGAGAAGTCAGGGAGAACGTATCAATAGCCCTTTACTTATAGCAAATGCGGTCAATATGCGTAATGATGTTTTGATCTCTATCAGTGTTTTGCTAGGGCTTTTATTTACTTACATACTTGATATTCCAGTTTTAGATGTTGTAACAGGCTTGTTTATTAGTCTTGTTATTATAAAGTCGGCTATCGATATATTCAAAGAGTCCAATGTGGAATTGATGGATGGAGTTAAAGACGAGAAAGTCTATGAGGATATTTTCCAAGCTGTTGAATTAGTAAAAGAGGCTAGAAATCCTCATCGTGTGCGTTCACGTCAAATCGGAAACTTGTATATGATAGCTTTAGATATAGAGGTCGATGGTAATATGACATTGTGGGAGGCTCATCAAGTTTCTGATGAGGTTGAGGCTCAAATCCGTAGGACTGTTGCCCATGTGTACGATATTGTTGTGCACGTAGAACCAGTAGAGAGAGTTCATAATAGAGAGCGTTTCGGTGTCAGTCAATCTAGTCTGAAATGTTGCAACTGTAAGCCTATTAAAACTAAACCTAATCATTAATATAGAGTTGCACAGTTGGTTTTAGAGTTTGGCTCACTTTTTAGCTGATTTTAGTGTTGGTGATTTGTGTGAGAATTTCTTTTGGAGTCTTATGCCCATTAACTCAATAAAAAACCTTAGTTTTGTACTTTAATTAGCTAAGAATACATATGAAACTCGACTTATTAACAGCTATATCTCCAATAGACGGTAGATATAGAGGTAAAACGGAAGAACTAGCTTCCTATTTTTCTGAATTTGCTTTAATCAAGTATCGTGTAAAAGTAGAAATAGAGTATTTCATTGCTCTGTGTGAGTTACCTTTACCTCAACTCCAAAAAGTAGACCCTTTAATATTCCCATCATTACGTAAGATTTACTTAGAGTTCACGGAGTCTGATGCTCAGCGTATCAAGGATATTGAGGCCGTAACAAATCATGATGTGAAGGCAGTGGAATATTTCTTAAAAGAAGAGTTTGATAAATTAGGAGATTTAGCATCATATAAGGAATTTATTCACTTCGGGCTAACATCACAAGACATTAATAATACGGCTGTTCCTCTCTCTCTAAAAGAAGCACTAGAAGAAGTATACTATCCAGCTATTCAGAATCTGATAGATCAACTAAATACTTATGCTCAAGCATGGGAAGCAATACCGATGTTGGCCAAAACGCATGGTCAGCCTGCTTCTCCTACACGCTTAGGCAAAGAAGTTCGTGTGTTTTCATACCGCATGGAGCAGCAACTAGCTCAGCTAAAGGAGCTTGTTATATCAGGTAAGTTTGGTGGGGCTACTGGTAATTTCAACGCACATCATGTTGCTTATCCAAATATAGATTGGCAGGATTTTGGAGCTCACTTTTTAGCTAAGTATCTAGGTATCCAGCGTGAAGCATTTACTACCCAAATCTCTAATTATGATAATTTATCAGCACTTTTTGATGGCTTAAAACGCATCAATACGATAATTATGGACCTGGATAGAGATTTCTGGCAGTACATTTCTATGGAGTACTTTAAGCAGAAAATTAAAGCAGGTGAAGTGGGTTCTAGTGCTATGCCTCACAAGGTAAACCCTATTGATTTTGAAAATTCAGAGGGTAACTTAGGCTTGGCTAATGCTCTTTTTGAGCATCTTTCAAGAAAGTTACCTATCTCTAGGTTGCAGAGAGACTTAACAGACTCTACTGTTCTTAGAAATATAGGTGTACCCTTGGGACACACCTTAATAGCTATCCAAAGTACACTCAAAGGACTTCGCAAACTTCTATTACATGAAGAATCCATTCACACAGATTTGGATAATTGCTGGAGTGTAGTTGCAGAAGCTATTCAAACGATATTACGAAGAGAGGGATATCCTAATCCCTATGAGGCTTTAAAAGCTTTAACTCGTACCAATCAACAGATCAATGAAGCTTCAATACATCAGTTTATTCAGGAATTAGATGTTTCAGAAGAGCTAAAGAAGGAATTAAAAGCAATTACTCCTCAAAACTATACAGGGGTGTAAGTGTTGTATTTATATATTTAACAACAATTGGTCGTGAGACCATTCATACTAATTCATACAATTATGAATCAAGACAGAGATAACAGGCAAGATTCTCACTACACTGGCCGTGAGGCGAATAGAGATAATAAGAAGGGTGGCTACCGTCAAGAGGGTAATCGCTCGTATAGTGGCCGTTCAGATAACCGTCGTTATGACGACAATAGAAGTCGTGGTGGCGAACGAAGAGGAGGATATGATAACCGTCGTTCCTACTCTCAACGAGACGATAGGGGAAGCTCATATCGAAGAGATGGTGGTGAGGGCTATCGCACAGATAGACCCTATTCAGATAGAAGAGATACGAGAAGAAGTGGAAATGATGAACGTCGCTCCTCCTATGGTAACTCTAGAGGAGGGTATAATCCAAACTACCAAAGGGATAATGATAGGCGTAGTACATACAATCGTTCTGATTCACGTCGGTCAAATTACTCTTCGGATCGCTCAGAGAGAGGCGAACGAGGAGGGTATCAATCGAGTGAAGATAGACGAGGGGCTTATCGATCCAACAATTACAACAGAAGAGATAGTTACAGATCAGAAGGAAATAGGAATAGACCTTACAGTCGCCCATATAGCGAACGAACAGAAGATTACAATCCTCATGCAAAATATTCTAAGCGTAAGCAGATAGAGTATCAACAAAAGCATGTTGATCCCAATGAGCCTATTCGTCTCAATAAGTACTTGGCAAATGCGGGAGTTTGTTCGCGCAGAGAAGCCGATGAGCTGATTGAGAGTGGACAAGTAACTGTGGATGGCGAAATCGTATTAGAGTTAGGAACTAAAGTTAAGCGTTCTGCCGAGGTTTTAGTAGATGGTAAGCCTGTCTCTTTAGAAAAGAAGGTTTATGTTCTTCTCAATAAGCCCAAAGACTGTGTGACTACTATGGATGATCCGCAAGAGCGTCAGACTGTTATGGACTTTGTCCAGGGAGCTTGTGAAGAGCGTATTTATCCAGTAGGTCGCTTAGACAGAAAGACAACAGGAGTTCTTCTACTGACCAATGACGGTGATTTGGCAGCTAAGTTAACGCATCCTAAATATGATAAAAAGAAAATCTATCATGTGGTGACTGATCGAAATGTGACTTTAGCTGATCTAGAAAAGATAGCCGAAGGTATAGAGTTGGATGATGGTCTCATTCAGGCAGATTCTGTAGGCTACATAGATGATGCAAAGAGAAATCAAATAGGCATTGAGATTCACTCTGGAAGGAATCGTATTGTGCGACGCATATTTGAATCTTTGGGTTATCGAGTAGTAAAGCTAGATCGTGTTCTTTTCGCAGGTTTAACTAAGAAAGGGCTTCGACGTGGTCAGTGGAGATACTTGACTGCAGCAGAAGTGGGTTTTTTGAATATGGGATCATTTGAATAATAAACTATAATTTAACTAGCAGCAAGGGCATTGACTCTTGCTGCTGATTTAAATAAAAGAATTAATATAAGTATGGAAAAAATTAGTAGAACAAAGATTGTTGACCTGCTAAAGCGTGAAGACTTTGGTGCCAAGGTCAACGTTAAAGGGTGGGTACGCACCCGAAGAGGGGGTAAAAAAGTAAACTTTATCGCACTTAATGATGGTTCTACAATCAATAATGTACAGTTGGTAGTTGATTTAGCTGAGCATGATGAGGAAATGCTAAAGCAGATCACTACTGGTGCATGTTTAAGTGTAAACGGAAAGCTCGTAGAGTCTATGGGCCAAGGTCAGAAAGCAGAAATTCAAGTTACGGAGATCGAAGTATATGGAGGATGTGATAATAGCTATCCTTTACAAAAGAAAGGTCACTCCTTGGAGTTTCTTCGTGAAATAGCTCACTTACGCCCACGAACAAACACATTTGGTGCTGTTTTCCGTATACGTCACCATATGGCTTATGCTATCCACAAGTATTTTCATGATCGTGGTTTCTTTTATTTCCATACTCCACTTATCACAGGCTCGGATGCTGAAGGTGCTGGAGAAATGTTTCAAGTAACTACCTTAGATTTAAACAATGTACCTAAAGATGAACAGGGTGAGGTAGATTACAAGCAAGACTTTTTTAGTAAAGAGACCAATTTAACGGTTTCAGGGCAGTTAGAGGGTGAGCTTGCCGCTACTGCTTTAGGAGCTATCTATACATTTGGCCCAACATTTAGAGCTGAAAACTCAAACACACCCCGACACCTTGCTGAGTTTTGGATGATAGAGCCAGAAGTAGCCTTCAATGATAATGAAGATAATATGAATTTGGCTGAAGACTTTATCAAGTATTGTGTTCAGTGGGCTCTAGACAATTGTATGGATGATTTGAAGTTCTTAAATGAGCATTTTGACAAAGGCTTAATAGAGCGTTTGGAAAGTGTGGTAAAAGTGGAATTCAAGCGAGTAACATACACTGAAGGTATTAAAATCCTTGAAGAGGCAGTGGCTCAAGGACATAAATTTGAGTATCCTGTTTATTGGGGGGCAGACTTAGCCTCTGAGCACGAGCGCTACCTGGTAGAAAATCACTTTAAGCGTCCAGTTATTATGACTGACTACCCTAAAGAGATTAAAGCTTTCTATATGAAGCTAAATGAAGATGGTAAGACTGTGCGTGGTATGGATGTGCTTTTCCCTAAGATAGGAGAGATTATTGGTGGTTCTGAGCGTGAAGTGGATTATGAAGAGTTGAAGAAGAGGATTGAAGACAATAACATTCCAATGAAAGATATGTGGTGGTACTTAGAAACACGTAAGTATGGCACATGTCCTCATTCAGGTTTTGGTCTAGGCTTTGAGAGACTCTTATTATTTGTGACTGGTATGGCTAATATTCGTGACGTGATACCTTTCCCTAGAACTCCACATAATGCAACATTCTAAAGCAAGATCGAGAGTATAAAAAAAGACGAGCTATCTATTAGCTCGTCTTTTTTATTGGTCTATTTATTTTAAACTTTTCTTTATGGCTTCAATAATAGCTGTAGGAAATCCTTGCTTGTCTAGTTCATTGATTCCTTTTATTGTTAGACCTCCAGGGGTTGAAACTCGATTTATTTCTACTGCAGGGTGAGTCTGAGGATTCTTTAGAAATACAGTACCTGCTCCAATAGCGGCTTGAGCTGTGAGTTGGATAGCTTCCTCTGGAGTAAGTCCTAGCTCGATACCCGCTTGCATGGAAGCTTGGATGTATTTAAATAAGTAGGCAATGCCACAAGAGGAGATAGAGGTAGCAGCCTCCATTTTACTTTCGGGTATGAGCATACTACTTCCTAAGTGATTAAAGATAGAAAGAAGTAGGCTGTCTTCTTCTTTAGAAGTGTTGTAGGCTGATAATACATTCATACTTGCCTGATGCATGATAGCAGTATTGGGGATAATGCGGTAAAACTTGCTAGTCCCTTTTACCCACAAATTGAGCTGATTAAAACTAATACCAGCAGCAACCGAAGCCACGATTTGATGTGGCTCAAATTTGAGGCTGGTTAAAATAGGCTGCATGACCCAAGGTTTTACTGCAAAGATGATAAGATCAGCTAAACTCACCGCTTCTTGAAACTTTTCCACTATTTGTAGGTGGGGGTAAGCCTCTTTTAAGTTGCTAAGCTTATCTGTACTCCGATTGCTTATAATAATCTGAGATACTCCTTCTATCTTTTGAGAAGCGATACCTTTGGCGATAGCTCCGCCCATATTACCTACACCGATTATTGCCAATTTCATAATTTTACTCTGAGTTAAAGGGTTTCTATTAAAGATAGAAAAGAGAAAGGTGAATCTAGCAAGATATGCGAGAGATTCACCTTCTTTAATTTATGTGAGCTAAATAGGGGCTATTTCAGTGCTCGCTTAAGCCGTTTGATAAACTCATCAGCTTCTTGCTTGCTTAGACACAGAGGAGGGAGTAAACGTAGTGTATATGCACCACTAACTCCGGTGAAAACATGCTCTTCAAAAAGTAGTTTTTTTCTTAAGTCTTGAATAGGGAACTCAAACTCTAATCCTATCATAAGACCCTTACCTCGTATATCTTTGATGCCTGAAATTTGAGCTAACTCCTTTAATAAATACGCCCCAACAGAGGCCGCATTTTTAACGAGATGTTCCTCTTCTAATACATCTAGTACAGCCAATGCTGCGCTACAAGCTAGGTGGTTTCCCCCGAAAGTGGTGCCTAGTTGACCCTGTTTTGCGTGAAACTGTGGGCTAATGAGTACAGCTGCCATAGGGAATCCATTGGCTATTCCTTTGGCTACCGTGATCATATCTGCTTGAATATTTGCATATTGATGAGCAAAGAACTTACCACTTCGTCCATAGCCAGATTGTATCTCATCCAAGATCAGAATTGTACCTGTTTGGGTACAAAGCTCTCTTAGCTCTTGCAAAAATTCTTTTGAGGCTAGCTGTATGCCACCCACACCTTGGATGGGTTCAATTATTACGGCACAAACATCTTGCTTTAATAGCTCTTTCTCAAATGCTTCAATGTCATTAATACCTAAGTGAGTAACTAATCCATTATTATTAATCGGAGCAGTGATATTAGGGTTGTCTGTGGCTTCTACTGTCAAGGATGTTCTTCCATGGAAAGCTTTTTTAAAGGCTAAAACTCGCTTCCTGCCTGTGTGGAACGAAGCTAGTTTTAGTGCATTTTCATTGGCCTCAGCTCCAGAGTTTATTAAGAACAGGGAGTAATCATCATAACCACAGACTTTTCCTAAGCGTTGAGCTAATTCTTGTTGTAGCTTATTGATTACGGAGTTGGAGTAAAATCCTAGTTGGTTTAGTTGTGAGCTGATCATTTGAGTATAATGAGGATGGGAATGACCGATAGAAATAACAGCATGCCCTCCGTAAAGATCAAGGTATTCTGTTCCTTGATCGTCCCAAACTTTACAGCCTTCTCCCTTGACAATATTGATGTCAAAGAGAGGATATACATTAAATAAATTCATAGTTTTTAATTAAAAAGCACTAGGCTTAAGCTGAAGCCCAACAGTCTCTTCGAGATTAAACATTAGATTCATGTTGTGTATGGCTTGCCCCGAAGCACCTTTAAGAAGATTGTCAATGCAACTAACAATCAGAAGTTTATCCCCATGTTTTTCCAGGTGAATTAAGCACTTATTGGTGTTTACAACTTCTTTTAAGTCAATATTGCGTTCCACAATATGCACAAAAGAGTCTTGTGCGTAGTACTCTGTGAAAATGCGATAAAGTTCATCTAGTTCGACCTTAGTTTTGACTACTAAAGTCGCAAAAATGCCCCTTGGAAAATCTCCCCGATAGGGGATGAAATCAATTTCAGAATTATAACTAGTCTGTAATTGTTGTAGGGACTGCTTGATTTCAGGAACGTGTTGGTGAGAGAACGCCTTATAAATGCTCATATTATTATCTCTCCAACTGAAGTGTGTAGTAGACTGAGGACGTACCCCCGCACCTGTGCTTCCCGTTATGGCATTGACAAAAATATCCTCATTGAGCATCAAGTGCTTGGCTAGAGGTAGTAATCCTAGCTGGATGCAAGTGGCAAAGCAACCTGGATTTGCTACATATTGAGCCTTACAAATGGCTCGTCTATTTAGTTCGGGTAGGCCATATAAGAATGGGTTGTCTTCAGCCTTCAATCTGAAGTCCATTGACAAGTCAATAACCTTTAAGTCTTCTGGTAGCTTGTGCTTCTCCATAAATTTTTTAGAATCGCCATGGGCAGTACAGAAGAAAAGGAGATCAATTTGATCTAAAGGAAGCTGGTCAGTAAATACGATATCGCATTCGCCTAGTAAACCAGCATGTACATCTGTTATTTTGTTTCCAGCATTGCTTGTACTGTGTATAAATGTTATTTCAGCATCGGGGTGATTGATTAATAATCGTATTAACTCTCCAGCAGTATAGCCTGCACCACCGATAATTCCTGTTTTAATCATAGCTTATTATATGCTTTATAGCTCTTTTCCGTTTTTCTTTTGATTGGTATAGTAAACACGTAGCGGATTTGATAAAATAGTTGTAAATCCTTTGACATCTTCAGCAGTCCAGCCTGTTTGAACCTCTCCATATTCACCAAAATCGGTTTTTACTAGATCGAATGGGGAGTCAACACCTACTAGTGTGTAGGAGTAAGGACGAAGAATAATCTTCACTGTGCCAGTGACATTCTTTTGGCTAGATGATAGCATCGCTTCTATATCGCGCATGACTGGCTCTAGGTACTGAGCCTCATGAAGGAACATACCATACCAAGTGCTTACTTGGTCTTTCCAGTAGAGTTGCCATTTGCTTAAGGTATGTTTCTCTAGCATTTTATGGGCATTAATAATGAGAATAGGTGCAGCGGCTTCAAAACCAACACGTCCCTTGATACCTATGATGGTATCTCCTATGTGCATATCTCTTCCGATACCGTATTTATTTGCGATTTGTTCTACAGCATTGATTGCAGCAATTTTATCTGTATAGGTCTTACCATTAACGGCTGATAATTCTCCTTTGGTAAAACTAAGGCTGAGCTCTTCTGTCTCTTTAGTCTTGACTTGGGATGGATAAGCTTCTTCAGGTAGGGTTTGATTGCTATGAAGTGTCTCTTTACCTCCGATTGAGGTCCCCCAAAGACCTTTGTTTATCGAGTACTCCATTTTTACAAAGTCTGCCTCATATCCATGATCTTTTAAGTAATTAATCTCATACTCACGGGTCAAAGTCATGTCTCTGGTAGGGGTGATAATATCAATATGAGGTGCTAGGACCTTAAATGTTAAGTCGAAACGTATTTGGTCATTTCCTGCCCCTGTGCTGCCGTGTGCTATTGCGTCAGCCTTTATCTCTTTAGCATAGTTGGCTAGAGCAATGGCTTGAAAGATACGCTCTGAACTAACCGATATTGGATAGGTACCGTTACGTAGTACGTTTCCGAAAATCATGTATTTGATGCTCTTGTCGTAATACTCCTGCGTAACATCTAGTGTTACATGCTGCTTTGCTCCTAGCTTATAAGCTCTTTCTTCAATTGATTTTAGTTCCTCTTGGCTAAATCCACCTGTGTTTGCAATGGCGGTGTAAACGTCATAACCCTTGTCTTGAGATAGGTACATGGCACAGAATGAAGTGTCTAATCCTCCGCTAAATGCTAATACTACTTTCTTTTTCATTTCTGTATGTTTTATGAGTTTTAAATGTTCAGATTTAAATCTTCGATATCGTTGATTTTTTTTATTGCTTTTTGAGGATCGTATAGCATACCTGTACATATACAGTATCGTCTCTCCGTACGGGTAAGTATGTCGTGGTTTTTGCATCCCTCGCAGCCTTTCCAAAAAGCTTCATCATCTGTTAGCTCCGAGAATGGAACAGGAACATAGCCCAATTCTGTGTTGATTTTCATAACAGCTCCACCACTAGTAAGACCAAATATCTTTGCGTTAGGCCATCGCAGCCTAGACAAGGCAAATGCAGCACGTTTGATTCTTCGAGCTAAACCTTGCCCCCTGAACTTACTTACTACAATTAGACCTGAATTCGCTACATATTGTTTGTTTCCCCAACTTTCAATGTAGCAGAAGCCAGCAAACTCCTTATCTTTGAGGGCAATTATTGCCTTGCCCTCTTTCATTTTTTGTGCTAGATACTCATGCGTGCGTTTAGCAATACCTGTGCCTCTTACTTGAGCGGCAGAAGATATAGTGTCTAATATGGTGTCAACATATACTTCGTGGGAAGCATCGGCAACCATCACATCAATTTGACTTTTATCCATTTATTTATAGTCTAATACGATTGGTTATTTATTAATCGAAGGGATGATGTTGGAAAGAAAACGATTGACACGCGTGTGGTTAGCCCCCTCTCTTAAAATAAGAATAATGGTATCATCACCAGCGATAGTTCCTAATATATCTTCTGATGGTTTATTATCAATATCATATGCCATACTACTCGCATAGCCTGGTCTTGTTTTAATTACAGCTAGGTTGCCTGAATATTCTAAGGATTTAAATCCTGTATGCATAAGCATCTCTGTAGGGTTCAAATCGGTAGGTCTTTTGTACATGATGTCGTTAGGGAGTACATATACATAGTCGCCATTGATATTGGCAGCCTTTGCTACTTTTAGTTGCTTGAGATCTCTAGATAAAGTGGCTTGTGTTAATTGAAAACCTTCTTTTTTAAGCTCATTCAACATTTCTTCCTGCGAACCAATTTCTTGGCTTGAGATAATCATTTTGATAGCATCTAATCGATCTTCTTTCTTTTTCATCACGAATAATTATACTTTATAAGGTTGCAAAATTATACAATAAAACGGATAAACAAACTAAAAAGCGAACTTTTTAGGAATAAAACAGCTATTAGTAGTATTAATATACATCTTAAGGCTGTTTTTTACATTTATATTGTATGTTGTTAGTATTTTCATGCAATATAAGTATTAGTTTAGTATTGAATCTAATAAAGACTCTATTTTTTATAAATTTATATGTTCTTGAGGATTAGGCAACAAAGCCATATGCAGAGTGGTTCCTCAGAAAAATATTGAAAATATAAGAAGCAAAATTTGTGGATTTATAAAATATACCTATCTTTGCAAGTGCAATTGAGACGGTGCCATAGCTCAGTTGGTAGAGCAAAGGACTGAAAATCCTTGTGTCCCTGGTTCGATTCCAGGTGGTACCACTTAAAACCTTGAAAGTAGCAGATACTTTCAAGGTTTTTTTATTTTTAGGTCTGAAATAAAATGTTATTTAGTATTCGTACTCTGCTGTTTTGTATTAATCCGTATCTTTGAAAGGTATAATTACATTTTAGAATATGAATATTCAGTTAGGACGATTTAATTCGTTGAAAATAGTAAAGACAGTAGATTTTGGTCTTTATTTGGATGGTGGTGAGTATGGAGAGATACTATTGCCTTCTAGATATGTTCCTGAAGTCTTTGAGATAGGACAGTTGTTAGATGTGTTTCTTTATCTGGATATGGATGAGCGCATGATTGCAACTACGCTGACTCCATACATTCAAGTTGGTGATTTTGGTTATTTAGAAGTAGCCTGGATTAATGAGTTTGGAGCCTTTCTAGATTGGGGCTTAATGAAAGACTTGTTTGTACCTTTTGGAGAGCAAAAGATGAAAATGCAAGTGGGACGTAAGTACATTGTTCATGCTCATGTTGATGACGCCTCTTACCGTATTGTAGGTTCTGCCAAAGTAGATAAGTTCCTCTCTGAAGAAAAACCTACTTATGAAGAGGGTGATGAAGTAGAAGTGTTGATCTGGCAGAAGACCGACTTGGGTTTTAAGGCTATTGTTGATAATCAGTTTTCAGGACTGCTTTATGACAATGAGATTTTTCAACCCCTATATACAGGTATGCGTCTAACTGCCTACATTAAGCAAGTACGTGCGGATGGAAAGATTGACTTAGTCTTACAAGAAGGAGGCCGGACTCATGTATTAGATTTTGCAGAAACATTATTTAATTACATTAAGGATAATGGTGGAAGTACAAGCTTCCACGATAAAAGTCCAGCTGAAGATATCTATGATACCTTTGGAGTCAGTAAAAAAGTCTTTAAAAAAGCAGTGGGAGATCTATATCGAAAGAGACTTGTGCGCTTGGAGCCAGGTAAAATTTACTTGACGAAATAATAGATAGGGCTTTCCCTATTTTGTATAGTAATAACTACTAGGATGGGGGATTTCCTCATCCTAGTTTTGTTTTAAGCAAGAACGTAAAAGTGAAATAATATGAAAAGGATGAGATACTATTTAGCCACATTAGTTTTGGTACTAAGCACAAGTCAAGTATTTGCCTATCGATTACAAAATCGAGAGCAAGCATTATTCCTAACAGATAAGATGGCCTATGAACTAGGGTTAAGTCCTAGACAATATGCTGATGTTTTTGAAATAAACTATGATTTTATAACTGCTTCAGAGCAGCTGCGTTATAGCGCAGCTCAAGTGAGTGATTATGCTATTGATCGCTACTATCATTTACTTAACTATCGTAATGAAAACTTATACTGGGTGCTGACAAGTTCACAATACCGTAAATTCTCAAAGAGAAATTACTTTTACCGACCTTTCTACCTGAATAGAGGGCAGTGGAGCCTAGGTGTATTCGTCCAATATTCAAATCACAAACATTATTATCGTCGTCCACCTGTTAATTATCACTCATACAGTGGTCGAGATCATCGTAGGCCACCCCATAGGTATTATTACCGAGATAGGTATAATCGTCACTCATCTCCAGCTTATAAGCCTTTATATGCCAACTCTAGGGATAAAAAAAGAAATACGAATCGTCAACGAACCACAGCAGTTCGGACTGCTAATAGTCGAGGAGTTAGTCGTGAAAACTTAAGTAATAGACGTACTTATGAGAGATCTGTCAGTCGTAGGCAGCAAACGCCACGTTCTCGTGTGGGATCATCAACTCGATCGACTAATAAGGGGTCTGAGTTAAGAATGCAAAACGTGAATCGTGAGCGGTCTATAAGAAATCGTTCAAGTTTAGATTGAAGTCTAAGCTAGACTAGAGGGGCAATGGGGCTCTGAATGAGATAAAATCTACATCCTTTTCCATTATTAAACTGTTTTATTTTGTAAAACCAATCTAGTTTGCGACTTTTGTAAGCATAATATTAACTTAACCCTAGAATAAAATGGAATCTAGTACAGACACAACTTATGTGGTTGGTATTGATATAGGTGGAACTAACACAGTCTTTGGAATCGTAGATGCGCGTGGAACAATAATAGACAGTGGCTCTGTTAAAACGAATAAGTGTTCTACACCTGAGGAGTTTGCCGACGATGTATGCAGTAGTTTATTACCCCTTATCCAAAAATACGGAGGAGCTGAAAGAGTAAAAGGTATTGGTATTGGTGCTCCTAATGGTAATTATTATACAGGGACCATAGAATTTGCCCCTAACCTTCCTTGGAAAGGAATTATCCCCTTAGTTGCTCTCTTTGAGGAGAGATTAAATATCCCAACAGCACTAACAAATGATGCCAATGCAGCAGCTGTTGGTGAAATGACTTATGGATGTGCCAGAGGGATGAAGGAATTTATGATGATAACGCTAGGTACAGGAGTAGGTAGTGGTATCGTAGTTCATGGTCAGGTCATTTATGGACATGATGGGTTTGCAGGAGAGTTAGGTCATGTTCGAGTAGTACGAGATGGCAGTGGTAGAATGTGCGGTTGTGGCCGTAAGGGCTGTTTGGAAACTTACTGTTCAGCTACAGGGGTATCACGTACAGCTCGTGAGTTTTTAGCTGCTCGCACAGAGCCTAGTTTACTTCGATCTATACCTGTAGAAAACATCACATCGAAAGATGTATATGATGCCGCTGAGAAGGGTGATCAAATAGCCAAGGATATTTTCGAATTCACAGGAACTTTACTGGGAGAAGCTTTGGCTGATTTTATAGCGTTCTCAAGTCCTGAAGCGATCATCTTGTTTGGTGGCTTAGCTAAGTCAGGAGATTACATTATGAAACCCATGCATAAAGCAATGGAAGAAAATGTTTTAAATATTTACAAAGGTAAAACAAAACTACTCGTTTCTGAGTTGAAGGATTCTGACGCAGCTGTTCTAGGTGCAAGTGCCTTAGCTTGGGAGCTACGTAACTTCTAACTTAAGATTTGAAAAGTCTATATAGCTAACAAAATAGAAGAGGCTGTGAATATTCACAGCCTCTTCTATTTTATGTAAGATTAAAGAATTAAGAGTTAACTCTTTTTTCTTTGATTCTAGCACGCTTACCTGTACGTTTACGTAAGTAGTAAAGTTTGGCACGACGTACGAGACCAACTTTATTTACTGTAATACTATCAATAGCTGGCGACTCTAGTGGGAAAATACGTTCTACACCTACTGTTCCAGACATTTTACGAACAGTAAAACGTTTTTTCTCTTGGTGGCCAGAGATTTTGATTACTACACCACGATACAACTGAACACGCTCTTTGGTACCTTCGATAATACGGTATGCTACAGTTACTGTATCACCTGCTTTAAAGCTTGGATGCTGCTTACCAGTAGCGAATGCTTCTTCTGCAACTTTAATTAAATTCATTGTGAAATTTATTATATTGTTTTATTCATCGATTTACGCAACATATTAAGTAACTCTCTCTTAACAGCGATTGCGTCAAAGCGTTGCAAAGTAAGTAATTATTTAGATGATGACCAAAATATTACTCGTCAAAAGTACTATAAATAGCCTCAAAATCTTATCTTTGTTCTACTAATAAATGATGAAAGTATGATAAATAGTGGACATAGAAGTAGGTGGATAGGTTTAACAGCAATTGCTTTAGTTCTAGGACTAAGTGCTTGTAGCCCAAAGCAGTCGTATCAAATAACCCAAGTGGAAGGAAGTAGAATCCTTATTGATTCTACGCTAGATGTTCTGCCTAATCAGTTAGCCGTAGATGTATTAGCACCTTATAAGGCAGGTGTAGATAGTGTCATGGGTGAAGTTGTAGGATATAGTACAACAACATTAAGCAAGTATCGGCCAGAGAGTCCCTTGTCTAATTTGATTGCTGATGTGCTTAGAGAAGCAGCCACCGAAGTGTTGGGACATCCTGCAGATATCGGTTTGGTGAACATGGGTGGAATACGTAACATTCTGCCGCAAGGCGATATCACAGTAGGTACAGTCTATGAAATACTACCCTTTGAAAACTCCCTTTGTGTTTTGAAAATAAAAGGTAAGCACGTCCAAGATTTGATGCAGAATATAGCACAAGTGCGGGGTGAGGGTGTGAGTAATATCAAACTAGAAATCACTAAAGAAGGTAAAGTCTTATCTGCACAAGTTGGAGGTAAAGATATAGACGAAAACAAAATTTATACGCTAGCTACAATAGACTACTTGTCGGAAGGTAATGATGGTATGACTGCGCTAATTCAGCAAGAGTCACGAGAGTGTCCTGCAGGTGCTACTCTACGTGGTTTGTTTATGAGTTATGTTAAAAAACAAACAGCCGCACAGAAGCAGGTTTTTGCTCAGGTAGAAGGCAGAATAGTAATAAAGTAAGAATTAACAAAGATGAATGAGATGAAAAAAGCTAATATATCCTATCAAGTTATCTTTACACTCTGCCTGCTAGTCTTTTCTAGCTGGAGTTCTTGGAGTGTAGCTCAAGTGAAAGAACTCTATATCTATCATACCAATGATACCCACAGTCGTATTGAGCCCATAGACTTAAATTCGTCAGATCGTAATGCAGGGGCAGCAGGCTATGTGCGTAGAGCTACTCTTATGGCACAACTTCGTCAAGAGAATCCTGACTTGCTGCTTTTTGACTGTGGAGACTTTTCACAAGGAACTCCTTATTATAACTTATACAAAGGAGAAGTTGAGGTCAAGTTAATGAACGCCATAGGTTATCATGCAGCTACTATTGGCAATCATGAATTTGATTTTGGCTTAGAGAATATGGCTAGACTTTTTCAAATGGCAGATTTTCCTATTGTATGTGCCAATTATGATTTTACAGGCACCGTACTGGAATCCATTGTTAGACCTTACATTGTATTAGAGCGTAAAGGTGTAAAAATTGGAGTTTTTGGCTTGAGTCCGAAGCTCGAAGGCCTTGTGCAACAATCAAACTGTGAGGGAGTTGTCTTCTTGGATCCAGTAGAAAAGGCCAATGAAATAGCAAGCTATCTTAAAACAAAAGAAAATTGTGATGTTGTTATTTGCTTGTCTCACCTAGGCTTGCGTCCATCGGCCCTCAATCAAGACAGCGATGAGGTGCTGATCCGTAATACTAGTCATATAGATTTAGTTCTTGGAGGACACTCTCACACCTTTATGGATCAGCCCGAGATTATTCTAAACAAAGAAGGACAGGGAGTACCTGTGTCTCAAATGGGTAAAAATGGAGTGTATGTAGGAGAATTTAAACTAAGTCTTAGCCCTAAAAACTAAAGAAGTCTTATGTGGAAAAAAACAGTATTAACGCTAGCTTTACTTGTTGTAACGTTGGTAGGAAAGGCTCAAGTTGAGCCTTTTATTTTGAATGCTTCTGAAGCAGATGTTATCAAGCGTTCAGCTTGGGTAGATTCGGTGTACAATCAAATGAGTTTGGAGCAACGTGTAGGACAGTTGTTTATCTTTACGATAGCACCTCAGACTTACAAGGCAAACTTAAACTTGTTGAAAAAAGTAGTGAAAGACTATCAGGTGGGAGGCTTGCTTTTTTCAGGAGGTGAGGTAGCGAATCAAGTCAAACTGACTAATCAAGCTCAGGAATGGGCTGCCTTTCCATTGCTGATTACATTTGATGGAGAGTGGGGGCTGTCTATGCGTTTAAAGAATACCCCTAAGTTTCCTCGAAACATGGTCTTGGGAACTATCTCTAATGAGGCTTTACTCTATGCATATGGCAAAGAGATGGGCAGAGCGTGTAGGGAAATAGGTGTACATGTTAATTTCGCTCCTGTAGGTGATGTAAATATTAATCCCAACAACCCGGTGATTAATACGCGTTCCTTTGGGGAGTCTCCTCAAAATGTTGCCGAAAAAGTGCTTGCTTATAGTAAGGGCCTAGAGAGTCAAAATGTCTTATCGGTAACCAAGCACTTTCCTGGTCATGGGGATACGAATGTGGATTCGCATAAGGCTTTGCCACAACTGCCCTTCGATCGGGCTAGACTAGACTCTGTGGAGTTGTACCCTTTTGCTCAAGTGGCTAAAAACTTATTGGGTGGAGTAATGGTAGGACATTTAGACGTACCTGCTTTAGGTACAAAGGCGGGAGAACCCAGTTCCTTATCTTATTCGGTAGTGCAGCGCACGCTAAAAGATTCTTTGCAGTTTCGAGGATTAGTGATTACAGATGCCTTAGCCATGCAGGGTGCAGGAGCTCGTGCAGGTATGTGCGTACAAGCGCTACAAGCAGGTAATGACCTGTTATTAGCCCCTCCGCAAATTAAAAGAGAATTAGATTTAGTGGTGCGTGCAGTTCGAGAAGGAGTATTAAAAGAAGAGCTTATCGAAGAGCGATGCAAGAAAGTCTTGACTTATAAGTATGCCCTAGGAGTCCATAAGGTAAAGCCTATTCAGCTGTCTGGTTTAACACAACGCATCAATAGAAAAGAGGCCTATGACTTGATTAAGCAGTTAGAAGTAGCTGCAATTACTTTAATAAAAAATGAGGGAGCAACTCTGCCTTTACATCAGAGTTTAGAAAAAATAGCCCTCGTTCATACGGGTTCTCAGACCACTTATACACCCTTACAGCAAGCACTGGCTGAACATTATCAGGTTGACTTTATCAGTATAGATCCTTCGCTGTCGGTTGCCTCAAGAAATCAGCTCAAAACGAAGCTACAAGCCTATGATCGTGTTTTTGTTTGTTTGGATGATAAGAGGCTAGAGCGCTATGATACCTATTTTGAGGTGCTTCAAACCGAACGCCCACTCAGCTTTATATTCTTTACTGGTGGACAATACTTAGCTAAAATTGAAAAGACGATTCAACATGCAGAGGCTGCTCTCTTAGCTCACAGTTCAGCCACTCATATACAAGAAGGAGTTGCTCAAGTTCTTTTGGGTGAGCTTAGCCCTAGTGGACGTTTAGCAGTCGGTATAGGAAGTAGCTATCCAGCAGG
>JASLIW010000147.1 GCA_030152865.1 Bacteroides sp.
TGGATCTGTATAATAGACAATGCGAATTGGTTTTTCTCCACTCGCTTTGATCAGGGGCTTTACTTGTTGTTTCTCTTCAGAACGAGGGGCTATTTCACACATCCCCGTTGCTGGATCACAAACGACTGTGTTCTTCTTCATATCACTTTACAATTTATTTACTAACAATTTATTTTGTCAAATTGTTGTTGAAAGAGTAATCTGTACTTCTATTTTTTCACCTTTATTAATCAAACCAGCTTATAGTTGCCTATTAATGTTTTAACTTTTTGATTTTTACTAAATAGATGTTAACTTTGTTTCACTAATCAAGTATAACACTTAATTAGTGCAAATTTATCAACCTATTAGATTTATAAAATCTAACACAAAATCAAAACAGTAAAATGAAAAGAATGAAGTATTTGGCCGTCTCATTAATAACGGCTATGGCGTTAGGACTAACAAGTTGTGGTACAACTTCAAAGTCAGTACAAGTTTCACCACTCACATACCGCCAAGTTACTCCTGAAAAAAGTAAAGCAAGATTAAACTATGATTTAACTAAACGCGAGGGAAATGCTAGAGCAACCTATCTTTTTGGCTTTATTAAGCTCAGTGGGTCTTCCAAATATGCTGATTTAAATGGTTCAGACAAGTCACCTTATCGCTCATTCAAAACAAGGAAAATAAGAAGAGCTGCTCTTTATGACTTACAGGCTCGAACAGATTCAGAAGTAGATGTATTAGTAAATCCTCAATACTACTTAGAACGTAAAAACTACCTAGGTATTGTTCAAACTTATAAAATGAAGGTGAAAGCACAGAGTGCTAGTATTGAAGATATTTATCATGTCGATGAAATTGAAGTTCCTAAAGGATCAAAAGTGACAGTAGTACAAAATAATAATAATAAAACTCCGTTAAGCTTCGGTTTTTAGGATTCGTTCTCATAAATAAAAAAGATAAGGTCCAAATCATGGACCTTATCTTTTTTTGTTTTCTATTGTTTACTAAGCGCTTAAATTCCTAAATCTTTGCAAATAGCAGCTATTTTTGCATCACCAGCTTTGTTGGCTTGGTCATAATCTGCTCTTGAATTCATTTCTCCTTTTACTTCAATATAGAATTTGATTTTAGGCTCTGTACCTGAAGGTCGGACTGATGCCTTTGAGCCATCTGCTGTAAAGAACTGAAGCACATTAGAGGTGTCTGGCATATCAAGCTTAGTCACCTGAGAGGCTTGTAGGTCTTTTACTTCTAGGGATTGATAATCATGGATGCGCACCACTTCCGAACCACCCAGTGTCTTAGGTGGGTTGTTTCTGAATTCGGTCATCATCGCTTTAATCTCTTCTGCCCCACTCTTTCCTTTACGCACTACGCTAATTACCTTCTCCTTGGAGAAACCATATTCTAGGTAGATGTCTTGAAGCATTTCATAGAGTGATTTACCCTGATCCTTGGCCCAAGCTGCAATCTCACTGATTAAGCAGCAAGCAGAAACAGAATCCTTATCACGAATAAAGTCAGCAGCTAGGAAGCCAAAGCTTTCTTCACCTCCACCGATGTATTTTTTCTTGCCTTCAAGTTCACGTATCTCTCTAGCCACCCACTTGAAACCTGTATAGCAATCGATCATTTCTACACCACACTTATCGGCTATCTCTTTAATAAGGCCTGTAGTGACAATTGTTTTCACTACAAACTCGTTGCCTTTAAGCTTACCTAGGGCTTTGTGTTGCGTCATGATGTAGTAGAGGAAGATCATACAAATTTGGTTTCCATTGACCAAGATCCACTCTCCCTGATCGTCTTTGATAGCTATACCTATACGGTCAGCGTCTGGGTCACTAGCCATAACGAGTTCTGCATCTACTTCTTTGGCTTTATCTACAGCCATGGTAAGAGCTGCTGGTTCCTCTGGATTGGGAGATACCACGGTTGGGAAGTCTCCACTAATCACGTTTTGCTCGGGTACATCAATTATATTGTTGAATCCCCACATTTTTAGAGCCTTGGGTACCAAAGTAATACCTGTACCATGGATAGGTGTATAAACGATTTTTAGATCCGAATGACGCTTGATGACTTCTGGATTTAAGGAAACCGTTTGAACTGCTTTCAAGAACTCTTGATCTACCTTTTCGCCAATAAGTTCTATGAGTTCAGGATTGCCTTTGAAATTAATATCTGCTGCTGTTACTTGAGCTACTTCATTAATAATACCATGATCGTGTGGTGCTAAAACTTGAGCTCCATCTTCCCAGTAAGCTTTATAGCCATTATACTCTTTAGGATTGTGTGAAGCTGTAATCATCACTCCACTCTGACAACCAAAATGACGAATAGCAAAAGAGATTTCAGGTGTTGGGCGTAAATCTTCAAATAGATATACTTTTATGCCATTGGCTGAAAAGATATTTGCTGAGATCTCAGCAAACTTACGGCTATTGTTACGGCAGTCGTGACCAATCACTACTGAAATTTGATCAAGCTCTTTAAACTGCTTATTGAGGTAGTTGGATAATCCTTGTGTGGCTCCACCTACGGTATAGATGTTCATGCGGTTGCTACCTGCACCCATGATGCCACGCAAACCACCTGTACCAAACTCTAAGTCTTTGTAAAACGACTCAATGAGTTCTGTCTTATCTTCATTATCAAGCATGCGACGAATCTCTGCTTGTGTTTCTTCGTTATATGCTGGAGTCAGCCAAGCATTGGCTTTTTCAACTACTGATTGTAATAATTCTTTGTTCTTCATATTGAAAGTACCTTTAGTTGTAACTATTTTTTCTATATACAGGGTCTACAAATATAAACTTTTCTTAGTATCATCCCTACTTATCGTATAAAAAAAGCCTATCTGCTTTCTATTACTAACAAATAAGAAGCAGATAGGCTCACAGTAAATACGTTTATTTTACTTTTTAACCTTATAGCGATCACCTGTTTGTTGGGTGTACACTTTCAGAAACTCTTCCGTATAGCCTGGGCGGATCACTCCAGTAGGCTCACCTATTTCATTTCGTTGGAATGAGCCGTCTTTATTTGTCTTAGTTACTACCCCATCGTTGTATTTTACAATTAGGTATTCACCTAGCTTCTTCCAGGAATCAAACGCTTGCTGGGCTGTCATCTTGGTATATTCTGTTAAGAACTCTACAGCTTTTGCTGGGTCTTGCACATATAGATCTTGAGCTACTTGCTCTACACCTGCTTGGCTAGTCATGTAGTAAGATTCAAGAGCGTTTTGCACTTTGCGAAGATCACCTATCATGAGGTCGTAACGTGGGTAGATCATGTTTGAGACCCATTGATAGATCCAGAATGCACTGTCCCAAGAGAAGGTAATGTAGTCAGCTCCATTGGCAGCATAGCTATGAGGAACCTCTGTTGCTGAGCAGTAAACAGGTGTAAAGACGGTCATGTTCGCATCGTCTAAACCAAACCAAAGAACACCACCCACAGCATTAGGCAGATTGGCACGCATCTGAGATACAAAAACCCAAGCACTTTGCTGGGTAGAGATGGGGCGCTCATTGAAGTACTCCTCTCCATTGTATTCAAAGCTAAGTGGCGATAAGCGATAAGGAGTGTGGTACATACCTGCACCCATATCTTTGGAGATGTCTAGTGGCGTACCTTCGTAATGATCGCGCATGGCATCCCTAACATCTTCTACAGATAGTTTTTTAGTAGGCTTTACAAAAAGAGGCATAGGCTCATCGGTGTCACCTAAGATATAAGGTAAGAACTCATCTCCTTGCTTCGTAAATTGGTTGAAGTAGCTCCAAACACGCGCTTCACAAAAGCGTCTGCCACCAAAATCGAGTGGGTTATAAGCCTTAGAAAAGCTAAAATCCTTGTTGACTCCTTCAAAATAGCCTTTTTCACGGGCAAAGGAGATCACATCTGGTGAGTACATGCAGTTTTGCTTGTCGTTCATATCAAACTGATGAATGCGAGATTGGTTGGCATGCGCCGAGATGCAATCATCAGGTACACGTACAGCTACCCATACTGCTCCCTTGATAGAAGGTCCTTTGCCTATCATCTCCATGATCCATATCTCATTGGGATCGGCTATGGTAAAAGACTCCCCACCACTGGCATAACCATATTCTTGCACTAGGCTGGTCATTACCTTAATCGCTTCTTTTGCTGTTTTAGATCGCTGCAAAGCCACATATATAAGACTTCCATAATCTAAGATGCCATTAGGATCTACCAGCTCTTCACGACCTCCAAAGGTGGTTTCTGCAATGGTAAGCTGATGCTCATTGATATTGCCAATAACATTGTAGGTTTCACGAGCTTGATCTATCGTACCCATAAAACGGTTGTCTTCCCAGTTGTAAATGTCTAGCTTAGCTCCCTTAGGATACTTTGCTGCTGCTGAGTGATAAAGATCGCCAAACATCCCATAGGAGTCGGCCGAATAAGAAACAATGGTCGAGCCATCTGCTGAGGCTTTTTTACCTACAATTAAGTTGGTACAGGCAAAAGCACCCAGAATCGCTGTAAACAGCATCCCTGCTGTCAAATAAAACTTTTTCATATTATATAGTGTTTTCTCAATTAATTTTACCAGAAAAACTGCTCTGTAATAAATGTACGATTTTTAGCGTGATCTTCCACTACCAATTCTACTTTATGTTGCTTGCCACGCTCAATTCTATTTGAATCAATTTTGTATCGAATCTTCTTGGGCATAATATCTAAGTAAAAGAGTGCATACTCCCCATCTATAGTTCCACGGTAGCTTTTTATTCCTGTTTCCTTATCCACGGCAGAGAAAACAACTTCTCCTTTTTTGGCCCACAGATGAGGCTGAACAGCTGTAACACGTGGGGCTATCGTGTCAGATAGGACTGTAAATGTTCCAAGCTCTCTGATTTTAGTATGCATAAAGCCATCTTGGTAACGACCTCCTACACTACTCCATTTGCCTTGACTAGTTTGTTTTGCTACATAGAGTTTATCTGAAGAAACATTTTTTAAGTCTGTTACACGAAGCACTAGATCAGCATAGCTGTGCAATGGGACATACTTATGAGGAGCTATGAGCTGATAAACCAATGCATGGGTCGAAGGGTCAATCGAGGTTTTAAAGTCTAGATATACATCGTCATACAAGCAGTGAGTGGGTAGCCATAAATCTAAACCTGATCTGCTATAAACCTGAGCTCTGTTCCATTTTAAGACTTCCTTAGCAGCCAATGACTGCTGTGGTATCTCCTGCTTGCTACCTTGTATATTTAAGGTGTAGGTAGAACTGTTTTTGTAATAATCGGTCAGTACAAATTTAAGCTCATAAAGACGTTCTTCTCGAATATCTATTAAACCACGCTGCCCGTTGTGTGCCTTGAGCATACCTAAGCGATTACCCGGCTCTATAAAGGCCTTCATATGCTTTTTGTAAGTCCAGGAGTTGATGTAACGATTTTCGGCATCCGAAAAATAATCAACATTACTTTCAAACATTAAATCCCCATCCAAATAGACTTTCATATACTTCACTCCATAGTTGTTGGTCACCCCATCCATATAATCTAGGGCCTTAATACCTACTCCTATCAAGCCCCAGGCACTTACGGGCGTCTTCATAGAGACATCACGGGTAGATATCTTGGTAGAACCATTGATTATACCCTTTCCTTCTTGGGGAACAAATAGATAAGAGTAAGCTTTGGGCGGACGACTATCAGCTAGTAAATGAGAGAAAAAAGGCAGTGGATCTACATTGACACCACTCGCTGTCTCGTACACATCTAAGTGAAGATGTGGAGCAAAAGAGTAGCCCAAATTACCACTATAAGCAATGTGCTGACCTTGCTTGATGGGATGCTCATAAGGCTTAAACTTCAGATCCATCTCCCAGCTTTCTTGTGCATATTGAATGGAATCAACCAAGTGCGCTACGGCACCAACGAAACCTATTAGGTGTCGGCTAATGGTAGAGAACCCATTGTCATAGACCGTATGCAAAACATAACCTGAGCCATGACTCACCTGCACTCTTGATATATAGCCATCATGTAGTGCCAAAAGCTTTTTGCCGGATTGGTGCTGAGTCTTAAAATCTAAACCACCATGAAAGTGATTGCTACGTAGCTCTCCAAAGTTACCACTGAGGTATAAAGAAAAATCGAAAGGAGCAGTAAACCCCTTCCGATCAATATGTTGTGCTTGAATTTGAATGGAATATAGTAAAACTGTAAAAAGTAGAAGTATTGCTTTTCTCATTGGATTCTATTTAGTTGTTCTACACAAAAATAGATGATTCCAAGCAAAAAGGAAAGCTTATTAAGCTTAAACAACTCCCTACATCATAGTTTAAGGCCTAAGGTCTTTTACGACCAGCCGTAATCTCGTTGACAAGCAGCTTTATAGGAAGAAACCAAGTCGTTCATCACCTCATCTACAGATTGTAGCTCATCACACAGAGCAGCTATCTGACCAATTTCAATTTCGCCCTCATCTAAGTCTCCTTCGAAGATTCCTTTTTTAGCTCGTCCTTTACCCAGTAGCTCACGTAAACGTTCTATAGAGGCTCCCTGCAGCTCTAATTGTTCTACCTCATCTCTAAATTTATTTTTAGCCAAGCGCGTGGGTGCTAACTGTTTCAAGTGGAGTTTTGTATCGCCTTCTTTCAGTCCAATACACATCTTTTTGAAGTTATCGTGGGCTGAGCTTTCATGTGTTAGAGCAAAACGTGTTCCTATCTGCACACCATCTGCTCCTAAAGCTGTAGTCGCTAAAATAGCCTCACCTGTTGCGATACCTCCAGCTGCTATCAAGGGTAGGTCACACACTTGGCGCACCTGAGGTATCAAGCATAGTGTGGTGGTCTCTTCACGACCATTATGACCACCAGCTTCAAATCCTTCAGCCACAATAGCATCTACACCTGCTTCTTGACTCTTTAAGGCAAACTTAGAAGAAGAAACCACATGCACTACGATGATTCCCCGTTCTTTGAGCCAGCTTGTCCAGAGCTTAGGATTACCTGCTGAAGTAAATACAATAGGTACTTTTTCCTCTACAATTAGATTCATGATTTCATCCAGCTGAGGATACATTAGAGGCACATTCACACCAAAGGGTTTATCAGTAGCTTGCTTACACTTTTGTATGTGTTCACGAAGCACCTCTGGATGCATAGAGCCTGCGCTTAACAAACCTAAGCCACCAGCTTTACTTACTGCTGAAGCTAACTTCCAACCACTACACCACACCATACCACCTTGTATAATGGGGTATTTTATTCCAAAAAGACTTGTAATTTTATTCATTGTTTAGCTTGTTTTAGAGTCTCAAAACAACCCTTTACTAAATGGGTAGACAGAGAAATTACCACCAGCGATAGCCAGTTCCACAGAGCGGATCATCAAAACAAGGATCGACTGACCAGCGAGTTCTGGGATAGGAACGGTTCTCCCACCAGCGTTTATAATGAACCGATGCATCCAAGATTTCCTCATCGGTCAAGAAATACCTAGCTTCGTAATTATCTGCATTAATACGTACCATATGACTTCCCAAAGAAGCATAATCACCTATACGTATAGACTCTACGATCCATAACATACACTCTCCTAATTTTATATTCCCCCCTATAAAAGGAGAAACGGGAGGCAAAGGAAAAGATGGAATTTGGGTTAAATCGGTAGAGTAAGCAAGTAAGTGGGGAATATCTTTTGTCTTGAAGTTGGGCACTTCGACAAAACCCTCAGGACTTTTTGTTTTGTAAGTACCAGCCTTAAGTTGGGAAACAAATAAATCAACATTGGGATTATCAAAATCCAACGTTTTCTCACCGCAACTACCCATCACGAGCAATAGTGCAAGTAATATAATTATATTTATTCCTTTCCTCATGCTGTATATCCAAAACTTAATTTTTAATCAGATCTTCAAATGCCTCTTACGAAACACTGAATACTTGACAAAATAGTTTCAGTCTACAAATATAAGTTAAAAATAACTCTTCTCTATATTATTTACTGAAATTTCATAGAAAAGAGTTATTCTCTTGTGTCAAAGTCTAAAATCAGCACGCTTTAAGACTCATATCTAAGCCTTTCACGGAATGAGTTAATGCTCCTACTGAAATAAAATCTACACCACAGGCGGCATAATCTCTTAAAGTATCAAAAGTAATACCTCCAGATGACTCTATTTCGTATTTTCCTCCAATTAGCTCAACGGCTTTGGCGGTATCAGCAGGTGTAAAGTTATCTAGCATAATACGGTCCACCCCACCCAAAGCTAATACTTGATTCAGCTCATCAAAGTTGCGCACCTCTATTTCGATTTTCAAATCTTTCTGCTTGGCTTGGCAGTATTCTTTAGCTCGTGTGATAGCCTGAGCTATGCCACCCGCAAAATCTACGTGATTATCCTTGAGCAGAATCATATCAAAAAGACCAATACGGTGATTTACACCACCACCTATCTTCACGGCTTCCTTTTCTAGCATACGTAGGCCAGGGGTAGTTTTGCGTGTATCTAACACCTTGGTCTTAGTACCTTTCAAAGCCTCAACATATTTTTGTGTAGTAGTAGCTATCCCGCTCATACGCTGCATTACATTGAGCATTAAGCGTTCTGTTTGTAATAAGGATTGTACTTTACCCTCAATACGCATAGCCACATCACCAGGCTTTACCCGAGTGCCATCCTCCAATAAAACCTCTACCTTGAGGCTCGGATCAAATCGGGCTAAGATCTTTTGAGCCATCTCCACCCCAGCAAGTACCCCTTCTTCTTTAATAAGGAGCTCTGATTTGCCTGAAGCAGTTGGAGGTATGCACGAGAGTGTAGTATGATCACCATCGCCAATATCCTCAGCAAAGGCCAAGTTAATCAACTGATCTATCAATTCGTCTTTAGTTAATATCCTATTCATTTACTTTATCAATTCTAATTTGGTGAATAAAAAATTTGCCATTCTCTTTTTTGTAAAAGCAATTAACACGGTACCTACCCTCTTGCTTGCTTAGTGAACCTATCATATAAGCAGACTCTTCCCGCACACTTGCGTGTTTCTTTTGGAAAGATACAATCGGTGATAATTTTAGGAATTCATTGACCAGAACGATAGCCTCAGATTTGGGAACCCGCTTCTTACTATTAATAAGAGACAGTGAAACCTCATCACTCAGGCTAGTGCTAAGTGAACTAATATCGCCCTGGCTAAAAGCCTTTACTGCTTCTGAGGATAAATCTTGTGCAGCTACACGAAAAGACAAACTGCACAAAAGAAATCCAATTAATACGCTTAGTCTCATATTTTATTTACTAATGTCTAAGAACAAAGTTAATAAAACTTACTGATTAAAAGAATACTCCTTAGTTTTCATTAAAGCTAGCTATAAAAACAAGATATAACTATTTTACCTGCCCCATTCTATTGAGACACAAAAAATAAAAAGCTTCCTGATCCAATCAATCTTGGCAGGAAGCTTTTTAGAAATGTATGAGTAGGTATTCTCTGGCTTAGAACGAAAAGTCCAAACCTACACCAAATAGCTTATTGGTTCGTGAAAATACATCTTTGCCAGCTAATGGCATTTGATTGTAATTGTCCATCTCTTTAGTAAACTTATCGTAATTGGTCCAGTAATAACCCACATTTAATTTCACATTTTCAGCTAAGTTAAATCCTGCACCAAATCCAAAAGAGTAGGAACTTACGGCAAAACTTAAGTCTGATTGGTATTCATTTTGTATACCATACTTCGTACGCTGAGCTCCAGCACTGATCTGTGCCCATTTACAAACATCCCATTCGGCAGCCAACATATACTCATTGGTACCATTTTTGATGTGTTTTTGCTTACCTCCAGCCATCTTGGCACTCTTATCAAAAAAGTGATGATAGCCAACAGAGGCCCTAAGAGTCGGTAGAATTTGATAGGTCACACCTAGGCTCAATAAGCTCGGTATATCATTAGGCGTATTTACCCCATCCTTGAACTTACCTGTAGTGTCTCGCTGGGTTTTATTCTCCACATTGAGATTGGTATTCATCTCATACTTCACACCTACATCCCACCTATTGGTATGGAAGTGCACACCAAAAATCGGAGTAACTCCCCATCCAGACTGACTACTATCTAGTTCTTGATCATCAGCAGCCCGAGCACTCTGCTCCATAGCCTCAGATTTCTGAAAATACTCCGCCGCTTTTTCGGGTTCTCCCATCGCTTCATAGTAGCCTGCCGTATGCATCAGTTTCTTAGAAACACCGTCTAGGTAATCACTCACACGTGTCATTTCTCCACCACCGATATTGGCTGAGATATCACGCACATAACCATAGTAATCATTACTTACGTAATTCATACGCACCCCTCCATAAACAGAAAAGTTTTGGTTGATTTTATAGGCAGCACCCATTTGTAGTCCATAAATCATCTGTGCTCCTTCCATATAGGAATTTACACTGTATTGATTGGTACCAGGAAAATGCTCATTGAGCTTAGCGGGCAAAAGCGAAACAATAGACTCAAAAGAAGGAAGACCATCGTTGAACGTAGCCTTACCACCTCCACCTGTTACAGCAAAAGCACCTGAAAAAGTCCAGTGACCTCTCTTATAAGCACCAAATATGCTAGGGATAAACGGCGCAGCGGCTTTA
>JASLIW010000149.1 GCA_030152865.1 Bacteroides sp.
AAAATAGTATCACTAGCTCTACTTTTGGGGGTGTCCTCATATACTACCGCTCAATCGCTTAACACCCTAGAGATACCCACAGACCCACGAGCAACAGCTATGGGAGGATCAGCTGTAGCATTAAGCGCCAATGCCTTCTCTATTTATCAAAACAGTGCGAGTATAGCCTTTTCAGAGCAGCGTTTGGCTGTTGGTTATAGCTTTACCGATTGGTATGGTAAAAATCGTATGCATACGGCCAGTGGTTTCTATAACTTCCAGAATAATCATAGCCTTGCTCTAGGAGTTCGCTATTTTGATGGTGATAAAATTTCTAACAGCCATGATGGTATAAATAGCTATCAGGTAAATCCCTATGATTTTATATTAGACTTAGGATATGCCTATAAAGTAGGTGATTTTTGGAGCATCTCGGCTAATGTGCGCTACCTACATTCTAAGATAAATTCAGCCCCTGGCATAAAGAGAGGTAATGCCTTTGGTTTAGACTTTGCGCTAAATTATAGAGATGATCATTTTAGTGCAGCAGCTGCTGTACAAGGTCTAGGTAGTCGTGTTGATTATGGCTTCAAAAAAAATGAAATGCCAGCAAAAGCACTATTAGGCTTTGCCTATACAATTGATTTGGCCGAAGATCATGTTTTGACAACCACACTCGAAGGAGATTATCGCTTTATGCCTACAGCTTATAAATCTTCTAGTGGAGGATTAGGTGCAGAGTATGTTTATAAAGATTTATTAGCCTTACGTGGAGGCTATCGCTTAGCTGATAAAAACAAGTCAGCAGGAAGCTATGGTGCTTTAGGTTGTGGCCTAAATCTAGGCTTTCTTACCGCCGACTTCTCTTATGTTTTAGCAAAACATAACAGTATAATCAAGGATGTTTGGCAGGTGTCAGTAGGCTTTAAATTCTAATACTAATCAATCAAAATCAAAACAATGAAACATAAATATATACATCAAGTATCTGTATGTCTTCTTCTTAGCTTGATTGTTCTAATCTCAGCTTGCAAAAAAGATGAAGTTTATACTGAATACCTCGATAAGTTAGGTATTGAATTGCATCACATACCTACTTATGCAACTGATAATATCGCTGTAGTCATTTATCCCGATGAGCAAGCAGAATCTTTTCGTTATGCTATAGGCAAACCCGAAGATGCAGAAAGTTTTAAGGCGGGTACATTGAGCCAAACACTTTATGAGTATGGAAACAAACCGATTCAGCATGTATTTGAAGGTTTAGAACCTGACAAGGTTTATGCTGTATTTGCTCAAGCACTAGATGCCGAAGGAAATCCCAGTGAGTTAGCTATAATAAAAGCACGTACAGATGCTGGTGATTTTGGTGTTCAACTCAATCAGCTAGGAGCAACAAGTGCAACAATTACAATTTTGAGTTCTACAGATTACCAATCTTATGTATATGGAATAGGTAAACCCGAAGATGTGGAAGCATTTAGAAATGGAACGCTGGAAGGGATACGCTCGATCAATGAAAAACAGCAATACTCAGCTACATTCTTTGGACTTGAAGAAGAGACTGACTATTATATTTTCGTGATGGGCTATAATCGCGTGGACGAGCCTACGCCTATCTATCAAATACCCATTACAACACTTTCTAAGTCAACTAGTCCTAGTTTAGTAGGAGAGGTTGAGATTGATGTGGAAAGCTTATTGCAAACAAACTATCATTTAGAAGTCAACGAACATTGCTCTTTATCATCACTGTTAGTACTGCCAAAGGGTGAAATTGATTGGTTCTTGGAGAATGGTTTTGGAGGAAATATACTCAACTTTTTACATACATGGACTGTAGGAGGCTTAGTTACCATGGTTTCAACAGAGAGTGAATTAGATGCCAGTGTACAAACCACAGATATCTTCTTTAGTGAAAAGCCATTTGAATTACCTTATGAAGTATATGTTCTCTTATACGATGAAAAGGGTAGACCAGCCAACTTAGAGTATGTCTCATATCAAACACCTAAATTTGATGAGTCAATTCCAGAGGCTCAGGTAGAAGTGGAAGTTACGGATATAACAGATAAAGGGGCGACCTATAAATTTCAAGGAGATGAGCATGCAATAGGCTACTTCTTTGAAACGTTTGATGCCGACTGGTTTGACGGTGCTGTCGAAGATGGAAGCTTGACAGATGAAGACATAGTACGTTTCTTACAGAACAACTTCTTTTACAATAATGAGCCTCATGAATTCGTGGAGACTACAGTTCCAGAACCAGGTTTTAGGGTGTATTTACTTTGTGCAGGGGTCAATAAAAATGGCTTTGTGTATGGTTTAAGTAAACCTCAGAAGTATGAATACGTCTCTGCTACTAACTAAAAAAAGAAATGAAGATGAAAATAATAAAAACAATCCCCTTTCAGTTAATATCGCTAACACTTTGTCTTCTCTTTACGTGGAGCTCATGTAGTGAAAATAAAATAATTGAGCAGGAATACTTAGAGGTATCACTTTCTACGTACACCTTTGATGCTACAAGTCCAGAGGAGCTAGTGATTCATGTGAAAGCAAACCCTACTTGGAGTACAAATTTGGAGCACGCAGCGTGGTTTAGTGTTGCCGAACGTGGAGATGATTACCTGATTATCCGGGCACAAGACAATACAAGTATATACCCTCGTGTTGCTTACCTTGAACTTAGCTCGGGTATTCATACCAAGTACATTTACGTTAGTCAGTTGGGTAAGAGAGAGCCTTCGGATCAGTTTTTGACATTTCCACAGTTTAGCTCGTCCGCTATCTCTTCCAATGGTCAGTATTTGGCTGGAGTAATAAGCCAGCGCACCAATATTCCAGGTGAAATAATTAATTTCTTATTTAAAATTGATTTGAAGTCAGGCGATCAGGTACAATTAGATAAAAGTTCAAAAGCGATTACTGTGCGCCAAGTTGCTGATACAGGACTCATCACCGTGGATAAAAATACGGTGAAAGGTTTTTATACCTCCGACGGAGCATGGACCGAGCTTCAAGTACCAGCAGGTAGTAGTTCAGTGTTTATAGCAGCCACCTCTGATGATGGAGAAACAATAGTAGGTTCAGTGAGTTATCCAGGTAGCACGAAGCCAGCTGTCTGGAAGAACAATGAGGTATCATTTTTATCAGCTCCAGCTCTAGACATTTATGATAGACCGTTGCGCGAAGATGTTGTTGCTGCAGGTTGCTCAGCTGATGGAACAGTAATATATGGGCACACTGCTAATACTAAAGTACTATTATACTGGAGGAATGGTGAAGTGCAGTATGCAGGATCTGATATTTTCAAGTTAGGAGAAATTACAATACCTGGTCCGATGGGTGAGATAACTATCCAACATATGGATTGTCTTAATTCAATAGATTATTATTATGGTATTAGTCCTAATGGTCGTTATCTTGTAGCCACACTAGCTGAAGCACAAGAAGATAAGCATAAAGCTTTATTCCCCGCTGTTTATGATATCGAGGAACAGAAAACCTTTGTTGTTCGTGATTTGGCAAATGCTGATGGAGCTAGAGATGCACGTTCAGTTAGTGTAACAGATGATATGGATATTTCTTACAGCCAACTTGAGGTACTCAATGAGTTTCCCTATATTGCTGTACCAGTTTATGGTTACGTCTATGATTCTAAGTTGAAAAAATCAATAACTACGGCAGAGTATATTAAAAAGGAGACCGGCTTGTCATTGGCAGCACCCACCTATATGGTACAAAGAAAGTGCTCAGATGGAAGAACCTTCTATGGAGTGAATTCTCTAGAGGGAGTAAGTGGTCGTGTCTTATTAAAGTGGGCTATTCGGCCTAGAATATAGTGTACTGCTATTTCATTTTAGAAGCAGCACTACAAAAAAAGGGAGCAGCATATGAATATGCTGCTCCCTTTTCATATTGAACTGTTTAATTAAAATACATATCTCAAGCTAAGCGCAAACCCTGCATACCAATAGTCGTTGTAGCTGTTGGTAAAGTTTACGGCTGGTTTCCAGTCAAGACCTAGCGTCAAAGGAACAGTAGGGAAGATGTACTCAAGACCTAAGATACCAT
>JASLIW010000153.1 GCA_030152865.1 Bacteroides sp.
CCCCTATTAATACACATGGTTAGGACAACCACTGAAATCATGGCACTCAAACAAGAGTACCAACCCAAGCAAACCTGGATTATTCATGGGTTTAGAGGAAAGCCAGAGCTGGCGCAACAATATTATGAACACGGGATACTACTCTCAACAGGCCCCCAATTTAACCCACAAACTATACAGACAATACCTCTAGAGAAGCTACTCGTAGAAACAAGTGATACGGGCCTACCGATAGACGATGTCCTAAAGAAAATAGCACTTATAAAAAACACAACAATACAAGCGCTTAAAAAACAAATATATACCAACACCGCTTCTCTTTTTTTTGGTTGATTTTGCTTGTTCTAATAAAGAGTCGTACTTTTGTGATACAGAAAACAGTAAACTAAAATAATACCCTAATAAGATGAATTTTGTAGACGAACTAAAATGGCGTGGAATGGTACACGATATGATGCCAGGTACCGAAGAGTTATTAGCAAAAGAGCAAGTAACAGCCTACGTAGGTATTGACCCTACTGCAGACTCCTTGCACATTGGGCACTTGGTGAGTGTCATGATGCTTCGACACCTTCAACGCTGTGGGCATAAACCTATCGCTCTAATTGGTGGTGCTACAGGAATGATTGGTGATCCCTCTGGAAAATCACTCGAAAGAAACTTACTAGACGATACTACACTGCGTCATAACCAAGCAGCTATCAAGAATCAATTAGCTAAATTTCTAGATTTCGAATCTGATGAGCCTAATAGAGCTGAATTGGTTAATAACTACGATTGGATGAAAGACTTTACCTTTCTAGACTTTGTCCGTGATGTAGGTAAACATATTACCGTCAACTACATGATGGCCAAAGAATCCGTAAAAAAGAGACTAACTGGCGAAGCTCGTGATGGTTTATCTTTTACGGAGTTTACATACCAGTTGCTTCAAGCTTACGACTACCTACACCTTTTGGAAACTAAAAATACAAAGTTACAAATGGGTGGTTCTGATCAATGGGGAAATATTACAACAGGAGCTGAGTTAATCAGAAGAACAAACGGCAAAGAAGTATTTGGCCTTACTTGTCCTCTAATCACTAAAGCGGATGGAGGTAAGTTTGGAAAAACAGAGTCTGGCAATATTTGGTTGGACCCTCGTTACACATCACCCTATAAGTTCTACCAATTCTGGCTCAATGTCAGCGACGAAGATGCAGCAAGATACATCAAGATATTTACTATACTCTCTGAGGATACGATCAATACATTGATTGAAGAGCATGCTCAAGCTCCACATCAACGCATACTACAAAAGAGACTTGCTAAAGAAGTTACTGTAATGGTACATTCAGAAGAGGATTACGAACTAGCAGTAGAAGCTTCGGAAATTCTATTTGGTAAGTCTACATCAGAGACCTTACGTAAAATAGATGAAGACACACTTTTAGCTGTTTTTGATGGAGTACCTCAGTTTGAAATCAATAAATCAATCTTAAGTGCAGGTAAGCCGGCCGTAGATTTATTTGTAGATGAGGCTGAAATCTTCCCTTCAAAAGGAGAATTTAGAAAACTAGTAAAAAATAATGGGGTGTCTCTAAATAAAGAAAAACTAACAGATCACGACCTCTTAGTCACTGAAAAAGATTTACTTAACGATAAATACCTACTCGTTCAAAGAGGCAAGAAGAATTATTTCTTAGTGATTGCAAAGTAAAAAAAAGTTAAAGCATTTGGTGGTTAATAAATAACCACCTATATTTGCAACGCAATTCAGAACGAAATGCAACCGTGTTTGTCCTATGGTGTAACGGTAGCACAACAGTTTTTGGTACTGTTTGTCGGGGTTCGAATCCCTGTAGGACAACCAATAAAAAGCAGTTGATTAGTCAACTGCTTTTTTTATGTCTATACATTTAGTATTGCATTTTTTAAACAAATAGAGCAGCTCTATATCTTTGTAAAGTGATTTAAACTTTCTATTTTTGTGTTTAATAAATTCTTTAATTCTAAATCATGGATAACCTAATAAGTACAGTTTCACAATTTGAGATTGGGGGTACAGTAAACTCTATCAAGGCTCTTGGTGATGGTTTAATAAACGACACATATAAAGTTACTACAAAGGAGGCTGATCAACCTGACTATGTATTACAGCGCATCAACCACAATGTTTTTCCTAACGTGGATATGCTTCAAAATAATATCATAGCAGTTACAACCCATATCCGTAAAAAACTCGAAGAGCAACATGCGGAAGATATTGATCGTAAAGTGCTTCAGTTTATACCTACCCAAGAAGGCAAGTATTACTTCTTTGATGGAAAAAGTTACTGGAGAATCATGCGCTTTATTCCAGATGCCGATACATTCAATACAGTAAACCCTAAATACGCAAAGTATGCGGGTGCTGCCTTTGGTGAGTTTCAAGCCATGCTGGCTGATATTCCTGTTGAACTTGGTGAGACAATCGAAAACTTCCACAACATGGAGTTTCGAATTGAAGAGTTGAATGAAGCTGTTAAAAACGACAATAAAGGTCGTGTAAAAGAGGTTCAAGATATTCTTGATGAAATACATAAGCGCGCCGAAGAAATGTGTAAGGGTGAAAGATTACACAGAGAAGGCAAGCTTCCAAAACGTGTTTGCCACTGCGACACTAAAGTGAACAACATGATGTTTGATAAAAATGGTCAAGTATTATGTGTTATTGACTTAGATACAGTAATGCCTAACTTTATATTCTCTGATTATGGAGACTTTCTACGTACAGGTGCCAACACCGTGCAAGAAGACGATAAGAGACTTGATAAGGTTGAATTCCGTATGGATATATTCAAGGCATTTACAGAGGGCTACTTAAGCTCAGCAAAGCAGTTTTTGACTCCTTTAGAGATAGAAAACCTACCTTATGCTGCTGCATTATTCCCTTACATGCAATGTGTCCGCTTTTTGACTGATTATATTAACGGTGATACATATTATAGAATTGAGTATCCAGAGCACAACCTTGTACGCACAAAGAATCAATTCAAGTTATTACAGAGCGTAGAAGAGCACATGACTGAAATGAAAGAATTTATAGCCTCTTGTCTATAAAGCTCTGGAGGATATACAATTCTCATATCTAGATAAAAGAAAGCAAGAACAAACAAATTAAAATGAAACAGTTAGATGTAAATAAAGTTAGCATTGCTAATATTCCTGTTGAAGCAATACCAGATCTTCTGGATAAGGAAAAAATAACTTTTCATAGCTTGAACGAAGTGAATTGGAAAGAGCAGTATCCTTACTGTCCAAATGTAGAGTTTAGAATAGCTTATTCTGACCATGCTTTTATTCTCAATTACAAGGTAACAGAAGACAGTATACGAGCCAATAGCTCTGCTGACAATGGCCCAGTTTGGACTGATTCATGTGTAGAGTTCTTCATTCGACCAGCAGATGACCGACTATACTACAATATAGAGTGCAATTGTGCTGGTACTATTCTAGTAGGCGTAGGAGAAGACAGAGACAATAGAGAAAGAGCTAGTCAAGATATATTAAATCAAGTGCAGAGATGGTCTAGCTTAGGTCGCGAGCCTTTTGAAGAAAAGATAGGAGAATGTAGCTGGGAAATAGCACTAATTATTCCATATAGCGTATTCTTTAAACACCAAATAGAAAAACTGGACAATCAATCACTCAAGGCAAACTTCTATAAGTGTGGAGATGAACTACAGACGCCACACTTTTTATCCTGGAATCCCATTGATTTAGAAACGCCTAACTTCCATTGTCCTAAGTATTTCGGAACAATTCACTGTAAGTAAAACAAAATAAATAAACGAAAGAGCATTACTCCCGGGGGTAATGCTCTTTTTACATATAAAGATTTAGATGGCTTATGCCATATATTAAGAGAATAGACTTATTTTTGTAGCACATTGAAGAACAGTTATGAGAAATTTAAATAGATTAGCTAGACAAGGAGCCTATCTTGTGCTTATAGTAGGTGTATTATACTCCTGTGCCAGTATAGGAAGCCCAGATGGTGGCCCTATAGATGTTACTCCCCCAGTATTTGAAGGTAGCACACCTGAAATGGGTGCCACTAATGTAGACAAAAAGAAAATAACACTACACTTTGATGAATTTATAAAGCTAGAAGGAGCCAACGAAAAAGTCGTGGTATCTCCACCCCAAATACAGCAACCACTCATCAAGCCTAATGGAAAGAAGGTAGTGATCAGCTTGGAGGATTCGTTAAAAGCAAACACAACTTATACCATTGATTTTGGTGATGCCATCGTTGACAACAACGAGGGAAACCCGCTAGGTGATTTTACATTTACATTTTCAACTGGCGATCAGATAGACACCCTAGCTGTTTCTGGTATTGTACTGCATGCAGAAGACTTAGAGCCTATAAAAAATATAATGGTGGGCTTACATGCTAACTTAAGTGATACAGCCTTTACCACTGAGCCTTTCATTCGAGTAGCCAGAACCGACTCTAAGGGTGAGTTTACTATTCATGGAATAGCCCCTGGCAAGTATAAAGTTTATGCCTTAGAGGATCAGGATCAAAACTTCTATTTTTCCCAAAAGAGCGAAAGAATAGCCTTTAGCGATTCCATCTATATTCCTACCTTTGAAGAGCGTATAAGACAGGATACTATATGGAAAGATAGCTTAACGGTAGATACTATACATACAAGAAAATACACCCACTATTTACCTGATGATATAATTCTCAGAGCATTTAAGGAAGAGTTTTATAAACAATACTTGGTCAAACACGAGCGTAGTATTGAAAACAAACTAAGTATTTATTTTGCAGAATACCCCGATACTGTACCAACAATCAAGGGAATCAACTTTGATGAATCTATTTTAATTGCTGATTATATGCAGCCTATAGATACCATCTTCCATTATTGGATTCCTGATTCACTCGTTTATCAAAAAGATACTTTATTTATGGAGGTGGGCTATCTACACACAGATACACTCGATCAGTTGGTAGCCAAAACAGATACCTTACGATTTACATATAAACACAAGAAGGAACGAAAAGAAAAGGATAAAAAAAGGGCTGATGAGGAGCTAAAAGAAGAAACAACAAAGTTTTTAGCTTACAAAGCCGATATTTCAGCCAACTTTAATATTTATGATTACATCCGCATCAATTTCGAAGAACCACTTCTTGAGGTAGACTCGAATAAAGTTCACTTGTTGCAAAAGCAAGATACACTCTGGCTCAAGTTGGATGATTACGTCTTTGAAAAAGACGAAGTCGATACCAAGCAATACAACTTATTCTATCCCTGGGCACCAGGAGAAAGCTATAAACTAAGTGTGGACTCACTGGCTTTTGTTGGCTTATATGGGCTGCATACGGACAAAATAGAACAGGAGTTTAAAATACGTCCACTGGAAGACTACGGTAGTGTTATCTTTAATATCAGCGGTTTAAGCCAAGATGAGGAGGCCTTTGTTGAACTCTTGGATACTTCAGATAAAGTAATAAGAACAGTAGATGTTGTTAATAGTATCGCTGAATTTTATTATCTTGAACCAGGTAAGTATAGTGCTCGGCTCATTGTTGATTCTAATAAAAACGGGAAATGGGACACGGGTAGCTACGAACAGAAGATTCAACCTGAGATGGTGTATTACTACCCACAACTGGTTGAGTTTAAAGCCAACTGGAGTGCTTCACAGGATTGGGATTTAAATGCTAAACCTCTATCCAAACAAAAACTTGATGAATTAAAAAAACAAAAACCAGATGAAAAGAAAAAACCTAGAACTGAGCGTAGAAGGAGGTAAACAACTGGCTAAATGGACCCTAGTCCTTATCTTATTTCTAACAGGCTCTATCCCCTACTCGTTAGGACAATGTAAGATAAAAAACAGTGTCATCAGACCTGGAGAAGAAATAAAATACGATTTATATTTTCACTGGGGCTTTGTTTGGAAAAACGCGGGAGAGGCAGTATTGAATACTTATTCTACTAACTACGATGGGCAGAGTGCTTATAAAATGGAGCTCCTGGCGACAAGTAATAAAAGTGCTGATGTATTATTTAGATTAAGAGATACACTTACCTGTATAGTTGATACAGATCTGGTCCCACTCTATTACCGCAAGGGTGCAGAGGAAGGAAAACGATACACTGTAGACCAAGCCAAGTATAGCTATAAGAACAACAAAACATACGTTAAACAACGCAGAACTTGGAAGGATGGTAAAGTCAAAGACACAGAGTTTGAAAGTAATGACTGTGTTTACGATATGCTCAGCATATTGGCCAAATCAAGGAATATCAATCCTGAGAAATACAATAAGGGAGATCGTATTCACTTTCCTATGGCTACAGGAAGAAGAATGGATAACATCATCTTAGAGTTTAGAGGCAAGCAAAATGTAAAAACGAACGATGGTACTAAATTTAGATGCATCGTTGTCGGATTGATAGGTAAAACAAAAAAGAATAAAGAAAAAGATTTAATCACTTTTTATATTTCTGATGATGACAATCACTTACCTGTAAAGGTAGATTTTAATCTAAACTTTGGTTCTGCCCAAGTCACACTGAAGAGCTTAAATAGCCACAAATACCCCTTAAGCTCTATCGTAAAGTAATTAAATAATTCAAGCATATAAAAACAGCCGACCAACTAGATAAGTTGACCGGCTGTTTTTTATATCGTGTAATAAGGCTGACTTTATTTATTTAGTTTCCAGTCAGTACCTTCTTTCGTATCCATAATTTCAAAACCTAAAGCTTGTAGTTCATCTCTGATCTTATCTGAAGTAGCCCAATCTTTGTTTTCTTTGGCTATTAGACGCTGTTCTAACAACATATCAACTACTTTACCATAAGCTTCTTCACGCTCACCTGCAGAAGCTCCTTTATCTACTCTCATGCCAAGGATATCGAATAGGAAGAGTTGATAAATAGATTTTAGCTCTTCTAAGTCTTCTGCACTAATGCTATGCTTGCCTGCTAGGATATTGTTAATCATTTTAGCTCCATCAAAAAGATGAGATATAACAATCGGGGTATTTAGGTCGTCATTCATAGCCTCAAAGCACTTCTCTTTTAAGCCTTTTACATCAACATCTGATGCTTTTGATACTTGTATATGATCCAGACTATCCACCGCATCCATTAGACGCTCTAAGCCTCTCTCTGAGGCTTGAAGTGCTTCGTTACTAAAATCAACCGTACTTCTGTAATGAGCCTGCAAGATAAAGAAGCGAATGGTCATCGGATGATAAGCCTGACTGAGTAGTTCATGAGAGCCATCAAAAAACTCTTCTAAAGTAATGAAATTACCGAGTGACTTACCCATTTTTGTACCATTTACGGTAATCATATTGTTGTGAACCCAGTAGCGTACCATATCACTACCTTGAGAAGCTACTGACTGAGCTATTTCACACTCATGATGAGGAAAGACCAAGTCCATACCTCCACCGTGAATATCAAAATGATCACCCAGGTATTTTCTACCCATAGCTGTACATTCGCAGTGCCAACCAGGAAAACCATCACTCCAAGGCGAAGGCCAACGCATAATATGCTCAGGTTGAGCTGCTTTCCAAAGAGCAAAATCAGCAGGGTTTCTCTTTTCAGACTGCCCATCTAGCTCGCGAGTAGTATTTAATACATCATCTAAATTACGTCCTGATAACTTACCATAATGATAATCCTTATCATACTTAGCTACATCAAAATAGACTGACCCCTGGCTTTCATAAGCATATCCTCGATCTAGAATTTCTTTTACAAGCTGTATCTGCTCAATGATATGACCAGAAGCATGAGGCTCAATACTTGGCGGAAGCACATTTAAAGCCTCCATATCTTTATGATAGCGATTTAAGTAATATTGCACAACCTCCATGGGCTCTACCTCATCTAAGCGTGCTTTCTTGGCTATTTTATCTTCACCATCATCTGCATCGTGCTCTAAGTGACCTACGTCGGTTATATTCCTAACATAACGCACTTTGTAGCCTAGATGTGTAAGGTAGCGAAATAAGATATCAAAGGTGATAGCTGGACGAGCATGTCCTAAGTGAGCATCTCCATAGACAGTAGGACCACAAACATATAAGCCTACATGAGGGGCATGTAAGGGTACGAAAAGTTCTTTCTTTCTACTTAATGTGTTGTAAATCGTAAGTTGATGATCCATATTAAAAGTTACTTTATATCTAGTTTATTTATTCAGTTCTATCATGCTCTCTATATGTGCACGATTATTACTTAGACGTGGCACTTTGTGTTGGCCTCCAAGCTTACCCTTCATAGCCATCCAGTCATGAAAGAGCCCTTCACGAGCTTCAATAATTTCAAGAGGCTGAAGCGCAATATCTTTCCAACGTTTGGCTTCGTAGTCCGAGTTAATCTCCTTCAATGTGCTATCAAGAATAGCTGCAAAGCGTTCTAAAGAATCAGGTTTTTTAGCAAATTCAATAATCCACTGATGACGACACTTCGCATTTTGATCCATAAAAACTGGAGCAGCTGAGTATTCCAATACTTGAGCGCCTGTCTCAGCACATGCTTTAGCAAGCCCCTTTTCAGCATTATCTACTATTAGCTCTTCACCAAAAGCATTAATAAAGTGCTTAGTTCTGCCTGTGATAACAAATTTATAAGGACGATTGTTGGTAAACTTAACAGTATCCCCTATCATATATCTCCATAAGCCTGAAGATGTAGAGATTACCAAAGCATAATTTTTGCCTAGTTCAACATCTTCTAAACGATATGCACGAGGATTATCTAGTTCTATGTCTTCCAGAGGTATAAATTCGTAGAATATACCGTAGTCAATCATTAGCAGCATCGCTGGATCTGCAAAATCACTTTGCGTACCAAAGTACCCTTCTGACGCATTATAGGTTTCCATATAATGCATTTTATCTGATTTTATAACCTGGTTATATTGATCTCTGTAGGGTGTAAAAGCAACGCCACCATGGAAGAATACTTCTAGATTTGGCCATACCTCTTCCAAACTTGTTTTGCCTGTTTTCTCCAGTATATACTTAATAAGAACAAGCATCCAAGAGGGAACACCTGATAGGTTAGTTACATTTTGATTAATTGTAGTATTTGCTAAAGCCTCTATCTTAGCTTCCCACTCATCCATCAAAGCAATTTTCTTGCTAGGTACACGAATAAAATTAACTAGTGGGTTAATATTTTCAATAAGGATAGCAGATAAGTCTCCTACTAGACTCTTATTAGAGCTCAAGTTAGGGCTATGACTTCCACCTAAAATCAAACCCTTGCCAGAAAAGAATTTACTATTAGGGTTATTTTCAAGATACATAGTTACTACATCTTGTCCCCCCTTATAATGAATATCCTTTAGAGATTCCTTACTAATAGGTAGAAACTTACTCTTGTCATTTGTTGTACCAGATGACTTAGCAAACCAAATAATATCAGATGGCCAAATTAAATTCTGCTCACCTGCTCGAATACGAGAGACATAGGGTTTTACTTCCTCATAAGTCTGCAAAGGAACACGAGACTTAAAATCCTCATAGGTTTTTATGGATTTGTAATCGTACATTTTACCCCACTCGGTATTCTCTGCTTTTTTAAGAAGACTTCTAAATACTCGATCTTGAATTTCTTGAGGCTGAGATTCATACAAGCGAAGCTCTTTTAAGCGAGAACTGAAAACTTTGCCAATTAACTTAGTAATATTCATTATTATATCTACGACTGAATGAATAGCAAAAGTAATCTTATTTCTTATTCTTTTCTAGCTTTTTGTCTTTTTTCTCCCTTTGCTAAGTTTTGACTAATTGGACTTATCTTGGAGTATGGAAAAATAAAGATACCTATACCTCACTATCTGGGGAGTCTATCTGATTTTCTAGATTTTCTTTCTTATGTAGGTATTCAGCTTTAGCTTTACGAATCTGTACTTGGAAAATGGTAGACTCCTCGATTTTCTTTAAAGTGCTTTGAGATGCATTTTGTTGAGATTCCTTTTTGGAATACCCTACACCTCTGCCTCCTGATACTCCTTCTACCAAAACTTCTGTCTGGAATAGAGGATTAGAATACTTATCTTGAAATTCTTCAATCAGTTCAAAAGAAATCTTGTACTTGTTTTTTTGTCCCCACTCGATAAGCTTAGACTTAAAATTGAGCTCTGTTTGGGCTAAATGATCTAAATCCAAAAATCGATCAATGATCCGCTCAACGATAAAATCCTTACAGCGTTCATAGCCTTTATCAAGATAGATAGCTCCTATTAATGCTTCAAAAGCATTACCAAACATGTAGTTATTGTGGGAAGATGATTTAGTGGAGAAGATAATGTGTTGATCTAAACCTATATCAACAGCTAGTTTGTTCAAAGTATCACGCTGAACTATTTTAGAACGCGTATCGGTTAAAAAGCCTTCGCCTTCTTCTTTAAAATAATGATACAATAAATCAGCTACTACAGCATCTAACACAGCATCTCCCAGGTACTCTAAGCGTTCATTGTTATAATTAGAGCCATCATCTGAAACAACGGTAGAAGACTTGTGAATTAAGGCTTGCTTGTAGTATTTAATAGTAGTGGGATAGAATCCCAGCATTTTATAAAATAAAAGATAAGACTCTTTTTCCTTAGAAAAACAGAGCCTTATCTTATTTAATATTTTACATAACACGTTTTAATCAGTGTATTTCTTAAGTACCAAACATGCATTGTGACCACCAAAACCAAATGTATTAGATAAAAATACATTGACTTCACGTTTTTGAGCTTTATTGAAAGTAAAATTCAATTTATAATCAATTTCACTATCTTCATCTCCCTCAGTAAAGTTAATGGTTGGAGGTACAATATTATCACGCATAGCTAAAATACCTGCAATAGCCTCAATAGCTCCAGCAGCACCTAATAGGTGTCCAGTCATTGATTTAGTTGAGCTTATATTTAATTTATAAGCATGATCACCAAATACCTCTTGGATCGCTTTTACTTCTGAGATATCACCTACAGGAGTTGAAGTACCGTGAACATTGATATAATCAACATCTTCTGGTTTAAGTTGAGCATCTTCAAGTGCATTTTTCATCACCAACTTAGCACCAAGCCCCTCGGGGTGAGATGCTGTTAAATGATATGCATCTGCAGAAAGACCCATACCTACAACTTCTGCGTAAATTTTAGCACCACGTGCTTTGGCGTGCTCCAATTCTTCTAACACCAAGCATCCACCACCTTCTCCCATAACAAACCCATCACGGCTCGCACTAAAAGGACGAGACGCACCTTTAGGATCGTCATTACGAGTAGATAATGCATTCATAGAGTTAAAGCCACCAACACCAGCGGCTGAAATAGCTGCTTCAGAACCACCTGAAATAATAGCATTAGCTTTGCCTAAACGAATTAAGTTGAACGCATCAGCTATAGCATTCGTCGAGGTAGCACATGCCGAGCAGGTTGAATAGTTTGGACCATGAAATCCATACATAATAGAAATCTGACCTGCAGCAATATCAGAAATCATTTTTGGAATAAAGAAAGGATTAAACTTAGGGCCTTTATCTTCGTTCTTGTAGTAGTATCCTACTTCTTCTTCGAAAGTATGTATTCCACCAATACCGGCACCGAATACAACACCTATTTTATTTAAATCTTCTTTTTCCAAATCGAAAGCAGCATCTTCTACTGCTTCCTTGGCCACGGCAACTCCATACTGACAGTATAGATCCATGCGCCTAGCAACCTTGCGGTCTATATGTTTATTTACATCGAAGCCTTTAACTTCACATGCAAATTGTGTTTTGAATTGAGACGCATCAAAATGTGTAATAGGCCCGGCTCCACTAACTCCATTGATCGCATTTTCCCAAAATTCTGGAACATTGTTACCAATGGGGGTAATAGCGCCAAGACCCGTTACAACAACTCTTTTTAATTCCATATTAATGAAATTCTATTTACTTCGCGTTTTCAATGTAGTTCACAGCATCACCTACAGTAGTGATTTTTTCTGCTTCATCATCAGGAATAGATAAGTCGAATTCTTTTTCGAATTCCATGATAAGTTCTACTGTATCAAGTGAATCAGCACCTAGATCTGCAGCAAAACCTGCCTCCATTGTAACTTCTGATTCTTCTACACCTAATTTATCAACGATAATCGCTTTTACTCTTGATGCAATTTCAGACATAACTTTTAATTTTAAATTAATAATTTATTTTATTTCTTTAAATTTGCGGTGCAAAGGAATAAATATTTATTGTCCTAAGCAAACATTTAATTAAATAAATGCACTATTTTGCACATTTTACCACCTTTTGTGCACTAAAACAAAAATACCATGATAAAAAACATAGCAATTTTTGCTTCTGGTTCTGGAACAAATGCTGAAAATATAGCTAATTATTTTAAAACTAAAGGATTAATCCGAATTAATCTGATCGTTTCAAACAAAAATGATGCCTATGTGATCGAAAGAGCCAAAAATCTTCAGATTGATTCGATCGTTATAAAGCAGTCTGAATGGGCAGACTCAGCATATATACTTGGTATTTTGAAGAAAAAACAAATAGATTTTATTGTCCTTGCTGGTTTTCTTTTGAAAATCCCCCAATACCTTATTCATAAGTATGAAAATAAAATTATAAATATACACCCAGCTTTACTCCCCAAACATGGAGGGAAAGGAATGTATGGGGATCATGTACACCAAGCCGTTATAAAAGCTCAAGATAAGGAGAGTGGAATAACAATACACTACTGCAATGAAAATTACGATGAGGGTAACATTATATTTCAAGCCAAATGTGAGGTTTCTCCCCACGATACAGCATCTGATGTAGCACAAAAAGTGCACCAGCTAGAATACAAACATTACCCCAAAGTGATTGAACAACTAATTATTGATTTGAATCGTAAAGGCCTTTGATTCACGACGTATCGGATAACTACCTCTAAACCATTCAAACTTAGCAGGATTTGCTTTTAATGCTTTAGAATCTATGCTAGGATCATAAATTTGAAGTAAAGCCTGCTCTTGGGAGTGAGCTGTAATAATAGAGCTAATGGGAGTAGGGGGCTCAATATGAATTTGAACTGCCAGTCCAAAGTAATCTACTACTGCCTTTAAAGCCATCTCTGAAGCCTTAGCCTTACCATCTGCGGAATATCCTGCTATATGAGGCGTACCTAAAAAAACGGCCTCAAGCAAGCTGAGGTTAATTTCAGGTTCATTTTCCCACACATCCAACACAGCTTGATGGATTTTTTCTTCTTGTAAAGCAACTAATAAAGCTTTATTATCGATCACACTCCCTCGAGAAGTATTAATCAAAATAGGTTTACGTTTAAGCTGATTCAAAAAATCCTCATCCACTAAGTGATAAGTAGGGTATTCTCCTTGCTCACTCAGAGGTACATGAAACGTAATAATATCTGCTTGCTCTTGAATAAGAGAAAGATCAGTATGCTCAAAATCCTCTTCATGGAGTGCACGTATAGGATCATTCATTAATACACGTAATCCCAAGTCCTTAGCCAGATCAACTACTTTACTACCGACATGTCCAACACCAACCACAGCCAGTGTCAAGCCCTTAAAGCAGGTCCAGTAGTGCTGCTTTAGAAGAATAAGAGTAGAAGCTATATACTGTCGAACAGAATTGGCATTACAGCCTGGAGCATTACTCCAAGCTATTCCATGTTGAGCACAGTAAGCTGTATCTATGTGGTCAAATCCAATGGTAGCTGTGGCAATAAACTGAACCTTCGACCCCTCCAGCAACTCTCGATTACATTTTACACGTGTCCTTATAATTAAGACATCAGCATCTTTGATGGATTCGGCTGTAAACTCTTGAGCTGGAAGGTACACTACATCATCAGCTATTTTTTTAATTTCCTCATGAATATAAGGGATTTTATTATCAACTACTATCTTCATTTCAATTGAGATTTTTAATACTACAAACTTAGAAATAATATAAAGTAATCATTACTTTAAGCTTTTTATTTTTAAGGATATATCCACCTTAAACACAAAACGAAGGAGATAATAAGCTCATTCATCAGACACTAGCAATATAAATACATATCTTTGTAACATACGAAAAACAAAAACTATGTCAACATCACTATTTGCAAATATGCCTTATCGCGTAGCAGATATTAATCTAGCTAAAAAAGGTAGAGAAGAGATCAGTTGGGTAGAAAAAGAGATGCCGGGATTACTGGCTATCCGTACTAAATATAAAAACAAAAAACCGCTCCAAGGGATGCGTATCAGTGGCTCATTACACATTACCACCCAGACAGCCGTTTTTATAGAAACTCTCCATGAACTCGGAGCTGAAGTAAGGTGGTGTGCTTCAACCATATACTCCACACAAGACCATGCAGCCGCTGCAGTAGCAGCCAAAGGAATACCTATATTTGCTTGGAGGGAAGAGAGTCTAACAGATTATTGGTGGGCTATATTTCAGACTCTACATTTTGAAAATAAAAAGGGTCCTACTCACTGCATAGACGACAAAGGAGATATGGCAGTATTTATTCACCAAGGACTACTAGGTGAAACAAACAACCAAATGCTAGATCAAAATACAAGTAGTTATAGCCAGAACACGATGAATCTCTTTTTAAAAAGAGTTTTAGCCGAAGATCAAAATTGTTGGAAAACTTTAACTAAAGATTTAAAACTAATCAGTGAAGAGTCAAAATCAGGTATCAATCGCCTTTTAGCGTTTGAAAAACAAAATGCGCTTAGGTTTCCAATTATAAACATCAATTCTTCTGTAGTAAAAACACAAATAGACAACTACTATAGCTGCAAAGAAACTATTGCTGACTCAATAAAAATGGCAACTCGAACCATGCTTATAGGTAAATCTGTTGTCATATGTGGTTTTGGAGACATAGGTAGAGGTTGTGCTACAGCTCTTAAAAATAGTGGAGCACGGGTATCAATAACAGAAACCGACCCAATAAGAGCCTTACAAGCAGCTATGATGGGATATGAAGTGGTTCTATTGGAAGATGTATGTAAGAGTGCAGATCTATTTATTACAGCAACGGGACAGAAGCAGATCATCAGCTTAGAACACATGCAGCAAATGAAAGACCAAGCTATCGTGTGTAATATGGGTCACTACGAACTGGAAATAGATATTGACGGACTCAATCAGACTAGCGAAATAAAAAAAGTAGCCGTAGGTACACAACTCACTCGTTACTTTTTTCCTGATGGCCATAGTATCTTGCTCGTAGCAGAAGCTAAACTAATTAACCTAAGCTGTGACACATCACAACTTGCTTTTATAAAAAGCTGTTCCTATACACTCCATATTTTAAAGCTCATCAAACTACAACAACAAGCCGATCTAACTATTGATATTCATCATATATCTAGAGAAATAGATCAAGAAGTCTCACAACTTCATTTAAATTCCATAGGTGCACAACTCACTAATAAACACAAAGAACAACGATGATTAAGAAGATTTTACCAGATACACTAGCCGTTTTATTATTTGTAGCTATTGCTATGCTCTATTTCCTAATACCAACTTTAGAGGGCAGCATACTTATGGAGCACGATACCATAGCTGGCGTAGGAGCAGGACAAGAAGCTAAAGAATACTATGAAGAACATGGAGAGCGTACCCGCTGGACTAACGCACTTTTTGGAGGTATGCCAACTTACCAAATATCTCCCTCATACGATTCAACCGATACACTCAAAGGAGTAGAGAAAGTATATCGCCTCTTCTTACCCGAATATGTTTGGCATATTTTTATCATGATGCTTGGCTTTTACATACTTCTCAGAGCTTTTGCTGTACCACCTAGTATATCAGCTCTAGGTGGAGTTTTATGGGCTTTTTCCTCATATTTTTTCATTCTAATAGCCGCAGGTCATCTGTGGAAATTCATAACCCTAGCCTACATACCACCAACTCTAGCTGGTATTGTCTTGGCCTATCGAAAGAAATACCTCTTAGGCGCAATAGTAGCAGCACTGTTTGCCTCTCTGCAAATAGTATCGAATCACATTCAGATGACCTACTACTTTCTCTTTGTCATCCTCTTTCTAGTTATTGCCTACTTTATTCAATCCTATCAAAAGAATGAACTCAAACACTTCTTTAAAGCTACTGCTGTTTTAGTAGTAGCTGGCTTAGTAGCTGTTGCTATCAATAGCTCAAACCTATATCATACCTATCAATATAGTAAAGAGTCTATAAGAGGAAAAAGTGAACTAAGCCTTACTCAAGCATCTACAGACCATAAGGGGATTGACAGAGAATACATAACCCAGTGGAGTTATGGAAAATGGGAAACACTTACTTTACTCGTACCTAATTTTAAAGGGGGAGTATCCAAATCTTTGGTGGAGCAAAACCCTTTCATTCACAAAGCTGATCCAACCTACTATGAGGTATATGCCCAACTCACTCAATATTTTGGAAATCAACCCATGACAGCAGGCCCAGTCTATGTAGGAGCCTTTGTCATATTTCTATTTTTTGTAGGGTGCTTTGTAGTAAAAGGACCTATAAAATGGGCCTTAGTTACTGGAACGCTCTTTTCTATCCTACTTTCCTGGGGAAAGAACTTTCCTATGCTGACCAACTTTTTTATTGATTATATTCCACTATACAATAAGTTTAGAGCTGTTTCATCCATCTTAGTTATAGCTGAATTTACTATACCACTCTTAGCAATACTAGGTTTAGTTGCTTTATTGCATAAAAAAGAAACAATTACCAACTACGCAAAACAACTAACAATAAGTTTAGGACTAAGTGCAGGCATAGCTTTACTGATCGCATTGTTTTGTTTCATAGCACCTTCGCTATACAATTCATTCCCTGAGTGGGTAGGACAAATATTTGTTTCCACCCGAGAGATCGATGCCTTTGCACAAGCAGATCAGAGTTTTCTTACACCTTTCATTTATAATTTGGTAGTAATACGAGCTCATATGGTACAGTCTGACGCCATACGTAGCCTGCTCTTCATACTTGCTGGTTGTGGCGTACTTTATATTTATTTTAAAAATAAGCTTAACTATACATCTACTATTGTTATTCTACTGGCTATCTGTTTGCTAGATATGTGGGGAATCAACAAGCGTTACCTCAACGATGATTTGTTTGTTCCTAAATCTAACTTAAGCAGATCACTCAAACCAACAGAGGCTAACACTTATATTCTTCAGGATAAGGATCCGAACTTTAGGGTGCTTAATTTTACGATGAGTCCTTTTAATGAGAATATGACCTCTTACTTTCACAAAAGTATAGGCGGCTATAATGCAGCAAAAATACGCAGATACCAAGAGCTCATAGAACACTGCATTTACCCTGAAATGAATAATTTAGTACAAACATTGAGTAAACAGGAAACCTATAAAGCTGAACAGACAGCTATACTAAATATGCTCAATACCAAATATTATATCTTAGGAACAAAAGCAAAGGATGTTTTAGAAAATCCTCATCGCTTAGGTAATGCTTGGTTTGTGTATGATATTACTTTAGTAGATACGGCAGATAAAGAACTATTTCAACTCAAAGTAAGTAATCCTAAAACTTCAGCAATCATAAATAAAGAACAATTTGAAGGTAGCTTTGATATAGGAGCTGGTGAAATTAAACTGAAAACTTATCAACCCAACGAGCTAACTTATGAAGTTGAAGCATCTAGGACAGGTCTTGCTCTTTTCTCCGAAGTCTACTACCCAGGTTGGAAAGCCTATATAATAACTGAGAATGAGAAAAAGGAGTTACCTATTATTCGTGCAAATTACATCTTACGAGCTATTGATTTACCAGCAGGTAAATACCAGCTTAAAATGGAGTTTAACCCCAGTAGCTTGAAGGTAACAGAGACCCTGGCATATACTGGTCTTGCTGTTCTATTATTAAGTATTATAGTATTTGGTATTTATAGATACAGGCAAACAAAACAAGCTTAAAATAACGCAGGGTACAAATAATTTTAGTCAAGAACAAACTACAGTTGTATCCCTGACAGATGTATCTTCTATCAGGATACAAAAAATGCGAGTAATATACTCGCATTTTTTTGTAGAACCACCTTTATATTATAAACCTAAATCTTCTGATATTTGAAGCATTTTTTGAATAGGCTTAGCTGCTAGGGCTGCAGTTTCTGGATCCACTGTCACTTCTGGATATTCATTTTTCAAACAAGCATAGAGTTTTTCCAGTGTGTTTAAGCGCATATAACTACACTCATTACAGGCACAAGTACTATCACTTGGAGGTGCTGGAATGAAAGTTTTATGAGGACAAGCCTTTTGCATTTGGTGGATAATACCAGATTCTGTAGCTACAATAAATTTATTCTTATTAGTATCTATAGCATACTTTAAAAGTGCAGAAGTAGAGCCTATATAGTCAGCTAATTTTAGTAAAGTACTTTTACATTCAGGATGTGCTAAGAGAACAGCTTCAGGGTGATTTTTTTTCAACTCCACAATCTTTTCTACAGAAAACTCCTCATGTACATGACAAGCTCCATCCCAAAGAAGCATATTTCTGCCAGTTATAGAGTTGATGTAGTTACCTAAATTTTTATCAGGTCCGAAGATAATTTTTTCATCTGGAGCTAAACTATCAACAATCTGTTTAGCATTCGTAGATGTTACAACTAAATCTGTAACGGCCTTGACGCCAGCAGAAGTGTTTACGTAAGAGATAACGGTATGCTCTGGGTGTTCACTCACAAACTTAGCAAAAGCATCAGCAGGGCAGCTATCTGCCAGAGAACAGCCTGCTTCTGCATCGGGTATCAATACTTTCTTATTCGGACTCAGTATTTTAGCTGTTTCCGCCATAAAATGTACCCCACACATCACAATAATATCCGCATCTGTTTTTGATGCCCATTGAGCTAAAGCCAAACTGTCACCTACAAAATCTGCGATATCTTGAATTTCTGCTCTCTGATAAAAGTGAGCTAAGATCACCGCATTCTTCTGTCTTTTTAATTCCTCTATAGAACTTATCAGCTTATTCATAATATTAATTTTCTTTTTCCTCTCTATTTAATAAAATATATAATGCTTATAATGGCCTGTTGATAGTGTTCGTAAAAATATAATGAAAATCTTGTATATTAAGTTATAAACCTCAAATAAGAACTTATCTTCAGCTTATTAACGCTTATAAACGTAGCTAATACTATTGATTTATACCTATTTAGTAGTAGAACTGAACAGTCTGTTGATAAAAATCAAAGTTATAAACTTTTCTTATAATGTATATCAATAATAGATTAAAACCCTGTTTATTCCTAGTTACTAAGAAAACAATAACTTTTTTGCTTATCTCTATTATCTGTATAGGTAATAGAAACTTTTAAATACCAAAGCATAGTTATTGATTTATATAATCAAAATATCATCAAGCTATGAACGGGTTTTATACACTAATCAACAAGGATGTTAACTGATTAGTTTATCTTTGTTGTCTATAATATGAATGACTAGATGAGTATGCGAAAATTAAATATTTTAGAACTTAATAGATTGAGTACTAGTGAGTTTAAGGAAGCGCCTAAAATTCCCTTAGTAATTGTATTAGATAATATTCGAAGTATGCATAATGTGGGATCAGTCTTTAGAACTGCAGATGCTTTTCGTATTGAGAAAATTTATCTATGTGGAATAACCTCAACTCCTCCACATGCTGAAATACATAAAACGGCTCTTGGAGCCGAAGAATCAGTAGATTGGCATTATGTTGAAGATACTGTAGAACTTGTTGATAAGTTAAGAGAAGAGGGGTATGTGGTTTATGCTATTGAACAAGTAGAGGGTAGCACACTATTAAATGAATTGGAATTGGCTTCTGATGTAAAGGTCGCTATAGTAATGGGTAATGAAGTAAAAGGTGTGCAACAAAAAGTTATAGATCATGCGGACGGCTGTATAGAGATACCTCAATATGGGACTAAGCATTCCTTAAATGTATCTGTTACGACAGGTATTGTTATTTGGGATCTTTTTAATAAGCTTAATTAGGTTATTACTTAGTTATAGACATACAAATATCTCTTTGTTTAATGCTGTGTATAAGGCTATCAATAGTTGTTGATAGCCTTATCTATTTATTATTAGTTTTTACTTGAAAAAAACACAAGTTTTAAAAGTGTTTATAAGAAAATAAACTACATTTGCTGCTTGTTAATAACTCTTATGATAACCTTAACTATTAATACTAAACTACGTGAATTTAAAGAGTTACAAGTTATGCACACTTGTTGTTAGTCTGTTTATAAGTACTTTAAGTAAGGCGCAAATCAATCCGCAAAAGGATAGCAAAACAAATCAGCTTGAACGTATAATTTCAACTGATGATTTAGATTATAAATCTGTTGATGATCTTGTTGATAAGCTAAATAATAAAATAGATTTAAATCATACTAATCAAGAAGAATTAACAAGCTTGTTAATTCTATCTCCTAGTCAAATAGAAGGCATTCTTAATTATGTTCGTAAGGTAGGAAAGCTAGAGACAATATATGAATTGCAATTAATAAAGGAGTTAGATTATACTACTGTTCAAAATCTGATTCCTTTCGTATATGTCGACTTGGATTATAATATAAGTCAACTCCCATATGCATCCAGAACAACTCAGAAACTTTCGCTTCGTTTTGATCAACCCTTGTATCATAAGAAAGGAGATTTAAATTCTTTTGTCGGCAACCCCTTCTATACTGCCTTTCGTTATCACTGCACTTTTAATAAACATATAGAGTTTGGCTTAGTAGGAGAGAAAGATGGAGGGGAAACTTTTTTTACTTTTAAAAATGATAGAGGCTTTGATTTTTATTCCTATTATCTATTGATAAAAAATATATACAAAATTAATCAATTAGTTGTAGGTAAGTATAAACTAAACTTCGGCAATGGATTAGTAATGGGTGCTTCTCAATATGGAGGAAAGTGGTATGCTATACCTTCTTTTTTCAATCTAGGCCAAGCTATACGTAAACATGCCTCTGTTGATGAGTACAACTTTCTACAAGGTATTGCTTTTAATTATGGCTATAGAAATATTGAACTTCTACCTTTTATATCCTTTCGCCATAAAGATGGAACTCTGAAAGAAGATAAAATAACATCCATTAGCAAGACAGGATTACACCGTACTACTAAAGAATTAGAGAAAAGGAATAAGATCAAAGAGTGGTGTTATGGCATCAGGTTAAGCTATAAAAATCCCTATTTTCAACTGGGTTTAAACTCCCTTATTTATCACTTTAATTATCCTATGCAGCGAGGGGCCCAAAAGTATATGAAGTATGATTTAGAAGGGAGTAAGTTTTATAATGTAAGTATGGACTATCTGTTCTATTTTTCAAAATTCATCTTACGTGGAGAATATGCTTTAGGCAAGAAAGGACAAGCATCTATTCATAAGTTATACTATGCCCCTACTACAGATTGGGATTTACTTTTGATACATCGATTTTATACTGTTGACTATTGGAATATGTATGGAAATTCTTTTGCTAATTCCTCTAAACTTACTAATGAAAATGGCTGGTTTCTCTCTTTTCAAACGAGGTTCTTCAACCCTTTACAATTGACATTTTATACTGATTTTACCTCACACCCTTGGTGGAAATATAGAGTAAGTAAACCCTCGCAAACTACTGAGCTAGGATTAAAAATAGACTACTTTGTTAACACCAGGCAAAATCTACTGGTTCAGTTTAATAGTCAATTTAGAGAGCGGGATCGATCAGGTACTAAAGGAAAAGTTATTGATCCCATACAGATTCATAAGGTGAAAATTCAATACGATTATTTACCTTTTGCTTGGTTGGCATTGAAATTAAGTTCAGCAGTCCATCTCTTTAAGGGAGAAGCTAAGAGTAATGGATATCATCTGAGTTCAAGACTCTCTCTCTTGAATAGTATTTCACCATTTAAGTGTGATTTACAATACTCTTTCTTTCATACTTATGACTTTGATTCTAGGGTTTACATCTACGAAAAAGGAGTCTTATACGGAATGTATTCACCATCATTTTATGGTAAAGGATATCGCTGTAGTATAAATTTAAACTATAAGCTTAAAAAGAGCTTAACTCTTATGGCTAAATATGGTTTAACCTACTATTTAGATAGAGATAGAATAGGGAGTGGCTTGGATGAGATTGTAGGGAATTCCAAATCTGACTTACAACTTATGTGTGTTGTCAATTTTTAATTTTATTCTAGTTCAGGGTCTAAGCTTCTCTTTTTCTTTATCTTTGTAATGAGAGTCTGATTAAAAAATAAGAAGTATGACCATAATTTTTCCTTCACCTATTTTTGGCCCTGTCCAATCTAGAAGACTTGGTGTCTCTTTAGGAGTTAATTTGCTACCTGCTACGGGCAAGGTGTGTTCATTTGATTGTATTTACTGTGAGTGTGGTTTAAATGAGACGAATAGGCCTAGCACGCCATTGCCTACACAAAAAGAGGTAAGAGAGGCGTTAGAAGAGCAGTTAATCCAGATGAGAGCAGCTCATAACTTACCCGATGTGATTACATTTGCAGGTAATGGTGAGCCTACTATTCATCCTGATTTTGCTCAAATTATTGATGACACCTTGGCACTTAGAACTAAATATGCGCCCAAAGCAAAGGTCAGTGTATTGAGCAATGCAACCTTTTTACATCGAGCCTCTACTGTGGCGGCCTTAAAAAAAATAGATAATAATATCCTAAAGTTAGATACGGTCGATATGCCCTTTATTCATTTGGTAAATCAGCCCAACTGCTCATACGATGTGGCAAAAGTTGTGGAGCAAATGAAGATGTTTGAAGGGGAAATAATAATACAAACTATGTTTTTGAAGGGAGAATATCAAGGCAAAAAAATAGATAATACACAAAGTGAATTTGTAGATCCTTGGATTGCTCAGCTTAAAGAGATAAACCCAAAGCAAGTTATGATTTATACTTTGGATAGAGAGACACCGATTAAAGGCTTATTGAAAGCTACTCCTCAAGAGCTAGATCATATTGCTGAACAATTAAGAGAAGAAGGTTTCAGTGTATCTGTAGCTTATTAAAGCATAAAATAAGAGCTTACGAATTCGTAAGCTCTTATTTATTTGTTTAGAAAAAAGAGTGCTCTTTTATTTAAATAAAATCTTCTCCAAATTTTTCTTCTACGTCTTTTACATATTGTCTGATTGCCTTCTCATCATCTTTCTTGCAGATTAATAGTACATTATCAGACTCTGTAATTAAATAGTCGCTAAGCCCATCTACAACTAATAGTTTGTTTGGAGGGAGTATAGCTATATTAGATTGTCCATTGTAAAATAGTGATTTACCTCCTAAACTCATGTTCTCATTTTTGTCTTGTGTAGATATATCGTAGAGCGAACTCCAGGTACCCAAATCTGACCAGCCAAAATCACCGAGTGCTACAAAGACATTTTCGGCTTTCTCCATAATGCCATAATCAATGGATACATTGGGGCAGGTAGGAAAAGCTTCTTGTATAAACTCATATTCCTTGTCTGTATTATAGTAGGTTTTACCTTGAGAAAGCTTAGTAGCTATATCAGGTAAAAATTCTTCTAGTGCTGCTATAATTGAATTTACATTCCATAAAAACAATCCTGAGTTCCAGTAAAACTCTCCACTCTCCACAAAAACTTTAGCAAGATCAAGTTGTGGTTTTTCCGTAAAGGTTTTTACTTTATATAGGTTGTCTTCGATTTGGTTGGCTACTTGTATGTAACCATAACCTGTTTCAGGTCTGTTGGGAGTAATACCTAAGGTAAGTAAGTGAGCTTGTTGGCTTACGTAACTTAAGCCTTTTTCGACAGCTTCAAGAAACTCCTGCTCTTTAAGAATTAAATGATCAGAGGGAGCTACAACAATGTTTGCATTGGGATTAATAGCCTGAATATGATAAGAGGCCCATGCAATACAGGGAGCGGTATTGCGACGGGTAGGCTCTAATAAAATCTGTTTTTTGTCAATTTGTGGTATTTGCTCCTGAACCAAACCCAAATAAGCTTCATTGGTAACAATGAAAATATTCTCAGCTGGGATAATCTTATTGAAACGATCAAAAGTTTGTTGTAAGAGAGATTTACCTGTGCCAAAGAAATCTAAAAATTGCTTAGGTTTATTCTTACGGCTAAAAGGCCAAAATCTACTTCCAACACCGCCACTCATAATGACGCAGTAGCTGTTTTTATTTGTCATAACGTATATTTGATTGAATAGAGATGTATTCTTTTTTATAAAGATAGAGCTTATCCACTAATATATTTAAATATTTAGTATTCTTTTTTGCCTGAGCTATTGCGCAAATAAAAAAAAGCGGTATATTTGCACACACCATCGCCCAGATGGCGGAATTGGTAGACGCGCTGGTCTCAAACACCAGTGGATTAACCTCCATCCCGGTTCGATCCCGGGTCTGGGCACATAAAAGTCCCTCTAAGTTTTACTTAGGGGGACTTTCTTTTTAATAGCTATTTATTTAGTTTATTGCTTCTATTTCTAGATAAAAGTGTATAATTGCGCTGAGGTGTAGTATAATTTAAATACAAGGTATGAGACTACTAAACAAAATATTTGTGTGGTTAAAGCGTATCCGATATCGCAAAGGATACGGAGTACATTCTCCATTTGCTTTCAATTTTATCACAGATGTAATTTATGAAAAAGCTGCATATTATAATTATGCGAAGTTTAAACAACTACCATCTACAAAGACGGAATCCACAAAAGTGGCTCACTTATTATTTCGTCTTGTTAATTACCAACAGCCTAAAACTATTTATTACTATACCGAGGGTGAAGATATATCCTCTCTTTTTAGGTGGGCCAAATCAGATGTTCAGTTTGTTGATACAACAAATACATCTACATTAATTGATTTAGTATACCTTGTACTACAACCAAATAAGTCAAACAATGTTATAGAACTAGTAGAGCATATTCAGCCTATGCTTAGTAAAGATGCTATGCTTGTAGTTTATGGTATTGGGTATCATAAATTAATTCAAAAACAGTGGTGTAAGATTATAAATTTACCCACAGCTGGAATATCTTTTGATTTGTACGATCTAGGTATCTTATTTTTTAAGCAAGATAAAAATAAGCAAGACTATATCGTAAATTTCTAATATTAATATTATAATACAATCGCACTATGAAAAAAAGTTTTGTTTATACTCGTACAGGTGACAAAGGTACAACTAGTTTAATTGGTGGAACTCGGGTATCGAAGTTTGATATCCGTTTAGAGGCTTATGGCACAGTAGACGAACTCAACTCACAAATAGGACTTCTTATTTCATTTATGAAGAATAAGGATGATATCGAGTTTTTACGAGTAGTACAGCACAAATTATTTGATATAGGATCACACTTGGCTACAGATCAAGAAAAAACAAAACTACATAAGACCTCTCTCATAGATGAGAGTGAGGTAGAAGAGATGGAAAAATACATTGATAAGATGGATGCGGGCTTACCTCAGTTGAAATCTTTTATTTTGCCAGGAGGAACTTCTGCTTCTTCAGCTGCTCAAGTTTGTCGAACAGTCTGTAGGAGAGGTGAAAGGCGAATTTTAGAGCTAGCAGAGCAGGTAAGTGTGTCTTCAGTATTAATTGCATACATCAATAGGTTATCGGATTTTTTCTTCGTTTTAGCTCGAAAATTAAATTTTGAAGAGGAACAAGCTGAAATTTATTGGAATCCTAATTGTAAATGATAGATATTATTCTATATTTGTGCGCAAAAGTGCAAAATTCAATAAATCATTTAAATATTTAAAGACTATTACATTATGTATTGGACATTAGAACTTGCATCAAAATTAGAGGATGCTCCATGGCCAGCTACTAAAGATGAATTAATTGATTATGCTACGCGTTCAGGAGCTCCTTTAGAAGTAATTGAAAATCTTCAGGAGATCGAAGACGAAGGCGAAGTATATGAAAGCATCGAAGATATTTGGCCTGATTATCCTAGTAAGGAAGATTTCTTCTTCAATGAAGATGAGTATTAAAAAAAACTGAAAACAGGAAGGAAGTATTTGGCTTTAGCTCTAATATTTCTTTCCTGTTTTTTTTATTAAAGGTATAATATGAAAAAAAGTTTAAGTTTAGTTTTAGTGCTGCTGTTAGGCTTCTCAATGGCAGCTCAAGCACAAGTAAAGTTTGGTATTAAAGGTGGGCTAAATGTGACAGATGTTTCGTTTAGCAATTTATCATCTAATTTCAGTGCAGACAATCGGGTAGGTTTCTTTGCAGGCCCTATTATAGATGCTCGACTTCCATTAATTGGTTTGGGAGTAGATGCTGCTTTTTTATTTTCAAATAAAGAGATGAAAGTGAAGCATAGTGGGCAGAGTAAGAATTTCTCTGAGTCAGGTTTTGATATTCCTATTAATTTGAAATATAGCTTTGGTATGTCTAGCCTTGCCTCAGTTTATTTGGCAGCTGGACCAAATTTCTTTTTTAACTTGGATAAAAGCCAAGAAATAGGGAATAGAAAGTTTAATAAAAAAACTGCTCAAGTAGGAATTAATCTTGGGGGTGGCGTACGCGTATTGAGTCATTATGTCATTGGAGTGAATTACAATATTCCTCTTAATAAGTCTGCAGATGAGGTAAAATTTAAAGATGCACAGCAAGGATTGAAAGATACTTATAATGGTTCTTACAAATCCAAAAACTGGCAAATATCGTTTACATACTTATTTTAAATCTTATCTACTCAAAAGATCACAGACAGCGTCTTGAAAGCGTCTAGCTTGACTCTGTTTTAAGATATTTTGATTGAGTATAGCGAAGGCTAAAATTTCACCTTTACTGTTTGTAGTATATCCCGAGAGGCCGCTAACAGCAGATATGGTGCCAGTTTTAGCCTTCGTTCTGTTGTAAGCTGAGGTGTTTTTCATTCGATAGGCTAGAGTCCCATCTATTCCAGCAATGGGAAGAGCCTGATAGAGTGTGTTAAACAAGGCTTTATCTTGATAAGCGAATCGCAATAACTTGACTAGCAGCTGTGGGCTAATTAAGTTGTAAGGTGATAAGCCGCTACCGTCTACGATACGATATTCTTCTGCTTGCACTTGGATATGGGTTAGTAGCTCTTCAACCTTTTTCAATCCATCTTTTGTTGATAGGTGTTTTTGTTTACTTAGTTTACCTAGCTGTATGAGTAAGGCTTCTGCATTAAGATTATCACTATCCTTTAGCATCGTTTTAATAACTTTATCTATAGGTGTATGTATCTGAGCTATCAGTTGACTTGTCTGTGTATGCTTAAACTCCTCAATACCATAATAGCCATCAATATAGATTCCACAATCTATGAGTTTATCGCAGAAGGAGTGGATAAAGAAATAGGCACTATTGGCTATATTAATCTCTTTAACCTGTGTGCGTGATACATTACCATAGGCTTGAATGTTATTTAAATCTTGTAGCCATCCTCTAGTGAGTTTGAAGTTTCCTGCTTGTTTACGATTACTTACCGTTTGGTTATCTAGGGTATAGTAAGTGCTTTTAGGATAAGCAGAAAGCTGTGCTAACTCTCCTGGAATACTGGGTTTAGCTGTGATTTCTACTTTGCCTTTATTGTACATTAAAGGAGAGATATAAGGCTGATAGCTTCCCGGGTTGTCATCCCAAGCCCAACCATTACCCCAATATAAAGAATCCTTGAGTGAAACATCCCCAAATATATTCCCTACAAGGGTATCTATGGGAAGCTCTGTGAATTTACTGATGAGTTGATTCATCTCTGGCTCACTAAATTCGGGGTCAAGGCCACCTACAATATATATATTACCATATAGGGTTTTCCCTTTTAGATCTCCATCTATCCAAAGAGTTGTTTCGAAGGGAGCAATAGGATTGCTTAGGGCTGTTATAGCTGTAACAAGTTTGAGTGTTGAAGCCGGACGTGATAGCTTTTCAGCCTGGTAGTTATATACATATTGATCCGTAGATAAGTTGTAAACAGAAATACCTACCTCCGAATTAGAAGGTAGGTGTTGTTTGATTAGACTTTCTATCTCTGAATAGTCTAGGTGTTGTCCTAGCGTAGTAGGTAAATAACAAATAGTAAAAAGGATATACCAAAATATTCGATTCATACTACAAGAGTTCTTTAAATATTTCTGCTACAGTAGGGTGTGGAAAGATTATTTTATTCCATTGCTTTGTTGTAAGTTTAAGTTCAATAGCCATCGCTGCTGTTAGTATAATTTCAGAAGCAGGATTTCCTAATAGATGTACGCCCAGTATTTGATCTGTTTGATTATCTATTAGGAGTTTACAAATACCATTGATTCCTTCATTCTCTGCAACAAAACGACCGGAATAAGTCATGGGAATTACTTTTTTGGAATATGTGACTCCTTCTTTCTTCAAAGTTTCTTCGGTTTTTCCTACACCTGCAATTTCAGGGTTTGTATAGACTATGCCAGGAATAGCAGCATAATCCATTTCATCTGTATCACCTAAAATAGTGTGAATAGCTACTTCTGCTTCTCGTATAGCTGTATGTGCTAATAAAGACTTTCCATTAGCATCTCCACAGATATAAATATGAGGTTGTGTGGTCTGTAATTGTTTGTTGAGTATAAACTGCTTGCGCTCGTTTATAGCCAAATCTAGGTGTTCCAATCCTAGCCCTTGGGTAGATGGCCTGCGTCCCACACTTAGAAGTACCTTTTCTGCACGGAGCTCTTGTTGTTTTCCCTCTTTGTCCACTTGGATACAAAACTCATTATCCTCTTGTATAGCTATAACTTTCGTTTGGAGATGGAATTGAATGCCTTTTTTGCTGTATTCTTTTCTAAGCTCCTCAACTACTTCTTTATCCATTCCAGGTAATATTTCGTCCATCATTTCCACTACTGATACTTCTGTACCTAGACTATTATAAAAAGAGGCAAACTCCATTCCAATTACACCGCCACCAACAATAATTAAAGACTTAGGTAGTTCTTTGGCATCTAGCGCATCTTCGTGTGTCCAATAATTTACTTGGTCAACACCTTGTATAGGTGGTATAAAAGTATGTGAACCTGTGCAAATCAATAAGTTGTCGAAGGAGTAATGTTCATCATTACAGCTTATCGTGTGTGAGTCTGTAATTTTTGCCTCCCCCTCTATTACTTCTACCTGAGCTTCTTTCATTTTGGCTTGTATGCCCATAACAAGCTTACGAACCACCTTTTTTTTGCGAGAGATTATTCTCTTTAAATCAAAAGAAGCTTCGGGTATTTGAATTGCATAGCGTCTGGCATCTTTAGTCTTATCATATATTTTAGCAGAATAGAGCAGTGTTTTCGTGGGTATACAGCCCTCATTGAGGCAGACACCTCCTAAGTTGTTTTTTTCAAATAAAACGACACTTAAGCCAGCTTTTCCTGCTTTTTCAGCAGCACTGTATCCTGCAGGTCCTCCACCAATAATGGCTACTTGATACTTTTTCATGATATTCGATTTTAAGGTGTTATTTTAGTCTATGTGATTTTCTTTTCTCTTAATAATAGCAGTGATAAATCGCTCTGCATGAGTAGGAGTTAAGGCAATATACTGATTTTTATGTAGAGTAAGCAATACAAAACTAGTTACATAGAATGAACCAAACTTTGCAGTTGTTCTTTGCTCTATATCTGTAATATCCTCGAGTTGTATTATCTTAGGTTTAGTAAATCTACCTTTAATTATGATTAGTTGGTTGTCACTGCTTAGTACATATTCTGTATGAATAATTCGCTCTATTAATACGATAAGCAGTACGGCTAGAATTGTAGCTAGTATAGACTGTTTGACCCACATCATATAAAAGCAAAGTCCAGCGACTAGAATAATATAAAGTAATTGATACCAAGAAGTTTTGGCCTGAAATGTTCGATTCATTCTGTTTTTTGTTGAAAGGTACACATTTTGCTAATTAAAGCCAATAAACAGGGGTTGTAGCTCTAATTATTTTATAAGTTTGCAGTAAGAGGTATGATACAGCTAAAACTTTAGTTGCTAAGATAGATAAGATGATTAAGAAGTATGATTTTCTAGTAATAGGTTCAGGTATTGCTGGAATGAGTTATGCCCTGAAAGTTGCTCACAGAGGTTCGGTAGCTCTGATTTGTAAAACAAAGTTGGAAGAAGCAAATACCTATTTTGCTCAAGGAGGTATAGCTTCAGTAACCGATAAGCTAGTGGATAACTTTGAAAAGCACATAGAAGATACCATGATTGCAGGTGCTTGGCTAAGCAATCCAAAAGTTGTGGAGAAAGTGGTAAGAGAAGCACCTAATCAAATTAAAGAGTTGATTAACTGGGGTGTAGAGTTTGATAAAAACGAGGCTGGAGAGTTTGATTTACATCGAGAAGGAGGGCATTCGGAGTATCGAATATTACATCACAAAGATAGGACAGGAGCAGAAATACAAAACAGTTTGATACGAGCAGTACGTGTTCATTCTAATATTGATATTTATGATCAACACTTTGCTATTGAGTTACTTACACAGCACCATCTAGGTCAGTTGGTGACTCGTCAAACTCCAGATATAAACTGTTATGGGGCTTACATTTTAAATATTAAAACAAATCAAGTGGAAACCTTTCTTTCAAAGGTAACCTTAATGGCTACAGGAGGGATAGGTGCAGTTTATCAAACAACAACTAATCCTTTAGTTGCTACGGGAGACGGAATAGCTATGGTTTATAGAGCTAAGGGAACTATTAAGGATATGGAGTTTATTCAATTTCACCCTACAGCTCTTTACCAAGCAGATGTGCGACCTTCATTTCTGATAACAGAGGCTATGCGAGGCTATGGAGCTGTATTGAAAACAATAGATGGCAAAGAGTTTATGCACAAGTATGATAAAAGGCTTTGCTTAGCTCCTCGAGATATTGTAGCCCGTGCAATAGACAGTGAGATGAAGAGTAGGGGAGAAGACTATGTTTACTTAGATGTGACACATAAAGATGCAGAGCAGACGAAGCAGCATTTTCCTACTATCTATCAAAAATGTCTTAGCTTAGGTATTGATATTACTCGTGACTATATTCCTGTTGCACCTGCAGCTCATTATTTATGTGGCGGAATACAAGTAAATCTAAATGCTCAGTCCTCTATTCACCGACTGTATGCTGCTGGTGAGTGTGCACAAACAGGTCTGCATGGAGGAAATCGGTTGGCTTCAAATTCTCTCATCGAAGCTATCGTATATGCTGAGGCTGCAGCCAAACACAGCTTAGCTCACCTCAAGGAGTACAGCTGGAATGAAGAAATACCTACATGGAATAACACCGGTATTAGCTCACCAGAAGAGCTTGTGCTTATTACGCAAAGTCTGAAAGAAGTAAATCAAATAATGAGTACATATGTTGGAATTGTTCGTAGCAATCTGCGTCTAAAAAGAGCTTGGAATCGTTTAGATATTCTCTATGAAGAGACGGAAGATTTATTTCGAAGAAGTTATGCCTCAAAAGAAATCTGTGAATTGCGTAATGTTATCAATACGGCATATTTAATTATGCGTCAAGCGATGGATAGAAGGGAGAGTTGTGGGCTGCATTATAATATTGATTTTTCATCGAAAATAGAGTAAGCATTAAGTAAAAGTGTATATGGTGTTCTTTAAGGTATGCTGTGCTATCCTTCTAAGACCTATAAAATGACCCGCGTAGAACAGACAAAACCCAGATAGAAGTTTGATTAGATTCTATTTGTTTGTATCTTTCTAAGAATTGAGTTCTATAAAAATAAAAGCTCAGATTAGGGCCTTGTATTTTATTTTAATTCATTTCTCTAAGCTACTTTTGTAGTAATACTAATTTTAGCACTTAATAAGTAAAACATGAAAGGTATAAAAGCGTTTTTACTCTCCTCTCTTATGATATTACTTTACTGTTGTAATAGTCATAATTTTGTAGACAGTTCTCATCCAGTAGATAAGCAGAACCTAAAGTTTTCAGCATCAATTGATAATGATAGTTTAGCCACTAGAAAACAAGATAATAGCTGGGAAAAAGGAGATGCTATAGGTTTATTTTCTTTTGAAAGTGGGAAACCCTACCATGAAGGTACAGTTGATAGTGAATTATTAAACCGCAAATTCATCTATAATGAGAGCGGTTTCTTTACACCTAGTGAAGGGCA
>JASLIW010000105.1 GCA_030152865.1 Bacteroides sp.
TGGAGAGGCTATTTTGCATGATTTAGTGGGTATTCCGCTTGTTTTTCCAGAGCCCGAATCTATAGAATCTGCTCTAAGACCAAGAGACCCTCTTAAGCCTGTGAGAGTATGGCTAGGTGGCAATTTTCTAAACCTAGAATACGGTATAAAAGCTGTAGACCTTTCAGTTCATCAGGTAACGTTTAGGGAGTATATCCAACAGAATGATGAGTCAACCAAGGTCTGTATTGCTGTTTATCATGATCGAGCGGATGATATCGAGGGGAGTACTAAAAAACACTTGGTTTCTATTCCACTGAGTATCTATCAAGAGCGTATAAACAAAGCTTTCCTATTAGAAATAACATTGCCTACTTATGATGGCATCAAAAAATATACATTTGAAATAAAAGAATGAAACAACTACTTGTAGCAACATTAAGCCTAAGTCTTTTATTGGCTTGTAGTCCTAAGAAGGCTTACACTTCTGTTGAGGTTAATGAGTTTAACGAAATTGTACAAGACTCTACTATTCAGGTTCTGGACGTAAGAACACGAGATGAATTTAATGAAGGGCACATTGAAGATGCGCTATTTGTTGATTTGGCAGATTCTCTTTTTGAAGCTAAAACCCAAGAGCTTTTGGTAAAAAGCAAGAAAGTAGCTGTGTATTGTAGAACAGGTAGAAGGAGTAAAGAAGCTGCTCAACAATTAAGCCGAAGGGGTTATGAGGTTGTAGAGCTAAACAAAGGTATAACTGAGTGGGTAAATGAAGGTTTACCTGTGCTTAAATAGTAGAGCAAAGCTATAAAAGCTAATAATTAAAAAGCTTAGTACAACAAACTGTGTACTAAGCTTTCTTTATTGTAGCAACTAGATTGATTCTAGAAGACGTTTTAAAACAACTTGAGCAGCGATCTCTCGATTTGCTGCCTCAGGTATAACAAGAGATTGTTGCGACTCAATAACCTGATCGGAAACAATCATATTGCGCCTTACAGGTAGACAGTGCATAAAATAAGCATTCTTAGTAACAGCCATTTGTTCCTCTGCTACTGTCCATGCTCTATCTTTACTTAATACTTTTCCATAATGCTCATCGGTATAGGCAGACCAGTTTTTGGCATATACAAAATCAGCATTTTCAAAAGCTTTCATCTGATTGTATTCTACCTGAGCCGAACCCACAAATTTTGGATCCAATTCATAGCCTTCAGGATGTGTGATTACAAACTCATAATCTGTTGCATTCATCCACTCCGCAAATGAGTTAGGTACTGCTTGAGGAAGTGGGTTGGGATGGGGAGCCCAAGACATAACCACCTTAGGTCGATCTGTCTTTTTATACTCTTCAATGGTAATCAGATCAGCAAAGCTTTGTAGTGGATGTCGTGTTGCAGCCTCCATGGAAAATACAGGCTTTCCTGAGTATCTAATAAACTGCTTGAGGATTGTCTCATTATAGTCATAATCCCTGTCCTTGAGCTGTGCAAAAGAGCGTACGCCGATGATATCGCAGTAGCAGCCCATAACAGGAATTGCTTCCAATAGGTGTTCTGGCTTGTCTCCATCCATGATAACACCTCTTTCAGTTTCCAGCTTCCAGGCCCCTTGGTTTATATCTAATACGATGACATTCATACCCAGGTTTAAAGCTGCTTTTTGCGTGCTTAGGCGTGTTCGTAGGCTGGAGTTAAAGAATATCATTAGGAGTGTTTTATTCTTTCCTAGTGTATCCCATTGATAGCGGTCCTTTTTGACTTCAGTAGCTTCTTCAATAGCTTGATGTAAGTCACCTAAGTCTTTGACACATGTAAATTGTTTCATTTTGTTTTAGGGTTGTTGTTCTGAGGAGCTCTCTTTTATGATTTCAAGAGCTTTAGTCTGTTCAGATTGGTGAACAAAAATTTGATTGTTTGTATTAAATATCCCTTTGTAAGCAGAGTCTTGATGGTTAAGTAAGACTGCTGTTTGAATCTGATTTGCTTTTAATAGACTTAACACCAAGTTACACTCCCATTCACTTCCTTCGTACACTACAACGTGTTGCCCTTCTCTTTCCTTCATGGTATTCTGGTTTATTCGAGCGTTATTTGCTCTACATTGTTAATTGCATCTTTGAGGAAGATAGAAGCTGAGTCTTTAAACTTACTCCTAGATTCAGTTGTCAGATAGTGACAAGTTCCTTGTTTTGTACAACGTTGATCCATATTAGGATGACGCTGTAAGTAGTCTTTAAGGCTTCGAGCTACATACTCTCCTTGTGCTATTATTTTAACGTTATTTGGGCTGAAAAGTTCGATCTTATCTTGCAATAAAGGATAGTGTGTACAACCAAGAAGTATGCTGTCTATCTGCTCGTCTCTAGACAGTAAGTTATCGATACCTTGCTTGATAAAATAATCTGCACCAGGTTTGTTGAACTCATTATTCTCAACTAAGGGTACCCACATAGGACAGGCTTGGCTTGAAACGTCTATGTGTGGAGCTATTTTTTTTAGCTCAAGTTCGTAAGACTGAGAAAGGACGGTTCCTGTTGTGGCCACTACTCCAATATGGTTGGTCTTCGTGATCGTATGTAGGGCTTCTACAGTAGGGCGAATTACTCCTAAGACTCTTCTATTGGGGTCAAGAGTTGGAAGGTCTTTCTGTTGAATAGATCGAAGAGCTTTAGCTGATGCCGTATTGCAAGCTAAAATAACTAGGTGACACCCTCGACTAAATAAGTGCTTGACAGCTTGAAGTGTAAATTTGTAGACTAGTTCGAACGATCTTGTTCCATATGGAGCTCGTGCATTGTCACCCAGGTAGATGTAATCGTAGTTAGGGAGTTCAGCCCTAATTTTACTTAGGACTGTGAGTCCTCCGTAGCCAGAATCGAATATGCCTATAGGTCCAGGAACTTTTGAGAGTCTGTCATTCATAAATTTCAGGTATGAAAAAAGGGTCAAAGACTAGCTTCAACCCTTATTAGTATTTTTAATGAACGCCAATTATTTTAATTGAGCCTTGATTAAATTAGTTACATCTTTACTTTGTTGAGCATCTACATATGGTATTGTAGCACTAGCCATGTCAAAGATATAAATTAATCCTTCTTTTTTACCAACTGCTTGAATTGCTTCATTGATCTTCTTATAGATTGGAGCCATTAAGTCCATTTGTGCTTTTTGCATAGACTGATAAGCTTCTTGTTGAAATGCTTCTAGTCTTTGGCCCATGTCTTGTAGTTCTTTTTGTCTTCTCTCAGCGATGTTTTGAGGAAGTGTGTTTTCACTCATATCTTGTTGAAACTGTTGAGCCTTTTTAGAAAACTCGTCTTGGCTTCTTTGGAACTCTTCTGCATATTTGTCTTGCAAAGCTTTTAGCTCATTCTCAGCTTTTTTGAACTCTGGCATATCGACAATAAGGTCTTGAGAGTTTGTGTGTCCAAACTTCATCGTTTGAGCCATTACACCCATCGGGAGAATTAGCATCACTATTAGTAAAATTCTTTTCAGCATAACTTTATGTTTATAGTTTTATTTTATCAGTAGTATAGTTTACAAATGTATAAATTTATTTTGAATATCCCATGATTGCTAAGACCTCATTACTAATATCGTATTGAGGTAAAGCAAATATAATACTCGTTGCGGTAGCCCTGTCAATAATAGCTGCATAGTCCTCTTTTGTAGCAATAATTTTACTGGCTTCGTATATCTTATCATAGAAAGGGTCTAGCAGTTTTGCCTTCATATCTTCTATGGCTCCATCGGGCCCAAAATATTTGTTGCCTAGCTCCATGACAGCTTGTTCCTTTTGGAGTATTGTTTCTTGCATCTTAGTGCGTTGACTTTCATTCATGCTCTTTGCCTTAGCTTGAAAATCCTCAATCATCTTTTTGAAATCCTCAGATGCTTTTTGAATTTCATCTTGATAGGTTTTAGCTTTACTATCGATTTTATTTTGATTGGAAGTGTATTCACTGATGTTGCTCAAAATATATTCTGTATCAATAAATGCAAATTTTTGAGCAAACACATTAGTACTAGCTATTAAGCCTACTAGCAAAGTGACAAATATTGACTTTTTCATAACTTATTCGTTTTAAAATTATTATTGGACTAAAACTCTTGACCGAGCACAAAGTGGAATTGACTACCTCCATACTGTGAAGATCCATTGACTTTATCAAATCCATAGCCCCAGTCTATACCCATCATACCAATCATAGGTAAGAAAATACGTACACCTACACCTGCAGATCGCTTCAGCTCAAATGGGTTAAATTCTTTGATCTTATTCCAAGCATTTCCTGCCTCTGCAAAACCTAAGATGTAAATACTAGTTGTAGGCTCTAGCATAAGCGGGTAGCGTAACTCCAAGCCAAGTCTGGTATATGCATAACCACCTCCTGGAGGAGTTAAGCTGTTGTTTTCATAACCACGTAAAGCAATCATTTCAGTAGCATACCCTGCATATCCTGACATGCCATCCCCTCCCATATCAAAGGTTTCAAAAGGAGAGCGTTTATTGTTGTTGTAATGGCCTAAGATACCCACTTCTGTTCTGGTCATCAATACGGGTACACGTTTAAAGCGTGTGTAGTCCATTAATGAAGTGTAGGTCTTGGCATTGAATTTCCATTTGTGGTACTCTATCCATTTATGCTTTTTACTCAAGTCCTCATCTTTACGATCATCATACTCACTATATTTCTTGCCATCCCACAAAGAGTATGGGGGTGTAAACTGAACAGATAGTGAGAAGTCTGAACCCTGTCTTGGGAAAATAGGGTTATCGAATGATGCTCTAGCTAAGGTTAAGTTAATACTTAGGTTATTAGAATTACCATTTCTAATAAGGAAGTACTGCCAGTCCTTTAGCATAAAGCGCTGGTATGATACGTTTGCACTAAATGTAAAGTAGTCATCAGGCCAAGTCAGACGCTTACCCCAACCTGCTGATAGCCCAAATACTTTTAGAGACTTATCTGGATCGTAGAAGTTTTCATAGGCGTTATATCCACCACCATATCCTCCGTATCCTCCATAACCACCGTATCCACCATAGTATCCCATGTTGTAGATATTGTTGTAGTAAGAATCATTGTAGTACCTACTACTAATATCTGTCTGTATGGAGTAGAATGCAGACAAAGAGAATGAATTGGGGCGCTTCCCACCAAACCAAGGGTCAAAGAAAGACATACTGTATGATTGGTAGTACTTTGCGTTGGTTTGTGCACTGAGTGTAAGAGTCTGTCCATCACCTTGAGGTAAGATACCTCTGTGGTTCTTCCCTGGGCGTAGTAGGTTGGCTAGTGAGAAGTTAGTAAACTTCAAGCTTAACTTACCAATGACCCCTGTTTGTCCCCAGCCTGCGGAGAACTCTATTTGGTCATTTGATTTAGAAACTAAGTCATAGCTGATATCAACTGTTGATGTTTCATAATCAGGTTGAATATCAGGAACGATGTTTTCTGGGTCAAAATGCCCCATTTGTTGCAACTCACGGACAGAACGCATGATGTTGTCTTTACTAAAAAGCTCTCCAGGAACAGTTCTTAGCTCACGGCGTACTACATTTTCATACACACGGCTATTACCATTAATCCGTACTTTATTTATAGTTGCCGGTTGACCTTCAAAAATACGCATCTCTAAGTCCACAGAGTCATTTGCAATATTAACCTCAACAGGATCTAAACGGTAGAATATATAACCATTGTTGTAATAGAGGTTACCAATTGCATCATCGTCTGTAACGGTACGTTCCATTAGCATTTTTTGGTTGTATACATCACCCTTTTTCATTTGGAGTAAAAACTCCAATTGCTCAGTAGGGTAGAGTGTATTACCTACCCAGTTGATGTTTCGGATGTAATACTTTTTACCCTCATCGATATCCAGATAAACATCTACCGTTTTTTCATCAAAGGTAGCTACACTATCTTTCTTGATATAGGCATCTCTGTATCCTAACTCGTTATATTTTTCTATAATTAGTTTTTTATCATTCCTATAGTTCTCATCAATGAACTTTTTGGTTTTGAAGAGGTTGCGAAGCTTACCCTTTTCATTGGTTTTCTTCATCGCTCTTTTAATTTTACCTTCTTTTAGAGCTTCGTTACCAGTGATATATATCTTGTGAACTTTTATCTTCTCTTTTTTATCAATTCTAATGTCTACTGACACGCGATGTTCGCCATCTTTCTTGCTATCATCTTTTTGTACAATTACAACATCTGCATTTTTAAATCCCTTGTCTTCAAAATACTTTTTGATGATTAGTTTGGAGCGGTTGATGATGTGTGGTGTAATCTGGCTACCTTCCATCATACCTAGCTTAGCCTGTAGATCCTTTCGTTCTGACTTCTTAACACCATGGAAATTTAATTCAGAGATTCTAGGGCGCTGTGACAAGGTTATTTTCAACCAAATCTTGTCTCTTTCAATCTTCTCTGCCGTAATTTTCACATTAGAGAAAAGCCCGTGCTTCCAGTAGCGATTAATAGCATCAGTAATGGCTTGTCCAGGTACTTCTATCTCCTGTCCAATTGAGAGACCAGACAGACTAATTAGAGCAAAATCCTCATAGTTTTTTACTCCTTCTATTTGAATATCAGCGATTACATATTTCTTGGGTGTACCCGAATAGATTATCGTCGGTTTGTCATTAGAACCATCATGCTGAGCATATCCAGTAGGGATTAACAGGAATAGAGCTGTGATGAATAGTAGAATGCTTATTTTATTGTAATGCATTTATCTTTGATTAAATTTCACTTATTTACTTGTTCACTAGTTTTACCAAATCTTCTCTCTCTTTGCTGATAATCTATTATCGCATGTATGAAATGTTGCTCAGAGAAATCTGGCCAATATGTGTCGCAGAAATAGAATTCTGTATAGGCACATTGCCATAATAGGTAGTTACTTAATCTGTACTCTCCGCCAGTCCTAATTAGTAAGTCAGGATTAGGCATGAAATGAGTTGCTAGATTTTGGCTAATTATGTCGGGAGTAATCTCTTCTACCTCTAACTTTCCTTCTTTCACCTGAGCCGCTATTTTTTTTGTCGCTTCTGTTAGCTCCCAATGAGAGGAGTAACTAAGAGCAAGAACCAAAGTCATTCGTTTGTTCTGTCTTGTCTTTTGGATGGTGGAGTTTAACTTTTCCCTAACATTTTCTGGCAGTCTATCCTCCTCACCTATTATAGCAAACTTGATATCATTTTCCATAAATAGCTTATCATCCAGTGACTCCATAAGAAGAGTCATCAAAGCTGTGATTTCTGTTTCTGGACGATTCCAGTTCTCAGAAGAGAAGGTGTATAGGGTAAGGTATCGGACGCCTAGTTTTGCTGCCTGCTCCACAGTCTTATATACCGTGTCAGCGCCAGCTTGATGCCCAAAGCTCCTTTCTTTATTGCGTTGCTTTGCCCACCTACCATTACCATCCATGATAATGGCAATGTGCTTGGGGATGTTATTTGTATCTAAATCTTCTTTGTTTAACATGTAAGTTGCGTCTAAATGCTCTATCCTCTATTTCTAGTTAAGATCCTCTATAAATAAATTGAGGACTCCTTCCCAAATATAAGCTTGAGAATTCTCAAGAAGCCATAAAGTTTGAGTGTCATCTATTACTAATGAAGCTCCTGTTTTATTAAACTTTTCGGGGAGCAAGAATTTCTCTTCGATTAGCTTCCAATGTATGCCATCTGTAGAAGAATAGATGGAGTCTTGCATGCCATCAAATGCGTAAAGTTTCCCTGTAAAATAAAACAAATGGGGTTGTTCAAGGTATGGACAGACTTGTTCTAAATCAGTAGGTGTCATTTTTACCCAGTTTAGTCCAGATTCACTCATCCAAACAACCATATCTTCATTTGGCTTTGGAGCACCTATCGCAAAGGCTAAGCCCCTATCCGTATTAAAAGTAGTACTTAGGTTATGGATAGGAAAGTCATTTGGAACTTGAGAGCTTGAAGACTTCCAGCCTTTGTCATCTTGAGATAAGTCTAACTTGCTAAAAACCTTTTTATTATCCTGTGCTAGGATTGCAAAAATCTCAGCGCCTGGGCTAATGGCTAGAATTTCCTCTACATTTGTACCCCAGCTTGTTGCCTCCCAGCTAAGAGCTTGATCACTTGATTGATATATAACCTTATCAGATCCTAATAAGTAAAGGCTATTATTACTTGCACATGCTGTTAAGCTTTTAAAAGTGACACCATTAGGTAGCCCTGTAGGAGTAAGTTCTTGGCTGCTTCCTTCGAAATAAGTATAAGCCTTTCCTTCAGGGGTAATGATATAGAGTTTATTATCAATCTGAGTACTTAGATTTTGCTTGTTTCCTAAAGTAAAATCTAGAGGACGTTTTCTCCATTGCAGCACTTCAGGGTCTTGCTTATAGTATTTGATATTTACAGTATATGTCTTACTTACATCCGGTGCCATAGAATACACCTTAAACTCGAACTCTTTTGTTAAGTCTATTGTATCAACAGAATATGCAAATATCGTATCATTCCCCTCTTTATCTTTTCTAGAGAGTATTCCTGTTGTTGTTCTAATTTCTTGGAATATAGTTTTGTTAATCAGTGTGTCGGAGCCGTAGGGGAGAGGAGTGTTATTGAATATGCGTCCTTTCTTTGTGTCTATACTTAAAGGAACATCTTTGCCAGCAACCTTGCCTATGCTAATAGCATATACATTGGTATCTGTACTTAGGGCAAATTCATTATGATCTGATTTCAGGCAGGATGTTGCCATTATCGTGATAATAGCTAAACCTGAAAGTATGGATAAAATTTTTATTTTCATTTGTTAGATTTTTCTAAAGTACAAATTTAGGAACATTTTCTACTTATCTAGATTAACTCTCTACTTTTATCGTAAATTAAGTATGGGAGCCACCAATTCCTCAATCATAAATCCTTTCTACATAGGATAATCCTAAATATAGAAAGCTTCTTTAATTTAGAAAGAAGTATTCGCAAATATAACTATTCTTTTCATACTCTTAAATGATCCTAACTATAAGAATACAAGAATTTAACATATTCATTGGTTCTGAGTAGAAAAGTAGTCTCTTTTGCTCTACTCTTATTGTTTTGCGTGAACCAGCATGAATTTACTGCCCAATAGCTTGCATGTTTCAAAGTTATTGTTGGGTAGTTGGGGGCTAGGAACACCTTGACCAATGAGTTGTTGGCTTTGCTCAATATGTATTTCGTCCCATAAATTACATTTAATAAAAGACTGTAGCAGGGTACTCCCACCCTCTACTAAAATAGATTGTATGTTCCGCTTATAAAGCGTAGCTAAAAGCTGTGGTATAATATCTTGAGTGAAATCTAAACTTATATACTCTAAGTTTTCTCTGTTTTCTTGCTCTCTCTTCGCTGTAAAGACAATTGTAGGTACCTTTCCGTCAAATAGATGAAGATTATGAGGCAGACTTAAGTTTCTGTCTATCACTAAGCGAATAGGGTGTTTGGGGTACCAGTGTCTAGTTGTTAGGGACGGATTGTCAAGTAAAGCGGTTTTGCGTCCTACTAGAATAGCAGAAACCTCCGCTCTCCTTTTGTGTGTAAAGAGACTACTTAAGGGTGTTGATAGAATAGTAGGGCGACCAGCGTCTCTGATTTTATCCAAAAAGAAGTCAGCAGACTGTGCCCATTTTAAGAGGATGTACGGGCGCTTTTTACTATGGAAGGTATAGAACCGGTGAATGAGTTGTTTACACTGCTCCTCCAGTATGCCTACCTCTACCTGAATTCCAGCCTGTTGAAGCTTTTTTATTCCATTTCCTGCCACCTGGCTAAAAGGATCCTGACATCCAATAATCACTTGAGGAATACCACTTTCAATGATTAAATCAGCGCAGGGTGGTGTCTTGCCTGTATGCGAACAGGGTTCTAAACTGACAAAAATAGTGGATTGAGGTAGTAGCTCTTTTTTCTCGACTGCTTGTATGGCGTTTACTTCAGCATGAGCACTTCCACTTTTGATATGATAGCCCTCTCCTATAATTTGATGGTTGTGGACAATAACGGCACCAACCATAGGATTGGGTGCAGCATGTAGTTTTCCAGATTTTGCGAGCTGTATGCAGCGTTGCATAAATTTTTCTTTGTCCCTCTTAGTTAGGCTACTCATCATAAAAGTGTTATTTTT
>JASLIW010000009.1 GCA_030152865.1 Bacteroides sp.
GGTATGTACGGGACTCGAACCCGTGACCTCCTGCGTGACAGGCAGGCATTCTAACCAGCTGAACTAACACACCTTTGTTATAACGAATGCAAATATAGATGCTTCTTTCCGTATTGCAAAATTTTGAATTGAAAATTATTAGCTAAGAAAGCCTAATATGAATAAATTCTGCCTTTGCTAGGGATATTTAGTAGTTCTCCTTTGTATATGAGTGCTTCTCGTATTAAATTTGTATACTTAGAAAATAATCTCTAAATAGTCAAATTAGCATGCAAGAGACAAAAAAATATATATCTCCCAATAACTGGTTTTCTTTCGAATACCCTGCTCAGTGGTTTGAGTTTGAAGATGGAGAAGGTTCGTTTTTATTCTACAATCCCAATGCTTGGGACGGTAATTTCCGTATATCTGGAATCAAAGGCGATACTCCTGAGTATGGACAGCAGTTGGTTCAGCAAGAATTAGCTGCTCGCAAGCAAGCCAAGTCCATACAGTTAGCTCAGGGAGCAGGGGCCTATGAGCTTTCTTCCTTCGAGGAGGATAATCAAGAATTTGTTTCACATCAGTGGGTTTATGGAGTGGATGATATGGTGTTTTACTGTACATTTACAAGTTTATCTGGACAAGATTCTAGCTGTGTAGAACAAATTTTAAACTCCATTGAAGTAAGAGATTTAAATAAAAAGTACCCCGCAGAGCTTATTCCTATTCGTCTTTCAGAGATCTATCTGATCAATGAAGCCTACGAATGGGTCATAACTCGTGTTAAAGAGCAGCTGACGGTAGATTTTCAGGGTGTAGAGGAAGATTTGGATAAGCTCGAAAAGCTGAAGGCTTCTGAGACCATTGGCAAGAAAAATAGAAATAGTTGGCAGGCCTTAGGTCTGACCATAGGGGTGATACTTACCCATGAAATAGAAGGAATGGAGTGGTACACCCTGATTGATGGCAACAGAGAAGACCCTGTCTTAATCTATGAGCCTACTCAAAAGATGATAGATCCCATGAAGCTAGTATGGAGCAAGATTCGTGCAGGAGAAGAATTTAGCATTCCTGCAAGTTACACAGAAGTATTAGCTAGTTTACACTAATTACAAGTGCTTATCTCCTTATTATAAAATTGAAAGATAGAACATGATCAGTTATTTACAGATAGAAAATTTAACGAAGTCTTTTGGCGATTTAGTGCTGTTCGAAGACCTCAATATGGGAGTGCTTCAAGGCGATCGTATAGGCTTGATTGCCAAAAATGGCACAGGTAAATCTACCTTGCTCAATATAATTGCTGGGAAAGAGGGCTACGACTCAGGAAGAATTGCTTTTAAGCGCGACTTGAGGGTAGGCTACTTAGAGCAAGACCCTACTTATCCAGAACATCTGACAGTAATAGAGGCTTGTTTTCATCATGGCAATGAGGTGATAGAGCTAATCAAAAAGTATGAAGTATGCCTGCAAACGGAAGGCAATCCTGGTTTAGAGAAAATACTATCTCAGATGGATTTGCTCAATGCTTGGGAGTACGAACAAAAAGTAAAGCAGATTCTAAGTCAGCTAAAAATCACGAACTTTAATCAAAAAATAAGTCAGCTTTCTGGAGGTCAGCTTAAGCGTATTGCCTTAGCTAACACCTTGATCACCGAACCCGATTTGTTGATTTTAGATGAGCCCACCAACCATCTGGATCTAGATATGACAGAATGGTTAGAAGGCTATTTGCGTCGCTCCAATTTGAGTCTACTTATGGTTACCCACGATCGCTACTTTTTGGACCGTGTCTGTGATGTGATTATGGAGATAGATAACCGACAGATGTACACCTACAAAGGCAACTACAGTTACTACTTAGAGAAGCGTCAAGAGCGTATGGATGCAGCAGATGCTGAAGTAGCTAAGGCCAAGAATCTATACCGTACCGAGCTCGATTGGATGCGTAGAATGCCTCAAGCACGTGGGCACAAAGCACGTTACAGAGAAGAGGCCTTTTATGAGCTGGAGAAGGTGGCCAAACGTCAGTTTGATGATAGCAGTGTACAGCTAAATGTGAAGGCCTCTTATATCGGGTCTAAGATTTTTGAGGCAGAGCAGGTTTCTAAGAGTTTTGGCGATTTAGTTATACTCGATGATTTCTCTTACACTTTTTCTCGTTATGAGAAGATGGGGATAGTAGGAGATAATGGTACGGGTAAATCTACCTTTATTAAAATCTTGATGGGGCTTGTAAAGCCTGATAAGGGTACCATAGATATTGGTGAAACTGTGCGCTTTGGGTATTACTCTCAGCAGGGTTTGGAGTTTGATGAGCAGATGAAGGTGATTGATGTGGTGCGAGAAATAGCAGAAGTGGTGGATCTTGGTAATGGAAAGCAATTGACAGCTTCTCAGTTTTTACAACACTTCCTATTTACGCCCGAAACGCAGTATAGCTATGTCTATAAGCTGAGTGGGGGAGAGCGACGTCGCTTGTATCTGTGTACCATCTTGATGCAAAGTCCAAACTTTTTAGTACTAGACGAGCCTACCAATGATTTAGACATCATGACCTTGAATGTACTCGAAGAGTATTTACAAAGCTTCAAAGGTTGTTTGATTGTTATTTCTCACGACCGCTACTTTATGGATAAGGTGGTAGATCACCTCTTGGTATTCAATGGTGGAGGAGATATTCGCAATTTCCCAGGCAACTACACCCAATATAGGGAGTGGAAAGAGTTTAAAGAAGAGGAAGAAAATCGTTTGGCTCAAGAGAAAACAAAGGATGATGATAAGGAGAAGCATGGGCGTGTGCGACACAATGAGAAAAAACGCATGAGCTATGCTGAAAAGCAGGAGTTTAAATCTCTGGAAAAAGAGATCCAGGTTTTGGAAGAAGAAAAAAAGGAATTAGAACAGGCTCTTTGTAGTGGTGATTTATCTGTAGAAGAGTTGACTACCAAGTCTAAGCGCTTTTCTGAAATAGACGATCTAATTGATGAGAAGTCCATGCGTTGGTTAGAACTTAGTGAATTGGAGGAATAATGAATTTAAGCAACTACCACAGCCACTCTACTTATTGTGATGGACAGGCTTCGGTCGAGGAGATGTTATTAGAGGCTATTAGCTTGGGCTTTACCTCATATGGAAGTTCTTCTCATGGACCTCTTCCTTTTTCTACTTCTTGGAATATGGAGTGGGATAAGATGGAAGAGTATTTGGCTGAGTGTTTTCAGCTGCAAGAAAAGTACCGCTCACAAATTGAGTTTTATGTCGGTCTAGAGATAGATTATCTCTCTGATACCTACAATCCTTCTTGTGATGAGTTTACTCGCTTAGGACTTGATTATAGCATAGGCTCCGTACACCTGCTGGGTTTAGATACGGGTGGGTATGTCGATATAGATACAGGAGCTGAGCTATTTGCAGAGCAGGTGGCCAAGTATTTTAATGGGGATTATGAAGAGCTTATCTACCGCTACTTTGATGCCATGAGGGCGTTGATTCGTGTGGGTGGCTTTGATATCCTAGGTCACTGTGATAAAGTGAGTAAGAATAGTGCTGCTTGTGCTAAAGGGATTTGTGAGTCTTCTTTCTATAAGCATCTGATTCGTGATTATTTTGAATTTATAGCACAGCATGGGTGTTTAGTAGAAGTAAATACCAAGGCTTACCCGCATATAGGTGAGTTTTTTCCTAATGCAGCTCATTTTAAGCTGCTTAGAGAGCTAGAAGTAGCTGTTGTGGTTTCTAGTGATGCGCATCGCGTAGAGAAGCTCAATGCAGGTAGAGCTGAGGCCTTGAAGGCTTTATTCCAAGCAGGTTATACTACGGTCAAAGAGTTACATCAAAATAAGTGGGTAGATACTCCTATTCACAAGGTTTATCAATAGGATGTACTAGTTTAGTAATCATTCAAGAGCTTCATATTCATTTCGCCCTCAAAGCTAATGTCTAAGGCAACTACATTGTACATAAAACTATCAGGTACTTGTAGGTAGGCGGTAAAATGATAGCCCTCACTATTTACTCCCTCAAAATCGATATTAGCAAGAATAGCTTGCTCATAAAAGGCATCGGTTAGGAGAGATTTGAAGTCTTTCTTATACACATCTTTAGCAAACAGACTCGTAGTACCTTCATAAACGCAAATATGGATGATGTTGTCGTAAAAGATATTATCTATCCGAATTCCCTCGTCTGTATAACTGGGCTTGTTGACCTTGTAGGTGGAAGGGTTGATATAGACATAGCCTCTAAATCTACGGGAGTCATAATAAACAACAGAGTCTTTTTTGACTACTTCTGAATATATGGATGTGGGTAGATTGAGTTGCTTACTTGAGAAGTAGAGCGAGTCTTCTACATTTTCTGATTTATAAAGTTTGATGATGCGATCAGAGAAAGAGTGAAACCAGAAGTTATATTCAGATTGATAATCGATCTTATAGCTGGTGGTGTCATAGCCATAGGTATAAAGACTATCCTTATAGACTTTAAACTCCATAGGTGAGTCGGCTTGATCTATAAAGCGTAAAGTGTCACCGCTGACAAAGAGTAGAGGAGTGTTGGCTTCTTCGGTGTACCAAACTCCCTGGAGCTGCTCTTTGGCTTGCTTGTTTTCCCTTTGCTCTTTCTTATGTGTTGTAGAGGTGTTTTGCGTTTGTTTTTCTTGCTTAGAGGAACAAGAGTAGCAGCACAAAACAGTGACTAAAAATAGAGTTATTTTCATTGAAAATAGGTTTGCTATTAAAATAGATAATAAAACAGCCATCTCAGCACAATTGGCTATGAATCTTTTTTATCTATTGCTGACTTGTAGTAGTTTTTTAGAGTCCTATGCAAAAATACTCAAAACCTTGGGCCTGGAGTTCTTGTTGCTCGTAAATGTTTCGCCCATCAAAGACAAGTGGTGTACGCATCGCTTTTTTGATGATGGGCCAGGAGGGAAGTCTAAACTCTTTCCACTCCGTAATAAGCATTAATGCATCTGCCTCAAGTGTGGCTTCATAATGGTCTTTGGCGTATATAACTTGATTCCCTAAGCGTCTTTTGCACTCGTCCATAGCAGCAGGGTCATAAACCTGTACTGTACAGCCTGCTTGGAGTAGGTGTTCTATAATAACAAGAGAGGGGGCCTCTCGCATGTCATCGGTTTCTGGCTTAAAAGAAAGTCCCCACAAGGCTACTGTTTTACCCTTGATATCGCCTTTGAAATAGGCTTTAAATTTTTCAAAAAGAACACTTTTCTGTAGCTCATTAACCTCATCTACAGCTTCAAGAACACGGAGTGTGTAGTTGTTTTCCTGGCCTGTTCGAATAAGTGCTTTAATGTCTTTGGGAAAGCATGAGCCACCATAGCCTATGCCTGGGTAGAGGAATTTTCGTCCAATACGGGTATCAGAGCCTATGCCTAAACGGACCATGTTTACATCAGCACCTACTAACTCGCAAAGGTTGGCTATGTCATTCATAAAGCTAATTCGGGTGGCAAGCATAGAGTTGGCAGCATACTTGGTCATTTCGGCTGAGGCTATGTCCATAAATAGTACACGAAAATTGTTTAGTAAGAAGGGCTTGTATAGTTTGGTCATTATCTCCTTTGCACGCTCTGAATCTACTCCCACCACTACACGGTCTGGGCTCATAAAATCGGCGATGGCATTGCCCTCTTTCAGAAACTCTGGGTTGGATGCTACGTCAAAGTCTATATTTACATTACGCTTAAGTAGCTCTTCTTGGATGGCTTGACGAACTTTCTTTGCCGTACCTACAGGAACAGTGCTTTTTGTGACTACTAAGAGATACTTATTCATGTTTTGGCCGATGGTGCGGGCTACTTGAAGTACATACTTTAAATCTGCACTACCATCCTCATCGGGGGGAGTACCTACTGCACTAAATACAACATCTACCTCATTTAGGCATTCTTCTAAAGAGGTAGAAAAGTGTAGTCTTCCTGCTTCTACATTGCGAAGAACAAGTTCTTCTAATCCATTTTCATAGATGGGGATCTGTCCATTGAGTAGGGCTTCAATTTTTTTTGCATCGGTATCAATACAATTTACCTCTACTCCTATTTCAGCGAAACATGTACCTGTTACTAATCCAACATACCCTGTTCCTACAATTGCAATTTTCATATAACTACTGGCGTAAAAAATGATTTACTATTTCTGTACTTAATATATATAGATAAATGAGTGAAGATAGATAAGTATAAATCACATCATCCTGTCAGCAAAAGTATAAAATATAATTGATAATCTGTTTGAGTTTCGTTGTTTTCAATTGCTTAGCTTAGTCTGCTTTACGGTTTAGCTTACAAATCTTGTTGTAAGGACTAGCTTGCTGGTTTAGCTGCTCTTTAGGGAGAAGAGAAGTCTGATGGTTTGAGCTTGTAACTGGCATATCTAGGGTGTTTTAGTCTAGATTTGGATAGTCGGAATATGTTTTATAACTTAATGTAGTTTTTTTATGGATTTACGAAATAAAAGCATAATTTTGCAGGTATGATAGAATTGACACAACACATTTCCAAAATACTACTTGAAAGTGATTTAGCTATAGTTCCAGGTTTTGGAGGCTTTATCGCTCATTATAAGCCTGCTGTGCGTGATGCGGAGAATAATTTATTTATTCCTCCAGCCTTGACTATTGGGTTTAACGATCAGCTGACTTTAAATGATGGCTTGCTTCTGCAGTCTTATATGGCTACTTATCAGCTTAACAAACTAGAGGCTGAGCGTAAGATGGCAAAAGATACGGAGGCCCTGCGTCGTGAGTTAGAAGAGAATGGCTGTGTAGAGTTGGAAGGTATCGGAACGCTCTTTTGCAATGCGAGTAATAAATACTCTTTCAAGGCAGAGGAGAATGTGTTAGACTGTCCATTTTTCTATGGTCTAGATTCTTTCGAAATGTTGGAGGTTGCAGAGCTTATCGCAGAGGTAAGTCATGAGGATATACACGTTGGAGAAGAAGCCCTTGCTGAAAAAGTAGCTCCTACTAGCTATATACCAGCAGCACAGCCCTCTTATTCTTATTTTGGAGCAGTGGCTGTAATTGCGTTGGCTGTGGTGTCCTTATTTATGTTTAGTTCACCTATCGAAAATACCGAAGTGGTAGATGTGAACTATGCCAAAATTGTGCCTACAGAATTATGGGCTCAATTTAGTCAAAAAAGTATAACCACTACTCCTATACATTTACAACAAGAACTTGCTGTTTCTGAGCTAGAAGAACCAGTGAATGACTCGATGACCAAGTCAGTATCCTCAAAATCAGATATATCTTACTCTCGACTAACCCCTTCTTTTGAGCAAGTGCTCAATGAGGAAGATTACATAAGCGAAGAAACTGTTAGTGAGCCTGTGCTTAGTACGAAGCCTTATCATATTATTGTGGCAAGTGCAGTTCAAGAAAGCCACGCCAAACATTTAGTAGATCGCTTACAGCAATCCGGTTACGAAGAGGCACAAGTTTTAAGTGGGGAAGGGCCAACTCGTGTGAGCATAGCTTGTTTCACTACTTCCGATGAGGCTTATCAAGCCTTGAAAGAATTAGCACTTCATCAAGAATACGAATCAGCTTGGATCTATAAGCTTAAATAATCCTGTAAGGTATGAAGAAAGTACGATGTCCAAAGTGTCAAGGTTCTGTCTTTTTTGATGCTACTAAGTATGAGGTAGGCGAAGCTATAGATCTACAGTGTAAAGAGTGTGCAAAGAAATTTCGCATTCGCCTCACGGCCAAGAAACCGACAAAAAAGGTTCAGCTTACGGAAGAAAATATAGTAGCTCCTTTTGGTTATATTTCTGTAATAGAGAATGTCTTTACCGAGAAGCAGTTGATTCCCTTGCAAGAAGGTGAAAATTTAATTGGACGTCAATCTCCAGGTTCTGATGTTGCTATTCAGATAGTTACGGGTGATATGAGTATGGACCGCCGTCACACCTTGATTTATGCAGAGAAGAATGAGCAGGGTGAGCTTGTATTTACACTAACCGATAACGATAGCATGACAGGTACTTTCTTGGGTGCAGATGAGATTCTGCCCGGGCACTACAAAGAAATTGAGGCAGGAGCTGTAATCACAGCTGGTGCAACGACTTTTATTCTCTACACTAAGGATACAGCTCAATAAGTACTCCTTCGTTTTCCTCTTTTTTATTCTCCTTCTTTTCAGCTTTGGGCTCTTCGATTCCAAAAATATTCTTGTACCTTTGTATGACTATCAATATAAATTAGAAAGATATCTATTATGATGCATAACTGGTTTGAGTGTAAAGTACGCTACGAAAAGATGACAGAAAGTGGCGTTGCCAAAAAAGTAACAGAACCCTACCTATTTGACGCTTTAAGCTTTACAGAAGCTGAGGCTCGTATAATTGAGGAAATCACTCCTTATATTTCAGGTGAGTTTACCGTATCTGATATAAAGCGTGCCAACTACAGTGAAATATTTTTTAGCGAAGAAGAGGCAGCTGATCGTTGGTTTAAATGTAAAATTTCTTTTATCACACTGGATGAGAAAAGTGGTGCAGAGAAGAAGTCGAGTACCTACGTGCTTGTACAAGCAGCTGACTTAAGAGATGCTGTTCGTAAGTTAGATCAAGGGATGGAGGGAAGTATGGCAGATTATGAAATCGGATCGGTTGCTGAAACTAAAATCATGGATGTTTACCCTTATGGTGAAAGTACCGCAGGCGACAAACCAGAGTTTGAACAAGAATAACTTTAGAATAGAATAAGAATGAGTATTACTACCAATCTTCAAAAGATACAAAATGGAATACCCCAAGGGGTACGCTTGGTGGCTGTTTCTAAGTTTCATCCTGTAGAATGTATAGAAGAAGCTTTGCAAGCAGGACAATGTATCTTTGGTGAGAGTAGAGCTCAAGAATTTGAAGAAAAGTACGAGAAATTAGCTCTACATAAAGAAATAGAGTGGCACTTTATAGGTCATTTACAAAGGAATAAGGTCAAGTTTATAGTACCCTATGTTTCACTGATTCATAGTTTGGATTCGCTGAGGCTATACCGAGCAATAAATAGAGAGGGCAAGAAGATAAATCGAGTAGTGCCTTGTCTGCTCCAGCTTCACATAGCCGATGAACAGAGCAAATATGGGTTTTCATACCAGGAGTGTAGAGAGCTACTCCAGCAAGGTTTATGGAAAGAATTTGAATATGTAAAGCTTTGTGGAGTAATGGGCATGGCTACGCTCACCAATGATGAGAATAGAGTACGAGAAGAGTTTAGTGGCTTAAAACAGTTTTTTGAAGAAATCAAGGCTGACTTCTTTGCTAATGATCCTGATTTTAAAGAAATATCTATGGGGATGTCCCAAGATTATAAGATAGCTATAGAAGAGGGTAGTACCTTAATTCGAGTAGGAAGTAAAATATTTGGTGAAAGGGCTTATTAATTACTTGGAAATAGCGTACTTTAGTTAAAAAGAGACAATACTGAAAATCTATAAGTAACATGACCGATTTAAAAACAACATTTGCAGGGCTGAGCCTAAGAAATCCAATTATAGTGAGTAGCTCGGGCTTAACAAATAGTGCTGAGAAGAATCAAAAGTTGGCAGAGGCTGGTGCTGGTGCTATTGTGTTAAAATCTTTGTTTGAAGAGCAAATAATGATTGAAACAGATAGGATGTTAAGTCAAAGTGATTCAACTGCCTATCCAGAAGGTGGAGATTACCTACAAGAGTATGTACGTCATCACAAATTAAGCGAATACTTATCACTCATTAAGGAAAGTAAGGCTGTTTGTGGAGAGGTGCCTATTATTGCGAGCATCAATTGCTACAGTGACTCTGAATGGATAGACTTTGCAAAACAGATAGAAGCGGCTGGAGCTGATGCTATAGAGATTAATATTCTGGCTTTACAAACGAGTGCTACTTATCAGTACGGTGCATTTGAGCAGCGTCATATTGATATATTAAAGCACATCAAAAAAATAGTTACTATTCCTATTATCATGAAGTTGGGTCAGAACTTTACGAACCCTGTCGTTCTTATTGAACAGCTTTATGCTAATGGAGCCGATGCTGTGGTTTTATTTAATCGTTTTTACCAACCCGATATAAACATCAATACCATGAAGCACGTATCAGGTTCTGTATTAAGTAACTCCAGTGAGTTAGCCAACAGTCTGCGTTGGATAGGAATAGCTTCTGCTGCAGTGAATAAAGTAGATTATGCTGCTTCAGGAGGTATACACAAACCTGAAGATGTGGTGAAATGCATATTGGCAGGAGCTACAGCTGTTGAGATTTGTAGTGTATTATATAAGAAGTCAGATGAAGAGATTCGTAAAATGCTTACCTTCCTAGCAACCTGGATGACAGAAAAGGGTTTTGATAAAATTAATCAATTTAAAGGTATGTTGAATCAAAAGGATGTACGTGGAGCTAATTATTTTGAAAGAACACAGTTCTTAAAGTATTTTAGTTCAGCACAGTAAGCTGAGTATGGAATAAAAAAGAGCCACCTATTGAAATTTAGGTGGCTCTTTTTTTTGTATTAATTTAATAATTCAGATATTTGTTGTATATTCTAAGTTACTTTAAGTGCTTGTCAAACAATCAAGTAGTTAAGGGTATTTATAATTATAGAAATAGTTTATCATGAAGTCGATATTACGCCATATTCCTGTACAGTTCATACTCCCTCTATTTATCGTAGCAGGGCTGGTAGTAGGTTTAGGAGGGTACACGATGTATATGTCACGCGCTCACTCTTATCTCTCGGATGATCCAGCTGCTTGTATTAACTGTCATATTATGACTCCTTATTACCAGTCTTGGGATCATAGTTCACATGGAAGATGGGCTACTTGTAACGACTGTCATGTACCTCATAACAATGTATTAAACAAGTACTACTTTAAAGCAAAAGATGGTTTGTACCATGCTGCGGTATTTACGATGAAGGCAGAGCCCCAAAATTTGAGGCCTCGTGATGAAAGCTATGAGGTAATTATGCAAAACTGTATTCGCTGTCATACCCAACTAAACCAAGATTTTGTAAAAACGGGTATGTTAAGCTATGCAGACACTCAGAAAGGAGAGGGTAAGGCCTGTTGGGATTGTCACAGAGATGTTCCTCACACACAAATTAGTAACTTAGCGTCTTCTCCCAATGCAATCGTACCTTTACCTCAATCCCCCGTTCCTGATTGGTTAAAACGTTCAATGAATAAAAACAAATAATACATTAACTTAGAATCATATGTTTAAGAGACTCGGAGAAAAAATACAAAAGAGACCTGCTATTGGTTGGATGATATTCGCAGTAGTTATGGTTGGTGTATTTATATTAGGTTTACTAGCTGCTTCGATAACAGAACGTAGAGCAGAAATCGCAACTTTATTTAATAATAAGCGTATTGAAATTAGTGGAATAGAACCTCGAAGTGAGCAGTGGGGAATTAATTACCCACGTGAATACGAAACTTGGTTAAAGACCGCTGATATGGACTTTACTAGTAAACATATGGGTAATACGCCCTCTGATGTTTTGGAGGAACGTCCGAGTATGGTTGTGATGTGGGCTGGATATGCGTTTTCACGAGATTACTCAGCTCCTAGAGGACACATGCATGCGATAGAAGATATACGTGCTACATTACGTACAGGGACACCAGAAGATGGTGAAGGTGATATGCAACCAGGTACTTGTTGGACGTGTAAAGGTCCTGATGTCCCTCGCTTGATGCAAGATAAAGGCTTTGAGAATTTTTATAAGGCTAAGTGGAGTGATTTCGGCGCTGAGGTGATGAATCCAATTGGTTGCGCTGATTGTCATGATCCGCAAACTATGAATCTAACGATTACGCGCCCTGCCTTAGTGGAGGCATTTGAGCGTAGAGGTATGGATATAACAAAAGCTACTCAGCAAGAAATGCGTACTTTAGTATGTGCTCAATGCCATGTTGAATATCACTTTAAAGGAGAAAATAAATATTTGACATTTCCTTGGGATAATGGCTTATCTGTAGAAGATATGGAGCGATTTTATGATGAGGCAGAGTTTACTGACTGGACGCATAGCTTGAGTAGAGCTCCTATGCTTAAAGCTCAACATCCAGATTATGAAATTTTCACCATGGGGCCTCACTACAAACGTGGTTTAAGCTGCGCAGATTGTCATATGCCCTATAAGTCCGAAGGGGGAATAAAATACTCCAATCATCAAGTGGTAAGCCCCTTGAAGAATATCTCTAATACCTGTCAAACTTGTCATAGAGATAGTGAAGAGGAATTGCGTCAATACGTATATGAGTACCAAGACAAAGCGCTAGAGATCAGAGATCGTATTGAAGAAGTATTGCCACAAGTACATATTATGGCTAAAGTAGCTTGGAATCATGGTGCGACAGAAGCTGAAATGGCTAAAGCGCTTAAGCTAATCCGTCAGGCCCAGTGGAGATGGGATTATGCAGTAGCCTCACATGGTGCTTCTTTTCATGCTCCTGTTGAAACACAACGGGTGTTGGCGCATAGCCTAGATAAATCCCTACAGGCTCAGATGGAGTTGCAAAAAGTGTTTTTTGCAAAAGGGATAAAGGACTTCGATATGCCAGACATCTCGACAAAATCAAAAGCTCAAGAGTTTATTGGTCTGGATATGGAGCAGTTAAAGGCTGATAAAGAGCAGTGGTTAAAAAAAGTACCACCAGTTTGGGTGCAAAAAGCAAAAGAAGAAGGTAAAATTACAGCTCAACTGTAAATAAATTTATAAACTAGATTGAGAGTGTCCCAAATTCATTTGGGCACTCTTTTTTAATGTATGGAAAACAAAGATAGACAGATGTGGCAGTTTCCTTGGGGATACCGAGAGAGCTTTGTTATTGTACTTGGTCTCTTCATAATAGGAGTGTTACTGCAGTTGAGTTTGGGGAATTTCGACTTCTTGTTCTTAGCTTACCCCATCAATATGTACTGTGGTATTTTTATGGTACTGAGTCTCTTGTTATTATTGAAGATTCGTAAGACCTCTTTTTATAAATGGTTATCGGGAGTTCCATTGGCTGTTTCTTTGCTAGCTATGATGCTCTTCCTAACTATGATTATGGGCTTGACTCCTCAGTTAGCGCCTCAGAGTTCAGGGGATGCTGGTTGGCTTAGTCGTTTGGGTTTTTCTCAAATGACTTCATCTTGGCCTTTTGTTCTCCTCTATCTATTCTTGCTTTATGCCTTAGGAGCTTTGATCATTAGGCGACTACTTCGTTTCAGAAAGGCTGATGCTGCTTTTTATTTTACACATATTGGATTATGGGTGTTGTTGTTTGCTGCGGGTCTAGGAGCTTCTGATATCAAAAGGTATGTGATGTATGTAAATGAAGGACAAGTGGAGTGGAGAGCTTACAATAAGGAGCAAGAGTTAGAAGAGCTACCAATAGCTATTCAATTAAATGACTTTATTCTGGAGGAGTATCCTCCCAAACTGGCTATTATCAAATTAGAAACAGGAGCTGTACAACCCGAAAATCGACCAGATCTTTTTCAGATAGATGAGAAACGAACTCGAGCTAGCTTATGGAATTACGAGCTAGAAGTGGTGGATTACATTCATGAAGCAATGAGAAATAGTGATAGCACCTATACTGAGTTGAAAATGCCTGGTTCTTGTCCTGCAGCTCAAGTTATACTGAGAAATGGAGACCAGACTCAAAAGGCATGGGTGAGTAGTGGTAATCAAGCTCAGCTTTATATGACTATGCCTATTGATGATACATACGCTCTTGTTATGACCCAACCAGAACCCAAGCGGTTTATCTCAGATATTGAGGTGTTTACCCCTGATGAGAAGCGTGTGCATACTCGCTTGGAGGTGAATAAACCTCTACGTGTGGGTAGATGGACTGTTTATCAATACGGTTATGATAATCAAGCTGGAAAAATGTCTAGCTATTCAAGCTTTGAACTAGTTTATGATCCTTGGCTATCTTGGGTTTATGTTGGTATTTTTATTTTAGCTTTAGGTTGTGTTATTTTACTTTGGACAGGAAGTAAGAAGAAAGGAGGTTTACGATGACTTGGGATGCTTTTATCTATTTTGCATTAGCTACTGTGGTATTGTGGCTGCTGAGTGCTTTTCTTATTTTTAAGGAGGCCTATACTAAGTTTGCTAAGTTTTTTACAGTTTTGGGTATAGCTATCTTTTTCTCCTTTATTATTGGATTATGGATTGGTCAGGCACGACCACCTTTGCGAACGATGGGAGAAACTCGCTTGTGGTACTCTTTTTTTATAGCAATTGTAGGTTTACTTACCTATTACCGCTGGCGATACAAGTGGTTATTATCGTTTTCGAATGTTGTAGCATCGGTGTTTGTTGTGGTGAATATTTTAAAACCAGAGATTCACTCAACTAACTTAATGCCTGCACTACAAAGCTATTGGTTTATACCCCATGTGACTGTCTATATTCTCTCTTATGCCATGATGGGTGCTGCAACTATCACCTCTTTTATTCAGTTACGCAACTACAAGAAAGGACGTGTTGATCAGCGATTGTATGAATTATTAGACAACTTGGTCTATGTAGGTTTGGCATTCCTATTACTAGGTATGTTAATGGGCGCTATTTGGGCTAAAGAGGCTTGGGGACACTATTGGTCCTGGGATCCCAAAGAAACTTGGGCTTTTGTAACTTCATGTGGTTATTTACTCTATATACATATGCGATTACGTAATTCGCACCCTAAAGCTACTTTGTGGGTATTGAGTGTCTCTTTTGTCTTGCTGATGATTACCTGGGTAGGTGTTAATTATCTTCCAGCCGCTCAGGGTAGTGTGCATGTTTACTCCTAGAGTAAACATGCTTATGGTCTTGTTATAATTATTTTTGGCAAGAGCTAAGTAAGTCAGCGACAATAAAGCTACTTCCACCTACAAATACAAAGTCATTTTTATTGCTGTTGGCCAGTGCAGCCTGAGTAGCCTCCCATACACTAGGGTAGCTATCTCCTTTTAGCCCTAAAGGCTTAGCCAAGTCTTGTAGCTCGTTGGCAGCTAAAGCTCTGGGTATAGAAGCTTGGGTGAAGTAATAGCTTGCTTCGGTAGGTAGTAGCTTTAAGACACCCTGTATGTCCTTGTCGTTGACCATGCCTAAAACAATATGTAAGGACTCATATTCTTGGCGTTTTATTTGTTCTACAATAGCAGTTATACCAGCTACATTGTGTCCTGTATCACAAATCACTCTAGGGTTCTGTTGGAGCTGTTGCCACCTACCCATTAAGCCAGTTAGCTGACAAACTTGCATAAATCCATTACGCACATTTGCTTCACTGATGTGATAGCCCTTGTTTTGGAGTAAAGGCAGGGCGTTTAGAATAGTATTGGT
>JASLIW010000155.1 GCA_030152865.1 Bacteroides sp.
TTTGGATGTAATCCTTTACAGCTCCTACTTTCCTCCTCATGGAAACACGGATTCAATATGTCAGTTTGTCTAGGCTTTGTTACTCTTACAAAGCGGGTGCAAAAGTAAGGGATTTATCTATACGCTCCAAGCTATTGATGCTTTTATTTATGAGTTTTAGTGCGGTTTTATTACACCTGCCTTACTATCACTGTTTTAACTATAAATCTTTTTTATAAGCTTTTTATAGATCCAGAATACTACTTGTTTTCTTCTCCTTATTATATAGGGAGTTTTGAGGGCTAAGCGCGTAGCTGGGCTGAATTTGCTCGGGTCCTGATCCAACACGGCTCTTTCAGGGACAGAGCATGCCTCGTGCAGGGAACAAAAGTTTTTTGGCAGGGTGGAAATACGAGTACTTCTACTCACCCCTATATTTCGCTAAAAAAGGCACTTTATTCATTCAAATTAATATCTTTGTGCACATAACACACAAGAATAATGGTAAAAAAACAATCTTTGCTTCTTATTGCCGGCATCGTATGGCTGATAGCCGGGCTCAATGTACTTATTATTGGTATAGAGACTTGGCGCATTACAACTATGGCTTACGCCTATAAGATAGGTTTTGCAGTACTCACATTCTCTGTGTTCTTTTTTGCCATATTCCAACCCCTTTATAAAAAATACACGAAACGTATTTTAGCTTTTGAACAACCTAAACCATTTTACGCGTTTTTTGACACCAGAGGCTGGTTAATTATGGCTTTTATGATGACACTAGGCATCTCGCTTAGAAAATTCAACCTGGCACCCAACAATTTTATCGCACCCTTTTATACAGGTCTGTCCTTAGCTCTTTCTCTGACAGGGCTCTACTTCATAAAAGAATGGCTTTTCTGCATAAGGAAGTAGTATATTTATCCATTTTAGACTGTATTATCGCAATTTCGACTATTATTTATGCATTAATTGTATAAATAATATATCTTTGTCGGCTAAATAAAAATTTTAGTCGGACAATGGTAAAACAACCCACACCACTCATTTCTTTACTACCCATAGGTATTCTTATTGGACTATTAATCTTAATCATCCCTATTTTTGGTAGCGATGCACTAGAAGGAGGAAGCCAAATAGCCTTATTAAGTACAAGTGCAGTCTGCGTATTTATAGGTATCACCTTTTACAAGAGAAGATGGGCTGACTTTGAAAATGCCATAGTCTCTAACATTACTGGGGTGAGCACAGCCTTGATTATTTTACTTATTATTGGGGCCTTAAGTAGTATATGGATGGTAAGTGGTGTAGTTCCTACATTAATTTATTATGGCATCCAGGTTATTCACCCCAAGTTTTTCCTCGCTTCAACCTGCATCATTTGTGCCTTAGTATCTATAATGACTGGAAGCTCTTGGACCACTATCGCAACAATCGGCATAGCACTAATGGGGATAGGCCGCGCTCAAGGATTTGCAGATGGATGGATAGCAGGAGCTATCATTTCTGGATCTTATTTCGGAGATAAGATCTCTCCACTTTCTGACACAACTATTCTAGCCTCATCCATTTCGGAAACACCACTGTTCCAGCACATCAGATATATGCTTATCACCACAGTACCCTCTTTGATTATTACCTTAATACTTTTTGGTATTGCAGGTTTTACTCAAACAGCCAACGATACAGCCCATATTCAAGCATTTGTGGACACATTGGCAGAACGTTTTTACATTACTCCTTACTTACTAGCCGTACCTGTTGTCACAGCATTTATGATAGCTAAACGAATTCCTTCTATTGTCACTTTATTCTTATCGACTTTATTAGCTCTCATTTTTGGTCTATTTTTCCAATTTGACATCCTTCTGGAAATAGCCAATGACACCGGCCTACAAACCTATAAAGGTCTTTTTAAAGGGGTGTTACTTACCCTATACGGAGAGACCCAAATAGACACCACAAATACTATTCTAAGTGAGCTAGTCGCCACTAGAGGAATGTCTGGTATGCTAAATACGGTATGGCTTATTATATGTGCCATGTGTTTTGGAGGAGCAATGATCGCAGCAGGAATGATTAAAAGCATCACTGACGCATTTACTCGAATTATAAAAAGCCGCTTGAGCCTAGTGTCATCGACTGTCGGCTCGGGTTTATTTCTCAATCTAGCCACAGCTGATCAGTACATATCGGTTATTTTAACCAGTAATATGTTTAAAGACATTTATAAAAAAATGGGGTATGAAAGTAGACTCCTAAGTAGAACTACAGAAGATGCCGTAACTGTAACTTCAGTACTCATTCCTTGGAACTCCTGTGGTATGACCCATGCCACCATACTAAGTGTGCCAACTCTTACTTACCTACCTTACTGTTTTTTCAATTATATTAGCCCACTGATGAGTATTTGCATAGCTGCCCTTGGCTATAAAATCAAAAAGAAACTAATTGATTAAATTCTAAGGCATTTTTCTACAATCTCATTTATCTTTTTATATATTCGCATATACTAAAACGATAGAATGAATCAAATGAACTTCAAACATGTAATTTATAAACTAAGTGCATTAGTCTGTATCTTAGTCTTATTCTCTGCTTGCGGCAAAGACCGCTCCAACGAGTTAAAAGAGCTTACAGATGTACAGCACTGGATCTACGATACCATGGAAGAGTGGTATTATTGGTACGAAGAGCTCCCCGAAAGAAAAGATGTTAGGTTTACAGATAAGCCTAAAGCTTTTTTTGGAAGCCTACTTAGTGATAAAGATGGTACCCGAGGGAACCCCTTCTCATACATTGAGGATAATGCTGAAATACCCATATCTAGAAGTATCCACCAAACTCAATATAGTTATGGTATAGCATTTACACCCTTAGTAGAAGAGAAAACAAATAAGCTTATTGGGGTATTTGTCAACTATATTGCTGAAGGATCTCCTGCTGATGAAGCAGGACTCCAAAGAGGAGACTTAATTCTTTCTATCTACCAAGACTCAGAATCACTAACTCCTGAAGATGTCCAGAGGCTAGTAGGAGGAGGACCACTATCAACTGTTTCATACATACGTCCTCCCTTTGATAGCGATTTTGTGTCTATTCGTAAAACTTCACTCCCTGCAGCTAGAGCCGTTGTAGATCAGCCCACCTATTTGACAAAAAAGCTAGACAGCAACACGGGTTACTTGGTGTACAACCATTTTACTCCTGGCAATGTAGATAAAAAAGCAAGGGATTTGAGTTACAACCAAGATCTACATGATAAGATAGCCAGCGACTTAATAGGTACTAAAGATTTAATCCTTGACTTACGCTATAACGGAGGTGGCTATGTGAGTTGTGCCGAGCTTCTCATGGCGCTGATAGGCCCAAGAGAAATCATTAATCAAACAGTGGGCTACATGAAGTACAACAGTAAAAAAGTAGCCGAAAACGCTACAAACTACAAGCCACAGATCTTAGCAACAGCTCAAGGCAACCTTAGCAACAGTAGCTCTGTTGTCAATCTTGACATTGAAAGGTTATTTGTAATCACCAGTCAGAATACAGCCTCGGCTTCAGAAATCATAATTAATTCACTCAACACCTTTATCCCGGTATATGTCATAGGAGAAACCACTGTGGGTAAGAACGTAGGCTCAATAGGATTTGATAAAGGAAGCTGGCACATACAGCCCATTGTATGTCAAATCTTCAACAACAATCATTTTACCGATTACAGCGCAGGGTTCCAACCAGGAATATACCACAATGGCTTAGTTGAAGCCCGTCCTGATTGGGAGGTATCTGAGATAGAACAACTTTTCAACCGCCACCAATTTGGACAACTAGGAGAAATTAATGAGCCTGTCTTGGCCAAAGTTATGAATGTCATCCTATCTCCAGGTGAAATAAAAGAGGCAAATACTCGTTCATTTGCCTCCAAAATCAAAGCTTATCCAATACAAGGTTTACACACCTCAAGAGATTTAATTATCAACAAGTAGTCTTTTTTGATGGAAGTAATTCCAAAAGAACAGGAGCTGATAATCGATAGCATTATTCCAATAAGCGCGATTGTGAGCTCCTGGTCTTATAATAAAGTCATGTGCTCTCTTATTACTTAATAACTCTTCATGGAGTTTAACATTGACCGAATAAAAGAAATCATCTACACCACAGTCGATAATAATAGCTTGGTCAGACTTTAATAAATCAGACAGTTGTGCGGCCACGGTATGTTTGTTCCAAATCTGGACATTATTTGTAAATGAATCTAGATGCTCTTCTAAGTTCCAGTTATGAGCAAACTCCCTCAAATCTACCCCTCCACTCATGCTACCTACAGCACCAAAGATGTGAGGGTATCGACTAGCATACCAAAGTGCTCCATGCCCACCCATACTTAGGCCTGTAATAGCCGTCTGTTCAGGCTTACAAACAAGATCTTCATTGATCGCCAAAAAGGGTATCAACTCACTAATAAAAAAACTTTCGTATTGTGAGTTCTTTAATTTAGGGCTGTCCCAGTACCACGAATTATAAGCATTAGGACAAACAAAAACCACATTTAAGTGATCTGCTAACTGGGGCAGTTGTGGCTTAATATCAAGCCATTGTAGGTGATTTCCACCATACCCATGCAGCAAAAAGACTATAGGTGTGTTTTGCTCAATAGGCTTAGTAGGTTTAATAAGCAGCACCTCTACATCTCTTTGCATATTAGTGCTTTGCACGACTAAGGTATCTAGTGAAAACGCAAAAACATCAACTTGTGTAAAAAAGACAAATACAATAAGAAAGATAAGATAAAGTCGGTTTTTCATGATTATAAGTGTTAACTATGTTAAATATTCAACATTTCAGACAAGATAGTATTCTAAAACATTCATAAAGTCCATTTATTGTAAAACAAAATGTCTTATTTTCGTAATAATGTTGTGTAATCAACGAGAATATATTTATATTTGTAACAACTAACAAACTAACATATATACTGTTTTTCATTCATTTAAAGTCCTAGTGACTTTTCTTGATAAGAAATATTTATAACTACCCAAGATGAAGACACTTTATATTAAAGAGCATCTAGCCTGCCCAAACTATGTCTCTGATCACTACACAGGATTTTCAAGGCACAGCATTGAAGCAGACCAGGAGTTTGACATTGAACAGCATGACCTTCACTACCTGCTATTTGTACTAGACGGTACGGTTGAAATTCGCAGTGAGGAATTCGACTACCGCATTTATAAAGCAGGGACTATGGTTGCCTTTTCCAAAAATAATAAACTATCAGGCAAAGCAATCACGAAAGCCAAGATTTATTTATTAGGCTTCGACAAGCATGTAAATGTTTGTGATAAATTAGTTTTAGAGACTCTATACACTCAGTTTCCACTTGAAGAGTGCAACTACCTTGGACTACCTATAAAAGAAGGCATGCAGCGTGTACTCAGTAGTATGGATTTCTACCTTGATAATAGGTTACAATGCAGGCATTTACATTCTATCAAACTGCAAGAGGTATTCTTTACCTTTAGAGGATTCTATAAAAAAGAAGATATGATAAGCTTCTTTGCACCCATACTCAATAAAACAGTTGACTTCAAAGACTTTGTAATTGCCAATTACCAGAAAGTAAAAACTGTCGAAGAGCTATCAAGCTTATATGGATGCTCACTGCGTTCATTCAACCGTAAGTTTAAACAACATTTTGATGACTCCCCCTACAACTGGATGCTAAGACAAAAAGCCAAGCATGTAAAAGCTCAGCTACTAACACCTGGTATAGAATTTTCTGAAATCATCAAGGAGTTTAAATTTTCTTCAGCATCGCACTTTTCTACTTATTGTAAAAAACAATTTGGAGTAACGCCTAGAGACATTAGAAAAACGGTACAGAAATAAAAAATACATTCTAACTAGTAATAAAAAGAGGTATAAATTAGTAATTATACCTCTTTTTGCTTTTTATAACGATTCATGCTTTTACTATAATTTATTTATGTGAAGATTTATATCTATATTGCATTATAATAGGTATACTATAGATTAGTATACCAATCTAAGAACCTCTTATTTTAAGAAAACCTATGAATGTAGAAGCCACATATGATATAGTAATATTTCTTAAGCCTTCATTTTACAATACTAGCTTAGATCCACTCATCTTACCTTCCACACAAAACCAAAGCACGATTGTATATGTATTCAAGGTAGATGATGAAGATGTCATAGACTTATCCAACTGGGAGCGTAGAGATAATATTACAATTAAAGAGATTACAGCAGAATTTATTCCCCCTACGCTAACTGAGGAAACCTTAGTTATTGATGCATTATTTGACTTTACATTAGATAGACCACTTTCAGGAGGGTTTGCAGCCTTGGTACAGCTAATAAATAGCTCTAAAGCTACTGTACTATCTATTGGTGCTCCCTCTGGCCTACTAGCTACAGATAACACAACTAATGATCCCCGCTACATCATACGGGCCGACTTCACCTTACTAACTCAGCCAGCTCCACTGGCTTGTTACTTTCCAGAAAATCAGATTTATTTAGGCAAATGGGAAGTAGCTCCATTGAAACAACTTAGTGAAGAACAAAAGCCAAGGTTCACTACCCAAGATGAGGTTATAGATATGCTTAAGTTACGGCATCGCTTCACGCACAAGGGCAACTATGGGCATGGATTATTGATCGCTGGTTCCCTAGGTATGGCTGGAGCTGCTATATTATCGGCACAAGCTGCTTTAAAATCGGGAATTGGGCTTTTAAGCATCCACACGCCCAGCTGCAATAAAGATATTCTTCAGCTGAGTGTGCCTGAAGCAATGACAGATTCAGATTCGAACGAGTACTGCTTTGCACAACTCTTAGATACGAGTATCTACCATGCTGTAGCCGTTGGCCCTGGCCTAGGCATAGCCCAAGAAAGTAACGATGCACTAAAAAACTTAATCCTATTAAATGAAAGCTACAATACACCCTTAGTCATAGACGCAGATGGGATTAATATTTTAGCCTCCAGCCCTGAGCTATACAAGCATATAAAGGGAGCGATTCTAACTCCTCACCTGAAAGAGTTTGAACGTTTAGTAGGCAAGTGTAACAACTCTTATATTAGACTGACTAAAGCAGTAGAATTTGCCAAAACAACACAATGCTTCCTCATCTTGAAAGATGCCTATTCTTTTTTAGTAAAACCTGATGGAAGCTACCAACTTAACCCCACAGGCAATGCAGGCATGGCTACGGCAGGAAGTGGAGATGTCTTGACTGGTATTCTACTAGCCCTTCGCGCTCAGGGATACAAGCAAGAGGAGTCTATCATCCTTGGTTCCTACATACATGGTCGAGCTGGTGAGCTAGCAGCAGCTGAATTAGGAGAGATAAGTCTTACAGCCAAAGATTTAGTCCATTATATTCCGCATGCATGGAAAGAACTATCAGACCTGGCCAAAGAAGTTAAGTCAAACCCTTTTTCCTAGCTTTTAAATAAACTCATAAAGCGTAACCATTAATATAAAATCTAATTATGCTTCGAAAATATATCTTATTAAGTTTAGTTATTCTAAGTACTCACTCTTTTGCTCAAACAAAAGTGACTGCTGGCATTATGCAAGGCAAGGAGTATGGAGTAACTTATACCCTTCCAAAATCAAAAATTCAACTTCAAATTACTGCTAGCAAAGTAGATTATCACCCTGGCGAGTTTGCCAAATACGCAAGTACATACCTACACCTAGAGGACATTTCACTTCGAGCATCTACACACTGGAAGTTAGACAAGATATCAATATCTTCTATTGGTGTTCCTGATAGTGAAAAAGTATTCTTCGTTCGGCTGAGAGATAAAACAGTGGCACCTTTGATGGAGCTCACTAAAGACGGAATTATTAAAACAATCAATGTTCCCTTTGCTAGAGAAAAGGAAGAGACAATCCCACAGCAGAAAAAAGTAGAAGCAACTGCAAACCCACGAGATTATTTTACAGAGGAGATTCTCATGGCCAACTCTTCAGCTAAAATGGCTGAACTTGTGGCGAAAGAGATATACCAAATCAGAGAAAGCAAAAACAGCTTGTTACGCGGAGAGTCTGAAAATATGCCTCAAGATGGGGAGCAACTCAAACTGATGTTAGATAATCTAGAAAAACAAGAAAATGCCTTGACCTCATTATTTCAGGGCAGAACATCAACTACTACCGAGGTATTCAATATTGAAATAGAACCTACAGATCAACTTACTGATTATATAGCTTGCCGATTTTCTACTCGTTTAGGGGTATTATCTAGTGATAATTTGGCTGGAGAGCCCATAACGCTTAGTTTAAAGAATCTACATACGGTGCAGATTCCTACAGATGATGGAAAAAAGAAAGTACAAGGAATAGCCTATAATATTCCAGGAAGAGCCGCAGTTGTGGTGAAATATAATAATCAGGAAATAGCTAAAGGTGACCTACCTATTACCCAGTTCGGGGGTGTAGAATACCTGGCTGCTTCACTCTTCAACAAGCGTAGTAAGATAGAAGTCTACTTTGATCCCAATACAGGAGCTCTGCTCAAAGTTGACCAAGAGAATTTATAATATTTTGTAAGTAATTCTATGATACAATAAGAGGGTGCTTAACAAAGCACCCTCTTATTGTATCATGGCGTGTAGCCACGCTCTATTAGTGATCTTAGTTTTGTATCAATTTTCCAAGCTTTTGCAAGTCATGTCCAGTAGGTGATTGGTGTACACGAAGATCAAAGGTAGGAATAGAAGCTAATACATGGTCAAAAACATCTGCTTGCAAGTTCTCATATGCAATCCAGTTGCTCGTATTTGAGAAGAAATACAACTCCAATGGTATTCCTGACTCTGTAGGCTGTAATTGACGAACCATACACATAAATCCTTCCTTCTGATTCACACGAGAGAGCGTCTTCAAGTAGATTGTTAGGTAGTGTCTAAAAACACCCAGATTAGTCTGCCTGCGTCCATTTATTAGTATGGAATCATTCACCTCGTTTTTTTCATTATATAGTTCTATTTCCTCTTCCTTTTCTAGTATATAATCTCGCAGCAAATCTATTTCACTGAAACGCTGTAACAACTCTTCTGTGCAAAACTTTACACTAGTCATATCAATATTGATAAATCGCTTTACCCTTCTACCATTAGCATCAACCATCCCTCTCCAATTCTGAAAAGAGTCTTTGATTAGAGCATAAGGGGGCAATGTAGTTATGGTCTTATCAAAATTCTGGACTTTTACCGTATTTAAAGTTACTTCTATCACTGTACCGTCTGCATCATATTTAGGCACAGTTATCCAATCACCCACCTTTAGCATATTATTAGCTGAGAGCTGAATACCAGATACAACACCTAATATACTATCCTGAAAAACCAACATTAAAACAGCTGCTGATGCACCCAAGCCAGTAAGTAAATATCCTGGTTTCTCACCAATAAAAGTACTTATAATAATGATTACCCCCACGATCAATACGATTGTCTGACCCGTTTGTAGGATGCCTTTGATGGGCCTATCTCTAAATTCCTCTTTGGCTGAATAGATTTCAAAAACGGCTTGCATCAAGAACAGTATAATTCGTAAGATAACAGCAATCAAGTAAACTTTACATAAGCGAATAAAGAATATAATTACTCCATAATCTGTAGAAAACAGAAAGGGAACAGAGGAAAGTAATATAAAAGGTGTTATCAGATTACATAGGCTCTTGATATTTTTGGGGCTCAACATTTTTGAGAGAAAGGAACTAGACGCAATTCTTTGCCTTACTCCCTTAGCGATGCGACTGACTACCATACGTACCACTGTTTCGATAAACAAAGCCCCTAAGGTAAAGACAACAAGTATAAGGACTTGAGACAGAAAATCAGCCCAAATCTCTGAAGTACCCCAACCTAAAAACCATTGATTGAGTGTGTTCATTATTTTCAACATATCTAAAACTTTTTAATTGTATATATCTTGTGGATTAGCTAATTAATGTTTTCTATAAAAGATTGCAGATCGTTTTGTAGCCAATGGTAAGCAAAAAGATTTTTAAAACCAAAGTTTTTCTTTAATGCCAATTCAACATCAGTTATACTGTTTCGATAAGCTGTTATCTCGTTTTCATATTGTTCCTTATGAATGGCTAGTCTCTCTATGTAGCGTTCACGCTGCTGACGCAAAACAGCACAAACAGGCTTGAGAATTTTCATCACGACCTGCTCAAAAATGTGATGACCTTGAATAAAGAGATAGGTTGTTTGCGGACTTAGGCCCAATGGTTCTAAACTTTTCCCGAGCTGATGCACAGCCATTACGTCTTCGGGGTAGTTTCGCTCTAGCTCTTTCTGCTTCCTTTGTACTTTTTCACGTATTCTATCTAAAGACTGCTTGGGATTATTTACTTTAAAAGCATAAACACGAGTCAAACGATTGAATTGATACATCGGAAAGGCTTGTGTATCTCGTTTCTTAGCAAACCAAATGGTCCATAAAAACAAAGGGTATGTCAACTCGGAGAACTCCTGCAGATAGCGCTCAAAATCAAAGATTATTTTATCATTTAAGGTAGCTTGTACACAGACTTCATGTAAGCTCTCTGCAAAGCAAAAATAGTTTTCTATTGCATAAGCATAGGTGTGAAAAATATACTTATTGGTATTTAGTGCTCTTGAAGTAGGTGTTGAGTCCTGCAATAAAAAATCATAATCACTGTCTACACAAGCAATTAAACTATCTCCAAAATTATCTCTTGAAATCGAATTTTTCAATACCATCTTCTTACCTTTAGTTAGGTTTTGGGCAGAAGGTAGCATGACCTGGAAGAAATAGCGATCGTTTTCAAACCCCTCTAGTAGAGTACGCCAAAATCCAATATCATCATAGCTTTCTACATAAGCTATAATGCGTTTACGAGCTTTTTTAGAGTAAAGCTTTTGAGCAGCCTTGAAGTAGTCTGAGGATAGGTTTCCTTTTAACGATTGAGCCATACACTACTCTTTTAGAACAGAGATATCACTCACTTCTGTTACGGCATCCAACCACCCCTCCATGATCACAGCAGGAGAGTGTGTGGTCATAATTAACTGCACATTTGGATTGAGCTCGCGAATAACTGATATTAGACGCTGCTGCCATTCGATGTGTAATGAGGCTTCTGGCTCATCCATAAAAAGCACATAAGGTTGGAAATCTTGAACTAGAACCGTGAGTAGTATAAGTAAAATCTGTTTTTCACCCGAAGACAACTGGTGTGGAAGTAATAACTCGCCATGCTGTCTAAAAGCTATATCATTGCGAGTCCGATCTATTGTTTTCTGAGTATAAGAGAAGAGCTCATCTATTAAATCCTGGAAGTGTTTTTTATTTTGGGCTACTTCGGTCGCTTTTTGACGAATATCTGGATTTTCATTATTCAGATACTCAATCATTCTGTTTCCGATATTCACCTGATAGTCCAAGTATTTTCTTTGCAGTAAATAAAGCTGCCAATCAAGCTCTGAGTGAACATTGCGATCCACCTTTGCTGTTACCTCTTTCAGCATCAAAGGTCTATCATAACTTCTGATTACATTATAGAGTACATACTTAGCTGATGGATTGTCAAAATAAACACTTACTCCTTCTAGTTCATCTGTAGGAGTTATGTGTTCTCCTTCATGCTCTTCTAGGAATTTAATGACGCGATTTAAAATAGTGGATTTACCGACTCCATTTATCCCTGATAAAATATTAACATCAGGACGTAAGTCCCACTTCACAGTAAGTCTTCCCCACAGCTTATCTATCTCTATTCTTCTAATGTACTTTGCCTTATCTCCCATAACTCTACTATTTATTCTAATTTAGTCAAAGCGTCAAAGTAAGTATCTAAGAGTTTCTTTGCAGCTACAAATGATGTCACACTACCCTCTAAAACACGAGATTCATAATCTTGAAGCATTTGCTTTACCTCTTCATTTCTATAGAAGTTAGATTGCAAGGACTCGTTTATGGATTCATACATCCAATACTTACTCTGCTGATTTCTATGATAATCAAAGTAACCATTCTTTTTGACAAAAGCCATATACTCTTCTATCATATCCCATATCTCCTTAATTCCAAGCTTGTAGAACCCTGAGTAAGTCAACACCTTAGGCTGCCAGCCAGAGTCTGGGGCGGGAAAAAGATGAAGGGCATTTCTAAACTGATTGGCGGCAAATTTTGCTTTTTCTAGATTATCTCCATCGGCTTTATTAATAACTATTCCATCAGCCATCTCCATAATACCCCGCTTAATTCCCTGAAGCTCATCACCTGTTCCAGCCAATTGTATGAGCAAGAAAAAATCCACCATAGAGTGTACAGCTATTTCGCTTTGACCTACCCCAACCGTTTCAACAAAGATTTTATCAAATCCTGCTGCCTCACATAAAATAATGGTTTCTCTAGTTTTTCGAGCAACACCTCCTAAGGAACCTGCCGACGGGCTTGGTCTAATAAATGAATTGGGATGGCAGGATAATTCTTCCATACGAGTTTTATCACCAAGAATACTTCCTTTGCTTCGCTCACTACTTGGATCTATAGCGAGTACAGCTAGCTTACCTCCTTTCTGAAGTACATGCATACCAAAAGCATCTATAGAAGTACTTTTACCCGCTCCAGGCACTCCACTAATACCAATGCGAATGGATTTGCCTGAGTAAGGCAGACATTTTTCTAGTAATTCTTGTGCTATCGTCTGATGACTAGGATTGATACTTTCTACCAAAGTAACAGCCCTACTTAAAATACTAACATCTCCTTTCAATATGCCCTCTAAGTACTCATTCACCGATAAATGACGACGCTGAACTCGCTTGTGCTTAAGATAAGGGTTGACAATAGAGGGCTGAGAGATGCCTTTATTTACTTTTAGACCTTTATACTCATCATTATTTTCAGGGTGATTTTCCATAACTCTTACAGATTGCAGGTTTATATTGTTAGTGAAGAACTTTTAGCATAACCTTAGGATGATAAGGATCATTCGTTATGAGTAAGATATCAAAATTATCTTGATCGCTCAAAACTTTTTTCTTATCAATTTTTATCTTCAATTTTGCACTGGCCTCAGCAGGCAACACCGTATCACTTAACTTCACTCCTACAGCAGGACTAAAAGTTTGTATTTTTAGAATCTCTAGATCTCCACTACCTGCATTAAATAACACCACGCGATCAGAGGCTGTGGTTTTTCTCAACAACTCATATTTCAAGTCTAGCTCACTCTTATCTAAATCTAAGCTAGGTAGAGGTGCTGATGTGTTTTGCTCCACTTCTCTTAAGTCGGGTAGTAGAGTAAACGAGAGAGGTATTTTATTTGCCTTACTAATTTTATCTCCTACAAAGCGTGACAAATAAACATCTGTAGTGTATTGTCCATAATTTGCTAATAGCTCAGTATCTAATGTCAGCTTTAAAGTACCTTTTTCTCCTTGTTGAAGATACATGTCTGATGAGCGTACATTTAAGTAAGAGGGAGTATGCATCAATATTGGAGTATAGGGTTGCCCTGTTTCATTAACTACCTCAAACTCAAGAGAGGTTTTAGAGCCATACAAAACATCTCCAAAATCAATGCTTTTCTCACTGATTCTAAGTCCTCCCAGTTCTATGGGATGACTTTGACTAAAGTCAGTGATCTTTCTTACCACCTCTCCAGTAAAGCTTAGGTAGATAATGTTAGGACTAGAATTACTGTAAACTTCTACCTCCTTATAAAACTGGCCTAGCGCTTTGGCATCGAACTCAACACGTACAACTCCAGCCTCATCGGGCTGTAGAGGGAGTTTGGGCCAGGAAGCCAAGGTGCAGGCACAGGATGTTGTAACATTAGCGATAACTAAGGGAATATCCCCAGTATTCCTAAGGTTAAATTCTACAGTTTTAGGTTTATTCCATTCGATCTGACCAAGGTCATAAGATTCTTTATTAACTGTTAAGCGAGCTTGTGCCACTAATTGTGCTGTACCTACGAGGAACAGTAGTAATATAAATGAAGTACGTTTCATTAATTATCGTGTTATATTAATCTTCTTATTGTATTACAAAAATAGTTTTTTTACGCTAACTAAGCGACTCTATAGAAAATAGTTTGAAGAACTCCTCTTATTCAACTACAATTGGCTGACTCGATGAGTGTCCATTTAGCTCTGGAGCATAAAGACTCTGAATGCTTACAATTCCACTTTCATAGGTTCCTGATCTACTTACATAAGAACGGTTCTCCAATACATATGTTCCCTTCTGCAAGCTATTATAGAAGTACTGTGTTGATGCATCTCTAACAGAGACATAAGAGGTTAAAGGCATAGACTTATGCATCAGAAGCCCCCAGCGTACTCCTGAAGAACGTTCAACGGGCTCCAAACAAGCCGAGCGGCTATCTTGAATATAAACGTAATCAAGATCTTCGTCTAAAGTAAAGTGTATTCTACTCACTAGAATATCTCCGATATGTAATGGTTCACCTTTTTGTATAGGACGTAATACTTTTTTAGCCCCTTTAGTTTGCTCCAAGTAATACGCTGTACTTACTTTTACTTCTTTGCCTCTGGGTTTTACTTGGCTTAAGCTTTCATTAAAAGTAGCATAAACAGCACCCCATACAGGCAAAGAACCTCTTTTGTTTAATTCGATTTTATTTATCCACTTTTCAACAGGTACTTTACGATAAATATATGGTGTTCCTTTATCGAGACTTATCATTTGATCATTCCATTGAACATCAAGCTCAAAATTTGTATCTGGATGTCTATCTCCGAACTGAGTGAGGGCATAAAGTGCATGGTTCAGAACAAAGCCGCTTGCATAAGCTCTATTTCTCAGTTTCATTGCTAGCCAATACTTCATTTGCGTAAGCAAATGCTCATCAGGCATATAATCGTGTAGGGCATACATAGCAAAAATATGCGTCATCATTTGAGTTGTCTTGTACTCCCTGTCAAATTTCTCTCCTCCAAAATGAGCTCCTTGTTCATTTATTATAAGGTGCTCTTTCAATGATTTATATAGTTTCTTAGCATACTCATGATCACCTGTCTTTACAGCTACTTGCAGAGCTAAGGATTTATCAAACAAATCTCCTTGTTGCAATATCGTGTTCATCTTAGCTAAAACGGTTTGCTTATACTCCATGGCTTCAGCTTCCAAGCTTAGATTCTTCAAATCTTGACTGAGTAAAATAGTCCGCCATTCTGCTTGATTCAAACCTTTTCTTTTAGAGTTTTGAGCCATGTAGTAAGCATACAAGTACTGGACCGATGAATGCAATGCTCGCTCCACTCTTAGCTGTAATGGATGAGATAAAAGTGTGCTCTTCAATAATGCTTGTAAAGCTTCAGCTACCTCTAGGGTCAGTCTATCATCTTTAGCATCCATACCTTTGTGCCAAACCCAACTTCCATCACTGTTTTGATAGTCAAGAAGTTTAGAAACAAGAGCATGAATTGAAGCTGGAGATAAGTACTGTAGAGCATCTTTACTCAACTCCGCCACAAGCTGTTTTTCATCAGCTGCTTGCCTTAACCAAGGTGTTTCTTCTGTTGTTATATGCTTAAGCTCTTCTTTTGCTGCCAAGTGCTTAAAGTAGATCCCTTCCTCAGCTGCTTGATCAAAAACAGGAGGATAAAGTGTTCTCAACTGATTGGCTACTAGACAGGCCATTAGTTGATTAGTATAAGTAATCGAGTTTTCAGCATGGGTGTTCCATACACGTAAAATAGGATTAATGGCAAACCAAGCTGGATTGGCGGTTAGCTCTATCGTCAACTCCTTATTTGTAGCTGTTACACTCTGCTCATTAAATAAATCTTCTAATGAAACCTCAGACTCACCCGTATTTGTTAGAATAATGGACTTTCCTTCGACTAGAGGTTCAACATTTGGTAGGACTGCAAGAATATGCTGTTCTCCATCAGCAAAGCTAGCCGTGGTGGCTACAACTTTGACTCCTATAGCCTCTATCTTTGATAGAACAGGCAGTTCAAAAGTTATTTTTTCTTCACTATGCGCGGATACAACTAGCTGTCTTTGCTGTGTGAAAATAACTTTATCGGTGGCTGGATCAAACAAGACTAGTTCTACAGATGAGTCCACCGATTCATTTTCATCATTCTTTAATGTAGAGACAAGTTTAACTTGATCTCCTTCTCTCATATACCTGGGTACATGGGCTTGTATAGCAAACTTCTTTTCTGTATAGACAATTTGGTCCAAGCTTGCTGTAGACAAATCTTTTTTATGGGCTAGAGCTCTAAACCTCCATTTACTCAATTGCTCAGGCGATGTAAATTCAATTTGTATGTTCCCTTGAGAGTTTGTTCTAAGTTTAGGATAAAAGAAGGCTAATTCATCAAATTGAGAGCGAACTACAACTTGTTTATTGGTAGCCTGTTTAGGTGAAGGCACTTCTTTTACTCCTCTGATACTTTCTACTTGAACCGTTTCCTCTACTTGACTATCAGCCATGACTGGACCTCTACTATAGAGTAAGTTGGGTCTGCCATGATCAAAGAGAGAGGAGTAAGTATGGATTACATCAAAAACAAGAGGTTTTACAGCATGATAACTTTGTCTTTTCATGTAAGCATAGATAGCGGCTGTATAAGTGGAGGGATTCCAAGTGTATATCCAAGGAATCCTTCTATAATTCAAAGAGCTAATACTTAGATCTGCACGATAGGACGTCAACTCATCTAGAGAAGCATCATACATCCAAGCTAACACTTCTGCATCCACTGGTTCTTGTTGATTGTTGTATAGCTGCAGTATCCACTTTTGCGGAGACCCGGGCTTAATTTTATCCCTAAAAGTAATCCACTTCATTTGCAAAGCAGCTGTTTGCTCTTTCTTCTTCAAGTTGAAAGATTCTTCAACTACTTGGTGTTCTTTTAAGTAGATAAAAGTAACGCGTACTCCTTCCTCAAATTCTTTTCGATAAGGTATGACATAACGATGGTAATTCTTATTATACACTTTTTCTTGAGCAAGTACTCTACCCTCTTTAGAATATATGTTCAAATAAACATAGGCCTCTTCATCGGCTGAACCATATAAGAACTCGGCTGGTGTAGCTTCATCAAACTGATCTTGAATTAAGTATAACCACGATCCTGTACTAACAGGGATTCTATTATCGGTAGCAGAGTAAACAGTAAAATATGCATAGGTACTGGCGGCATCTGTAAGTCCTTCTCCTTGATACTTTATGCGATACTCTCCCACTTCTAAATCAGAAATATCTAAGTTAAAGGCTTCATTGGCCTTAAAATCAAAGGCTCTTACAAGCTTATATTGTTCTTGCTCATCTACACACGCTACTTTCTTACTTATTTCTGCAACTCCCCTTGCATCAACTCCAACTCCATTTTTATTCTTAGCATAAACCAGTTGCTCCATTGGTTTAGATTTCTCAGCAACTCCATCAAACCGAGCAATATGCAACTGGTAAGGTTCATGATTCATGAAAATATACTTCGAAGCTGAATAGGTTTCACCACTCAATGAGCTGACTGTTATTTTTACTTGGACTTGCCCTAAAGACTCTTTGTGGGTCAGCAGCTCTAGAGCAAAGTCGCCACCTTGCTTTAACTCTAATTCGTTGTCGGAAAGAATACGCTCATCTTTTAGTCGTAAAAAGCGGATATCGCAGGGAAATGGTTGTTCCAAATATCTTGGCTCCACTAGTTCTGCTTTGACCTTAACTCCATCTAGAAGTGAACCACTAAAACTCTCCACCTTACCTTTGATCACTAAAGAATCTCCTAACTTATACATCCCTTCTATAGGTTCGAATTGTATGGTATAGGTGGGCCGCTTGTATTCCTCTACCTGTATAGGACTACTCTTGGGCACTATCCTACTGCTACTACTCCAGGTGAAGGTACCTGGAAGTAATTGTTCTGGTAGGCGAAACTCTAAACTAGATGTACCATACTCATTGGTTTCTATCTCTCTTTTTAAAATTTCATTTCGAAAAGTGTCATAAAGCACTAAGGTATCTTTATGATTTGCTACAGCTTGTGTTTTCCCGTCTTGTGTTTGATAGACATAAGCTTTTACAAACACTTTTTGACCAGGCCTATAAATGTTTCTATCCGTAATGATTGACATCGACTTAGTTGCAGCGCTTGTTGAGGAATGTGGGACTAGAGTTGTAGAGATCGTAGCATATTCCTCTATTAATACGCCCTTATAAAATGCCCGTACTGTCCATGGAGCAGCAAAGGGAGCAGTCCAAACTGCACGACCTTTACGATCAGTTAGCACTTCTCCCAGCTTTTTATCATCAGCATTATAAAAGTTTACTACAACATCGGACACAGGAAGTCCTGATAAGCCATCTACTGCTATTAGCTCTATTGTATTCTTTGTACTAGAGGCCTGTAAGACAATGAGATCAACATCACTAACGAGAACCGTCTCATAACTAGCCTCATCTGCCTCTCTTGATTCTAGCTTTAGAATATAATAACCTGGATCCTGAACTTTTAATTCTTGATTTGACTCTTCTTGAAGCTGAAAATCAACTTGATATAAGTCTTCTTTTATTATGCACTCAACTAGCTTGGCTTGTGCCTTCAAGTATTCCTCCGTTATTTCACTTTTTTTGGGGTGCTTTACAAGTCCGTCAATTTTATATACTGAGAGTGTATAGTCATCTATATTACGGTAGCTTATCTTTTTTACTATGCTTTCATTTGTATGTACACGTTTGGCTGTAGTTAGCTGCAAAAAGGGCTCTTTAATCTGTATTAATTTGTTTTGTAAAATCTGAATTCGCTCATAGGATTTAAACTTGTTCAGATAGGTTGTACAAAGCTCTGCTGCTTCTAGGTAGTTCTTTGCTTCTTTGGATAGTAGCAAATCTACTTTTTCACTTATAGCCTCAACAACATATTCATTGTCTTCATGCTCTGCGATCAGCTTATCTAGGTCAGCTAGACGTGCTTGCTCTAAGTCTTCATTTTCCCTATAGAGATTATTCCTAGTAAAAGCTTGGCGCCATAGCTCTAGTTCTAATAAAAACTGAGCAGCTGGATTAGCTGTATAGTGTGCTAATGCTTGTGCAAGTATTTTTTGCGAAGAGAGTTCTGGTAGCTCAAGAATGTTTGCTATCATGTCAAAGTAAGGGAGTGTGTACCAAAGTAGAACATGATATAAATCATGATCGAAGTACTTTCCAAAAGTGTTCGTTTCAACAAAGGGTTGATAGTCTTTGGCTGACTTCTGTCTCAGAAGCGTGCTCTTATCAAAGATATTATGATATAAACTGCTAAATCGCTGACGGTATTGGCTTTTAGTCCATAAGTCTAAATTGGATAGAATGGAATCATTCGATTCTACTTCTGTTCTAGCATATATCGTATAGAGCTTACTTGTGTAATACTCATAATACTGATTGAGCAGAATTGCTGAAAGTATAGCTTGGCTCTCCTTTTCTTGTTCGTCCGCAAGCCAGTCTTCTAGCTTTAAAATAGCTTCTTTCATTGACAAATCTCCGAGAGATGTCTCTAGCTGACTATATATCGAGTAAGCTTTAAAGTAATGCCCTAACTCTTTATCTTTTTCGGCCTTACTCATTATAGATGCAAGTATATCCATACTAGTTCTAGGTAAAGACTCTTCTAGGGCTACTTCATACTTTTTCCACAGCTTTTTATAGGATCCCTTAAACGACATAGCTATACATCCAATACCTAGTATGACTAAGCCAGCTAACCATTTTCTCATATCTTATTATCTTCTTTTTAAATCCATACTTATCTATTTAAAGATAGTAGAATTTAGGTAAACTCTATCTCTTTATAAAGTAAAACCCCTAAAAGCAAAAATATTCTCTTTTAGGGGTTCTACTTTAGTATATATTAAGAACTACTCTTTCTCAGGACAAGCTTCTAAAGCTGCAACCAGTAATTTCCAAAACTTTTCGGTAGAGCCAATATGGGCTCTTTCTCCAGGAGAGTGAGGTGATTCAAGTGTAGGTCCAAATGAAATCATATCTAAACCTGGTACTGTTGCACCGATAATACCACACTCCAAACCAGCATGGATTACTTTGATATTTGGTTTTTTATTAAATAGCTTCTCATATGTTGCTTTCATTGCTTTTAATATGGGAGAGTCAACATTAGGATTCCAACCTGAATAGGCCCCACTAAAATCCACACTCATTCCAGCCATACCAAAACAAGATTCTATCATAGTAGCTAAGTACTCCTTCATTGAGTCGCTTGAACTACGAGCTAAAAACTCAACTGAGGCAGATCCATTTTTCACTACGATTATAGCCATGTTTGATGATGTTTCAACTGTATCAGGAATACTTGGAATCATCCGTAACACACCATTGTGGCAGGCATAAATTGCAGAGATTAAATTATCTTGAATATCTTCAGGTACTATACCTTGAGGTAATTTCACCTTGTTTAAAACCACTTGGATAGGAGTTTCTATAGCCCCAAATTCTTCATTGAATAAGCTTTGGCAATACTCAGCAAGTCCTGCCAACTCGTCATAATTAGCTGCGGGTATCGTAACAACAGCATGAGCTTCGCGAGGAATAGCATTACGCATATTACCACCTTCCCAAGATGCTAAGCGAGCCTCAACAGAGACAACAGCATCTCTTAATAGGCGTACCATCAACTTATTAGCATTAGCTCTTCCCGAGTCAATCTCCATCCCTGAGTGTCCCCCTCTAAGGCCTTTTATGACTACTTCTACGGCTATATCATCAGCGTCGGGCTCCACTTCTTTATATTGAAGAGTAGCTGCAATATCTACACCTCCTGCACATCCGATAAATAAATCTCCTTCAGATTCTGAGTCTAGATTCAATAAAATCTCTCCCTGCAAAGTATCTGCTTTTAATCCAAAAGCACCTACCATTCCAGTCTCTTCATCTGTAGTAACTAGAAGCTCCAAGGGACCATGCTTGATGTCTGTCGCTTCTAAGACGGCCATAGCAGCTGCTACACCTAAACCGTTATCAGCACCTAAGGTAGTACCATTAGCTCTTACCCACTCTCCATCTATGATAGTTTCAATTGGGTCTTTTTCAAAATCATGTACCGTATCATTGTTTTTTTGAGGGACCATATCCATATGTCCTTGCAAAATCACTCCCTTGCGGTTTTCCATTCCTGCTGTTGCAGGTTTACGAATAATCACATTACCGATTTCATCAACAAAGGATTCTAGGCCTAAGTTCTTACCAAAATCAATGAGGTATTTTCTTACTTGTTCTACATGTCCTGATGGACGTGGAATCTGTGTCAAGGCATGAAAGTTCTTCCAAACAGCCTTTGGTTCTAGAGATAGTATTGTTTTCATTTATCAATAGTTTTATTGGATAAGGGAAGTGCCACAAATCCATAGGTTCCTAACAAAACTACTAAAAACGATTGAATAGTGTGTACAATTAGTGCAAAAATTCCTGCATCTACTTTATCTACGCCATAAATCACCATCATGCTGATGACCACAAAGTGCCAAGGACCAGCGCCATTAGGTGTAGGGACAACAACTGCAAAACTTCCCACTATAAACAAGGATAAGCCTGCAAGCCAACCCAAATCAGAAGTAAAAGTGAAACAGTAAAATGTAAGATAAAAGTGCAAATAATAGCAGAGCCAGATTAGGCATGTAAGTAAGCAGTATAAACCTTTCCGTTTGATGTTTTTAAGAGCAGTAACTCCTTCCCATATATTTTTAAGTGTTCCCTTGGCTCGATCCATAAGTGCCAACTTCTTAGCCAATAAGTAGAGTAAAACTCCAATACCAGCTAAACTCAGTAAGGCAATGTAAAAAGAGCTATTAGCCACAAAATCGAAAGCTGGAATTTTGAAACCTGTAGTATCAATGAACGCTATAAAGTACTTCCCTTGAACTAAAATAGCAATAAAGAGAACTACAAAGGCAGAAATGGAGTCTATCAGACGCTCAGCCACAACACTTCCCAAAGATTTAGAAAAAGATATTTGATCATATCTCGATAATACCCCACAGCGAGTAAACTCACCTAAACGAGGGATAACCAGATTAACAACATAGGAGGTAAATATGGCGTATACAGCATTGGATCGCTTAGGGTAAGCGTTTAAGGGTTCCAAAGAGATCACCCATCTCCACCCTCTTAAAACATGACTTAGTACACCAAAAAATAGAGATGCAAACATCCAAGTCCAGTTTGTTTCTTGTAGAAGAACAACCCAGACTTTAGTAAAGTCTAAATCTCTATACAACCAAAAGATTATGCCAACTCCTAATCCTAGAGCTAGCAACAATTGATAAATATGTTTCGAACTGATTTTTCTTTCCATGATAGTTTCAAGCCCACAAAAGTACTTATAATATTATAAATAGTAAATAATAGTCTTTAATTCTTGGCTAAACCCCTGTCGCAAGCTTGACATTTGGTCTATTTATCCCATATAAACACCTTCAATCTTTACGATTTGAAGCGAATTAAACTATCTTTGCATCAAAATATCTAATTTAGCTCAAACAAACTAAATGAAGCCAGTAAAGCCAAAAAAACACTTAGGACAGCATTTCCTAAAAGACCAAAAGATAGCACAAGATATAGCTAACACTGTTGACACAATACCCGACCTACCTATACTAGAAGTTGGGCCTGGTATGGGTGTGCTTACTCAATACTTGCTTCCGAAAAAGCGTCCAATCAAAGTTGTTGACTTAGATACCGAATCGATAGCCTACCTTTCTGAAAACTTTGCTGAATTAAAAGGCAACATCATCGAGGCTGACTTTCTGAAGATGGATCTAGCTACTTTGTTCAATAACCAAGCTTTTGTATTAACGGGTAACTATCCGTACAATATATCTAGTCAGATATTTTTTAAAATGTTGGAATATAAAGACCTAATTCCTCTTTGTACGGGAATGATTCAAAAAGAGGTAGCTGAAAGAATTGCATCTAAGCCAGGGAAAAAGGCTTATGGTATTCTTTCTGTTCTAATACAAGCCTGGTATGATGTTGAATATTTGTTTACTGTTAGTGAAAAAGTATTCAACCCACCACCAAAAGTAAAAAGCGCTGTCATAAGCATGAAGAGGAATCAAACTACAAGCTTAGGGTGTGATGAGATACTTTTTAAACGTGTAGTAAAAACCACTTTTAATCAACGCCGCAAAACTTTAAGAAATTCTATCAAACCTATCCTAGGTAAGGATTCACAGATTACACAAGATGTCATTTTTCAGAAAAGGCCCGAACAACTTAGTGTTGAGGAGTTTGTTTTTATTACTAAGCTGGTAGCCAAAGAACTACAAGCACAGCAAAACACTTCTGTATAGTATCCCCTACTTCAAAAGAATAATCACTGTGGACGAAAAATTTATAAATCATATAAAAGCCCTTATCAAGAACAAGGCACTCAGCGAACTAAAGACAGAACTAAAGGAGGTTCACCCTGCTGATATTGCTGAATTAATGAACGACTTCTCTTCTGATGAGGCTAGAACTATTTATCGCTTACTAGATAACGAGGCAGCAGCAGATGTACTAGTAGAAATGGATGACGATATCCGAAAGGAATTCTTGGATATCCTTCCTTCGGAGACTATAGCACATCGCTTTATCGATCATATGGATACAGACGATGCTGTGGATTTAATACGTGATCTAGACGCGACTAAACAAAATGAAATTCTTTCACACTTAGATGATGTAGAGCAGGCTGGAAACATTGTTGACTTACTAAAATATGATGAGGACACAGCAGGTGGTTTGATGGCTACCGAAATGGTCAAAGTCAATGAAAACCTTAGTATGCCTGAGTGCTTGAAAGAGATGAGATTACAAGCTGAAGAGCTCAACGAAATCCACTATGTCTATGTGGTAGATGACGATGATCGCTTACAGGGAGTATTCCCACTTAAAAAGGTCATTACATCCCCTTCAGTATCGAAGGTAAAACATGTGATGAAAAAAGACCCTATCGCTGTACAAGTAAATACACCTATAGATGAGGTAGCTCAAACTATAGAAAAGTATGACTTAGTAGCACTACCTGTTCTAGATAGCATTGGACGATTAGTTGGCATTATCACCGTAGATGATGTTATGGATGAAATTCGTGAGCAGGCTGAAAAAGACTACCAACTAGCATCTGGTCTTTCTCAAGATGTAGAAACGGATGATAATATATTCAAGCAAACTAGAGCTAGACTCCCATGGTTAATTATTGGTATGATTGGTGGAATGTGCAACTCTGTTCTTATTGAAGGATTTGAAGCTACACTTACCACAGAGATGTCTTATTACATCCCTCTAATCGGAGGTACTGGAGGTAATGTTGGAACACAATCTTCCGCTCTTGTCGTACAAGGCTTGGCTAATAGCTCTCTGACCACCAAAGAGACATTAAAGCATGTAAGCAAGGAAGCTGTAGTGGCTCTTGTAAACGCAACAATAATTTCAATGCTTGTCTATATATTTAACTTTTTCCGCTTTGGTCCAACAGCAGTCATCACCTACTCTGTTTCTTTAAGTCTTTTCTCTGTGGTGATGTTTGCCTCTATCTTTGGCACGCTCGTACCTATGACACTTGAGAAGCTAAAAATCGACCCTGCAATAGCGACAGGTCCATTTATTGCGATTACAAATGACATAGTAGGTATGATGTTTTATATGGTCTTAACACGTCTATTATCATAAAATATTTATATATTCACAGAATATAGATTTAACTGGTGAGCAAATACACTCTAAACACGAAATTGAGATTGATATTCTCAAGTAAAATTAATAATAATGGATTCTCAAGAAAACAAAAAAGCTATTGATACTCAGCATGAAGAACTATTGAAAAACAGCTCTATAGCTGAGGAACAAAGTGACAAGGTAATCTATAAAACAAAAGAAGAGGTTATCCAAAAACTCAAGCAGCTTTTGACTGATGCTGATGATACCAACAAGTCAGAATTAGACATACTAAAACAAGTTTTCTACAAACTTCTCCAACAAGAAACCCTTAAGAAAAAAGAAGATTTTATACAAGCTGGGGGAATAGAGGAAGAGTTTAAACAGGAAGCTGATCCCTTAGAGGCTGAACTTCATTCTTTAATAAGCCAAGTAAAAGCAAAACGCCGCGAAATAATCAAGCAAAAAGAGCTCTTAAAAGAGGAGAACTTAAAAAAGAAGTATGAAATCATTGAGAAACTAAAAGCTATGGTTGAGTCAGCTGAAATAGCTGACAACTCATACAACGAGTTTAAAAATTTACAAGCTCTCTGGAACGAGACACGCCTAATTCCCGGTTCTAAAGTAAAAGAAGTATGGAGTACATACCAACATTATGTGGAGCAGTTCTACGATATGTTAAGACTAAACCATGAGTTTAGAGAGTACGACTTCAAAAAAAACCTGGAGGCAAAAACAGAACTATGCGAACTAGCTGAGGAGCTAGATAAAGAGGACGATGTTGTTTCTGCTTTTCATCAGCTGCAAAAGTTCCACCAACAATGGAGAGAAATTGGTCCTGTGGACAAAAGTATCCGTGAAGAAATATGGGAAAGATTCAGCAATGCCTCTACAGTCATTAATAAAAAACATCAAGCTCATTTTGAAAAGCTCAAAGCACAGGAAGAAGACAACCTTAAAGCTAAAACAGCTCTTTGTGAACAAGTAGAAGCTATACAGATTGAAGAATTAAATTCACACAAAGAGTGGAAAGATGAAACTGATAAAGTTTTAAAGATACAGGATGCTTGGAAGAAGATAGGCTTTGTTCCTCGAAAAGTAAATAATACCATATTTACTAGATTTAGAAGTTCATGTGATCAGTTTTTTAAAGCTAAGTCGGAGTTTTATCAAGAACGCAATGAGAAGTTCGATGAAAATCTTAAACTCAAAGAAGCCCTCTGCGAAAAAGCTGAAAAACTACAAGACAGTACAGATTGGAAAAACACAAGCAATCAACTTATTCAACTCCAAAAAGATTGGAAGACTATTGGCCCTGTACCTAGAAATTGCTCTAAAGCTATCTGGGAAAGGTTTAAATCTGCATGCGACACTTTTTTCAACAATAGAGCCCAGCAAAACATAAAGAAAAAAGAAGCTGAGGCTGAAAATCTAAAAGCAAAACAAGAAATCATTGATAAACTAAATCAGCTTACTCAAGACGAGGAGCAAGCAGAGGAAAACAATGAACAGATACACGAGCTGATAAAAGAGTGGAATAGTATTGGCTTTGTACCATTCAAAGTAAAAGATCAGGTTTATCAAGCCTATAGAGCACTTATTGACAAGCATTTTGCTAGAGTCAATCAGGGACAAACCAAAAAGAATATTAAAAACTTTAAGACTGTAGTAAGTAACATACAGGAAGAAGGTAATGCGAACTCCTTACTAAAGGAGCGTGATAAATTAAATTGGAAAATAGACCGCATAAAGAGTGACCTTAAGACTTATGAAAATAACTTGGGTTTTCTCACGCTATCTTCAAACAAAGGCAATCAATTGCTAGATGGTGTTAAACGTAAAGTTGATGCATATAAAGCAGAAATTTCCGTACTGGAGAAGAAGATAAGTGTGATTGATGATGCACTAGATGAAATATAGTACATAATATGTCTATATGAAATACAGATATTATTATAAACAAAAAGACCTTTTGAATATTCAAAAGGTCTTTTTTGTTGGGCTACTAGGACTCGAACCTAGAATGTCAGGACCAGAATCTGGAGTGTTACCATTACACCATAGCCCAATACTGAATGCAAATATACAAAACTTTTTAAAAACTCAAACCTCTAAAAAATAAATTCAAACTATTTTAAGTGCTTTTTGTTTTTAATAATGCAACGACACCTGTATTAAGTAAAAGAATTCAGCGTTTTACGGGATAAATTGCATAGATACGATAAATCAGTGTATATTTGTAGTTCTATTTTACAAGTAGATTATTACTTTTACTGCAGTATATTGATTTCTAATGTAGAAGAATAAGAAACGATTTAAAATTGAATAAAATTGAAGAGTACAAACAGTAAAATTTTAGTTGACCAAATTATTGAATCTATACAAGATAAAAAGGGGCAAAAAATAATCGTAGCTGATTTATCAGCCATAGAAGATTCGATTACTAATTATTTCGTGATATGTGAAGGACGTACCCCTAATCAAGTAAGTAGTCTTGTAGAGAACATTAAAGATGAAATAAAGCAAAAGACAGGGGAAGACCCTCTATCCATAGATGGTTTAAAAAACGCCGAATGGGTAGCAATGGACTATGCTGATGTAGTAGTACATGTCTTTTTGCCTGAAGCTAGAACTCACTATAGTTTAGAAACTCTTTGGGCAGATGCACACTTAAAAACTGTTCCTGATATTGATTAAATTATTAGAATGAATAATAGAAAAGAAAGACCCAACAAAAAGCCAAATATGCAAAGGTTTAACTTAAATTGGCTCTACTTTATCATCCTGATGCTATTTTTTGGATTATGGTTGGCCAATCCAGGTAGCTCCCTAAACAAACAGGTAGCTTACAATGAGTTTCAAGAGTATGTGCGCAATGGATATATACAAGAAATTGTAGGCTACGATGATAATTCAGTAGAAGCGTATGTCAAACCCAATGCTGTTGCAGATGTATTCTTACGCGACTCAAATCGTGTAGGTAGAAGTCCTATGGTGTTGACAGAAGCTCCATCAAGGGATAGTCTGAATGAATTCTTGGAAGAGCAAGTAAAAGAGAGTAATTACGATGGAGTTATTAAATACGATAAGAAAAAGGATTACTTTAGCCTTCTACTCTGGAACATTTTACCATTTGCTCTACTTATAGGCTTTTGGTTCTTTATCATGCGTCGTATGAGTGCTGGTGGCAAAGCTGGTGGTGGTGTCTTCAATGTAGGAAAATCCAAGGCCAAGCTTTTCGAGAAAGGCGAATCGACCAATGTTACCTTTAAAGATGTAGCAGGACTTAATGAGGCAAAACAAGAAATAGAAGAAATTGTAAACTTCTTAAGAGATCCACAAAAATACACACGTTTGGGTGGAAAAATACCTAAAGGGGCATTACTAGTAGGACCTCCAGGAACAGGTAAAACCCTATTAGCAAAAGCTGTTGCAGGAGAGGCCCACGTACCCTTCTTTTCTATGGCTGGCTCCGATTTTGTTGAAATGTTTGTTGGTGTTGGTGCATCACGAGTTAGAGACCTATTCGAACAAGCTAAGAAAAAATCACCATGCATCATCTTTATTGATGAGATTGACGCTGTGGGTAGAGCTCGTGGCAAGAATCCCTCAATGGGGGGAAATGACGAACGTGAGAATACGCTAAACCAACTACTTACAGAAATGGATGGTTTTGGTTCGAACAGTGGTGTTATTATTTTAGCTGCAACCAATAGAGTTGACGTCTTAGATAAGGCACTATTAAGGGCTGGTCGCTTTGATAGACAAATTTATGTTGATCTTCCTGACTTAAATGATCGTATGGAGATATTCAATGTCCACCTACGTCCACTTAAGCTAGATGACACAATAGATATCAATTTACTAGCAAGACAGACACCGGGATTTTCTGGTGCGGATATTGCAAATGTCTGTAATGAAGCAGCTCTCATCGCTGCTAGACACAATAAAGAATATGTTACACGCCAAGATTTCTTAGATGCTGTTGACCGGATTGTTGGTGGACTGGAGAAGAAAAACAAAATAACAACGGAAGATGAAAGAAAGTCCATAGCCATTCATGAGGCTGGACATGCCAGTATATCTTGGGTTCTTGAACATGCCAACCCTCTAGTCAAAGTAACAATTGTTCCTCGTGGCAGAGCTTTAGGAGCTGCTTGGTATCTCCCTGAAGAGAGACAAATCACAACTAAAGAACAGATGCTTGATGAAATGTGTGCTACTTTAGGTGGTAGAGCAGCTGAAGATGTCTTTTTAGGTAGAATATCAACAGGGGCACTCAATGATTTAGAGCGTGTAACCAAACAAGCTTATGCTATGATAGCCTATTTTGGCATGAGTAAAGAACTTCCTAATCTATGCTACTATAACAACAGTGAGTATAGCTTTAATAAACCATACAGCGAAAACACTGCTGAGCTTATAGATAAAGAGGTTAAAGCGCTTATAGATAGCCAATATCAAAGAGCAAAGAATTTGCTTTTAGAATATAAGGACCAACATAATAAGCTAGCTAGAGAGTTAATGGATAGAGAAGTTATACTAGCTGAAGATGTGGAAGCTATTTTTGGTAAAAGAAAGTGGAAGTCACGTTCAGATGAAATTATGGCTCTACAAGAGGCAGAGAAAAAGAAACAACAAGAAAAAGAGTTACTCAATAAAGAGGAGAAAACTCCAGAGTTTAAAGAAGACTCGCAAGAGAATTCAACGACACAGCTTATAGAGAGCGCTGAAATACCAGCAACACCTAACTCTGAAACAGAAGCTTAATTGTAAATATTAAACGAAAAACGTGAACTCAAATTTTATTAAAAGAACCATAACAGGCCTACTATTTGTCATACTTTTAGTAGGCTCTATTTTATATGGTCCCCTAAGTTTTATTACTGTATTTGGTCTATTTTCAGCATTCAGCACCTATGAATTAACAGGCCTTCTCAACCAAACTGAAAAAGTCAATGTCAATAGGTTTATCACCAGCCTAAGCTCTTTGTACCTTTTTATAGCTACAGCTTTGTATCAAGCAGAAATCGTGCATTCTGGATTTATTTATATTCCATACCTTGCAATTCTACTTTACCTCATAATCTCTGAGCTATACTTTGATAAAAAAAATCCTATAGGGAACATAGCAGCTACCGCTTTGTCACAAATTTATGTGGGACTCAATTTTGCATTAATTAATCTTCTTGCATTTGATACTACTGCTTACAACCCTAGTCTGACAACTTATCGAAGCATCATTCCTCTATCCCTATTTATTTTTATATGGATCAGTGATAGTGGAGCATACTTAGTAGGTAGTGCAATCGGAAAACACAAGCTATTCCCACGCATCTCTCCAAATAAAAGCTGGGAGGGTAGTATAGGAGGAGGATTATTTGCTGTTTTAGCAGCTCTACTCCTGACCTACTTAGATCATACGTACTTGGATTCAACATTTACACTCATACAGTGGATTGGCTTTGCCTTAGTTGTTGTGGTCTTTGGTACATGGGGAGATTTAACAGAATCTTTATTTAAACGACAATTAGGAATAAAAGATTCGGGTAATGTGTTACCTGGGCATGGAGGCTTCTTAGATCGCTTTGATAGTACGATTTTAGCTATACCAGCTACAGTGATCTATCTCTTCCTCTTTTTATAAGTGCAATGGACACTTTTGATTTAACTCATCTCAACATTAACATAATCCCATTGAGTAGGTTAGCTCAAATAACTAAAAGATGTCAGATACGTTTCAAACCTTTTGCTTACCTTTGTATTTTCATACTAAAAATAGATTTAAAACATTAAATGATAGAAAAAATAATCGTTCTAGAAGACATAGATCCTGTATTGTTCTACGGAACTAATAACAATAACATTCAGTTATTAAAGTCATTATTTCCCAAGATCCGTCTAGTGGCTAGAGGAAATGTACTTAAGGTATTAGGAGATGAAGAGGAAATGTGTGCTTTCCAAGATGCGGTTCTTTCTATTGAAAAATACTGTAACAAACACAATGTAATCGATGAACCAACGATTATAGACCTAGTTAAAGGAAAACAATTGGTTGGAAGAAAGAATAATGAGGTCATAGTCTATAGCGTTACAGGTAAACCCATAACTCCTCGCAGCGAAAATCAACTAAAGCTAGTAAAAGGATTCAATAAAAATGATATGGTGTTTGCTATTGGTCCTGCGGGATCTGGTAAAACATACACTGCCATAGCATTAGCAGTACGTGCTCTCAAAAATAAAGAAATCAAAAAAATAATACTCAGTAGACCTGCCGTAGAAGCTGGAGAAAAACTAGGGTTTCTACCAGGAGACATGAAGGAAAAAATAGATCCATACCTTCAACCTTTGTATGATGCTTTGCAAGATATGATACCAGCAGCTAAGCTTAAAGAGTATATGGAGTTAAGCATTATACAAATAGCTCCTTTAGCATTTATGCGTGGAAGAACGCTCAACGATGCTGTAGTCATTTTGGATGAAGCTCAAAACACGACAACCCAACAAATTAAAATGTTTTTGACCCGTATGGGTACAAATACAAAAATGATTATTACTGGGGATATGACCCAAATAGATTTACCTCGTGCCCAAGCTTCTGGCTTGAAACAAGCCTTAAGAATTTTAGATGGAGTACAAGGAATTAGCGTAGTTCAACTGGACAAAACAGATATTGTAAGACACAAACTAGTTGAACGCATTGTTGAGGCTTATGAGTTATTTGATAAGGAACAGACTAAAAACAAAAACCGACAAGATAACAACTCTTGAATATAGTTTTTACTTTTAATATATTAAATTCTTAGAACAATGAGCGAAGCATTAGTTAAAACAAGTTTTAATTTTCCAGGTCAAAAAAATGTATACCATGGAAAGGTACGAGATGTATATAACATCAATGACGACTTAATAGCTATGATTGCTACAGATCGTATTTCTGCATTTGATGTTGTGCTACCTAAAGGTATTCCTTTCAAAGGACAAGTTTTAAACCAAATTGCAGCTCACTTTCTAAATGCTACAGCCAGTATTGTTCCAAACTGGATGATTGCTACTCCAGACCCTATGGTGACAGTAGGTCATTATTGTGAGGGATTTAAGGTAGAAATGATTATAAGAGCTTACCTTACTGGAAGCGCATGGAGAGACTACAAAAACGGCACACGTGAAATCTGTGGAATAAAGCTTCCAGAAGGAATGAAAGAGAACCAAAAGTTTCCTCAGCCTATTATCACGCCTACTACTAAAGCAGATATAGGACATGATGAAAATATTTCAAAGGAAGAGATTATAGCACAAGGACTTGTTAGTAAAGAGGATTATGAACAATTAGAAAAATACACTTATGCCCTCTTTGAAAAAGGAACACAGATGGCTAAAGATAAGGGATTAATCTTAGTCGACACTAAATATGAGTTTGGCAAAAAAGAGGGTGTTATCTATTTAATAGACGAGATTCATACTCCTGACTCTTCAAGATACTTTTATGAAGATGGTTATCAAGAACGTTTTGAAAAAGGACTACCTCAAAAACAATTATCAAAAGAGTTTGTGCGTCAATGGCTTATTGAAAAAGGTTTTATGGGTGAACCAGGACAATCTGTACCACAGATGACAGACGAATACATCAATTCTGTATCTGAACGTTACATAGAACTTTATGAACAAATAGTGGGCAAACCCTTTGAAAAAGCAAACCCACAAAACATCAATGAAAGAATAAATAATAATGTCGCTTCTTTTTTAGCTTCCTATCAAAAATGAAATATGCACAAGAGTCTGTAAAACCATACAGTCAAAAGAGCAGCAAAGGTGAGCAAGTAGAGCAAATGTTTGACAACATAGCTCCTGCTTATGACAAGCTCAACCACATACTATCTTTTAGCATAGACAAGTTATGGAGGAATAAGGCCATTAATTGGCTTAAAAAATTCCAACCTCAAACCATAATGGATGTAGCTACTGGTACAGGTGATTTTGCGATGCTTGCTTATAAAAAAATTAGACCTGCTCAACTTGTCGGTATTGATATTTCTGAGGGTATGATGCAAGTAGGACGCTCAAAAGTAGAAAAGGCAGGACTATCGTCTCACATAAGATTTGAAAAGGAAGATTGTTTAAACCTCACGTACGAGGACAATAAGTTTGATGCGATTACTGCTGCATTTGGCATACGAAACTTCGAGAGCCTAGAGCAGGGCTTATCTGAGATGTATCGGGTTTTAAAATCTGATGGTCATCTAGTCATCCTTGAGTTAACTAGCCCTGATAAGGCACCAATGAAACAACTTTTTAAGATTTACTCTCAATATATTATTCCATTATTCGGAAGATTACTAACCAAAGATAAGAAAGCCTATCACTATTTACCTAACAGTATTAATGCTTTTCCACAAGGAGAAGTTATGCAAATGTTACTCCATAAGATTGGATTCAAAGAGGTGGAAGTCCAACACTTGACCTTTGGTGTTTGTACCATGTATACAGCTAGTAAATAGTAGCTATACAAAAACTAGATATTATATGAAGATATATGGCATACTAGGATATCCTTTAGAACATTCATTCTCTAAGGATTATTTTAATAATAAATTTAAAGAGGAAGGTATCGATGCTCAGTATAAAAACTTAGAGATACCTCACATCAGTGACTTAAAAAAAGTACTAAACGATCACCCTACTCTTGTAGGGTTTAATGTAACAAGCCCTTTTAAAGAGCAAATTATTCCTTATTTAGATCGTATAGAAGCAGAAGCTAAGGAAATACAAGCGATCAATTGTGTAAAGGTAGAAAGAGACTCAAATAACAAAGCTATTCTAATTGGCAGAAATGCAGATATGTATGGTTTTGTGGATTCTATTCAAGAGGAACTATCTTCTGATCACCAAAAAGCATTAGTTTTGGGCACAGGCGGCGCGGCTAAAGCTGCTGTATATGGCCTAAAATCTATCGGGGTACAACCACAGTTAGTATCACGGGTTAAGACAAGTCAAACAATCACTTATAATGACTTGACACAAGAGGTGATGGACGCATACAAACTCATTGTCAACTGTACACCTTTAGGTATGCTTCCCGATACAAATACAAAAGCACCCTTGCCTTATCATAGGCTAAATAGTTCTCATTTTTTATATGACATGATTTATAACCCCGAAGTAACAGCTTTCTTGGCAGAGGGAGTAAAAAGAGGTTGTAAAACTAAAAATGGCTATGATATGCTCATCCAACAAGCTATTAAATCTTGGGAAATTTGGACAGAAATATGAAATCATCAAGACTCATAAAATATATAGCTATGCTCTGCATAGCTATTATTCTTATCTGTGGTGCAGCTAGTGTGTTTATGTTACACTATGCGTTAACACCACCACATCGTGGATTTAATATAGAGGAATCATACACAGATATGTATAAGCGCTACCCTTTTTTGTTACATTGGGTAGATAGTCTCAATAAAGCGCAAGCATTAAAAGATACTGTAATTATCAATCGAGAAGGAAAACAGCTACATGCATTGTATGTTGATGCGGCAGAACCTTCACCAAATACAGCACTGCTTATTCATGGGTATACAGATAATGCAATACGCATGCTTATGATTGGCTATCTTTATAATCATGACTTGCATTATAACATTCTACTTCCTGACCTACAATTCCACGGAGAAAGTGAGGGCGATGCCATACAAATGGGCTGGAAAGATCGCCTTGATATGGAAGAGTGGCGTGATTTAATCATCAATAAGTATGGGGAAGAAACAGCAATTGTCGTACATGGTATTTCTATGGGTGCTGCTACAACTATGATGATGTCTGGAGAGCGACAACCACAACAACTTAAGTGCTTTATTGCAGATTGTGGATATACCAGTGTTTGGGACGAGTTTGAGCAAGAGCTTAAAGTCAGATTTGGGTTGCCTTCATTCCCTGTTATGAATCTTTGCAGCAAACTTTGTCAGCTTAAATATGGGTGGAACTTTAAAGAAGCTTCAGCTCTAAAAGCTGTGAGCGAGTGCTCGCTACCTATGTTCTTTATCCACGGGGATGCAGATACATTTGTTCCAACATGGATGGCTTATCCTCTCTATCAGGCCAAGCCAGAACCTAAAAAGCTGTGGATAGTACCAGGAGTAGAACATGCTGACGCTTATTTTTGTCAAAAAGAGGAGTATACTAAGCGTGTCAAAGAGTTTATCTCTCCTTATATGAACACGAACTAAGCTATGCATAAGTTACAAAATAAAATACTTACAGTTATTGCTTGTGTTTTATGGGGCTCAGCCTTTGTTGGTGGTAAGTTAGGCTTTAGCTATACGACTCCTATACACTTATCAGGACTCCGGTTTACACTGGCTGGCATCCTATTGATTCCTTTACTACTCTACCAAAAGGTTAACTGGAAAGAGAATCTTAAAGA
>JASLIW010000018.1 GCA_030152865.1 Bacteroides sp.
AGAAAAATGAGAAACCCTTTGTTATCCCTGAGCTGAAAGAGTGGGTGAGTGGAACAGGAGAGTTTACTCTAGATAGTCAAACTCAAATTAGCATTCCAAAAGGAGATGTAGCACTCAGGCAGGTAGCCGAAGCTTTTGCTGTCGATTTACAGGAGCTTGTAGGATTGAAGCTAGCTGTTATAGAAGGAAAAACCAAAGCTAAAAGTATCTCTTTGGGCATCCAAAAAGATAAAAACTTAGGAGAGGAAGGTTATCAAATTACGATTGGAAATCAACTTCAAGTTCGAGCACCACAAACCATAGGGGTATATTGGGCCACACGTACCCTTCTGCAACTCGCTGAGCAGATGGATAATAAACTACCTCAGGGTAGGATTCGTGATTTTCCCGATTATCCTCTGCGTGGCTTTATGCTCGATTGTGGTAGGAAGTTTATTCCGATGGATTTCTTGCGAGACTATGTCAAGGTTATGTCCTACTACAAGATGAATACCTTCCAGATTCATCTCAATGACAATGGCTTTGACCGCTTCTTTGAAAACGACTGGGACAAGACCTATGCTGCTTTTCGCCTAGAGAGTGAAACATTTCCAGGCTTGGCCGCCGAAGATGGCTATTACAGCAAGCAAGAATTTATTGACCTTCAAAAACTAGCAGAGTCTAAATTTGTAAATATCATCCCTGAGATTGATGTTCCAGCGCACTCCTTAGCCTTTGCTCATTACCTGCCTGAGATTGGGAGTAAAGAATATGGCATGGATCACCTCGACTTATTTAAGCCCGAGACCTATGAGTTTATTGATAAGCTATTTAAAGAGTATCTGGAAGGAGATGAGCCTGTATTCAGAGGCGAGTTTGTTCATGTTGGAACCGATGAGTATTCGAATGAAGACCAAGAAGTGGTAGAAAAGTTTCGCTATTTTACCGATTACTGTATTCGTCTGGTAGAAGGCTATGGGAAGAAAGCAGCGGTTTGGGGAGCATTGACCCATGCGCAAGGTACAACCCCTGTTAAGTCGGAAGATGTATTGATGCTTACTTGGCACAACCCTTATGCGCAGCCCGATGATATGATGGAGCAAGGCTATGATGTAGTAAGCATTCCCGATGGGCTACTCTATATTGTTCCCAATGCAGGTTATTACTACGATTACCTTAATATTGAGCACCTCTACAACAAGTGGACACCTGCTACAATCGGCGATAAAACATTCGCAGAGCGTCATCCACAAATCAAGGGAGGTATGTTTGCCGTTTGGAATGATCATGTAGGTAATGGGATCTCCACCAAAGATATTCACCACCGTGTGATGCCCGCTATGCAAACCCTCGCCGTTAAAATGTGGACAGGTGAGCATACCAAGCTTCCCTTTGCCCTTTTCAATGAGCAAAGAGTGTTCTTAAGCGAAGCCCCAGGAGTCAATCAGCTAGGTAGAGTGGGAGGTTTAGAGCCTCAATTAGTGTATGAAAAATCAGCTGTTGTGTCGGGCAGTCAAACTGGTATTACAGAAATTGGCTACGATTATACAGTCAGTTTTGAACTCGATGGCAGGGATGAAAAGCGTGGCACTATTTTGTTTGCCTCACCTACTGCTGAGTTTTACCTATCCGACCCAATCAAAGGTATGCTTGGATTTTCACGTGATGGCTACCTCAATACCTTCAACTACCGTGTAAAAGAAGGAGAGCGAGTTCATATCAGTATCCAAGGCAACAACAAGCTGACACGTTTATATATCAATGGCAAGTTAAAAGAGGAGTTAGGAGTCCGCCTGATGGAGCATAATGGAGGTAAAAGTCCAATGTATTACTCGAACACCTTAGTCTTTCCCCTGGAGCAGGCTGGAGAATTCAAGAGTAAAATTACTGATCTTAAGGTCTATAATTATTGGATTAAGGACTAAAGTATCTATATATCACAATCTAAATAGAAGGGGCTATGGCAAACAAAGGAGGAGAGATTTATGCTTATCTAATTTATGGTTTCTATATCCTTGTAGGCATAATATCAGTTATCATCGCTTGGTATCTAGTTCAACCCAATAACTGGAAAACAATATTACTTTTTCTTTTAGTAAGCTGGGTGCTGGTCGTACTGATAGCATTACTTGTTGTTGGTATAGGTGCTTGGTTGTTTGATGATATCTAGAAATTAAATCCCTATATTTAAATTTATGAACTGAAACTAACTTAAACACAACCTTATGAAAAAATCTCTTACTTTCTTATTGATAGCTGGATTAATATGTTCCTGTGCCAACTCTAAGAAAGCTCAGAACTCAGATATTCACGATGTAGAAGTCGCTACCAGCCAAGCCTTGCCTATAGGCATGCAATTGATCTGGCATGACGAATTTAATGACGCCACTTTAGACACAACGAAATGGTGGCCCTATTATTTCTCCTCTTTAGACTGGTTTAATAAGGAGGCTTACCAAGCTTTTTTAATCAAAACATCCCTGTGGCAGACTATGAAATGACAGGCCATTCCATACTTCTAAAAGCTACGGATAAGCTCTATCCTGGCGCAAAACGTCAGATATCATCTATACAGACCTACAACTGGTATACAGGAGAAGATAAGATGAATGATTTTGTGGGTGGTTTTATCGAAGCCCGTATCCGTAGATCAACTGGGGAAAAGGGGGATCGAGTAAACTTGGCTTTTTGGTTTGACTCCCCAGGGCCAGACTTGAAATACTACTTGGAAGAAGGAGGAGAAGCTTTTGGTACCAAGGGCATACGTCCTCGAGGTCAGGTGTTTGAATTTGATATGTGTGAATACATCACAACAGAAATTGTATTGCATGGGGATGTAGATCAGGATGGAGAGTTTCAACATAACATCGGACATCATATCCATAAAGGCGATTTCAATAACAAATGGGTACAACATGCTATTCTTTGGAGTCCGGCAGGCTTGAAGTTTTATATTGATGGTAAGCTCATTCGGGAGTGGTGGGACCCTAAAGATATTAAGTCACCCAATCATGCGATGAATATGTTCTTTGGAGCCTATGGTATAGATGGCGTAAGTATGGAAGTGGACTATGTACGGGCTTACCAGTGGCAGCTCGAAGAGGGCAACTTCTTACCCAATAGTGGTTTTGAATACAGCGATGCGCTATTCCCTTGGGAGGGAGATGGGAGCATCAATAAAGAACAGGCACGCAGTGGAGCACAGTGTTTGCACCTAGTTCCTAAAGCTAAAGTGGAGCAGTATATTTATTTGGACTATGGACACGACTATGCTTTTGATGTTTGGGCCAAGGGAGCTGGTGAGCTTCAAGTGTGCATAGATGCGCTCACTCCTGTTTCGGGAGAGCTGAGTGAGCTTTGTACCCATAGGTATAAATTAGCTGCCGATTACAAGCAAAAGAAGCTTCGATTTGCTACACCAGCAGAGAAAACAACAAATAAACTAACAGTTAAACTTAGCTTAGAGAATGTAGGAGCGGATGCATTACTTATAGATGACCTCTCAATTGTATCGCAGCGCTACAGTCATTAATTAAATACACTATTAGATATAATAGTATTAACTATCTGAAGAGCGAGTGGGTAAAAGTGAGAGACTTTTATCCACTCGCTCTTTGGGGTAATAACATAGGATAATTTGGTATCACTTAAAGTATGATTAAGGGTTTAAATATAGAAATAGGATGCTGATAATTGAAAATATCAATAGGGTGTGATGGTGTTGATACTGGACAGTAAAAGTAGTATTTATTTAACTTACCTACTAAAATGACCATTTTAGAACCTAATAAAAGAGCGGAGTCATTTTAAGAGCTTTATTTTAGACCCTGATATCCCGAATTTCTCATACTATATCAGCACTTATTATGTGCTAGAGCGTAATTTTGATTATCTGAAACAGTTAGGTATCACTGTGTTTGTATTTTTAAAAGTAAAGGTCGAGAAAGTGTAAAAGATATCTTGATGCAAGAGACAGATTCTTAGCATAAATAAGGATAGATATAAACTAATTAAAAACCAGGTCCACTTTTAAAATTTGAAGAACAAATATACTGCAATTCAAGTAGAATGGTATGAACCTAATTGATAAAATAGATATAAAATGCGTAGAGTGATGAAGTATTTGTGGGGTTCTTTTCTAATACTACAGCTTCTTGTTTTAACTGCTGCTTGTACGGACAGTATAAGCCAGATTGATAAGGGTATTGTTGGCGAAGGAGATGAATATCTGGTCGATTTTGAGCTAACTATTCCTCAGCTATCAATAGCTATGTCTAGACAACTGACGCAAGCTGACGAGACTTTTCTGGAAACGATAGATCTGCTCGTCTTTGATGAATTGGGAAACTACTTATATCGAACTCATGGAGCGAACATTGTAAATAAGCCAGCAGTGAGCTCAGAAACAGAGCATGCGGTTGTAAAGCGTTTTACCACCCAGCTCAAAAGAGATGCAAATCACTCTTCTTATCAAATACTTGTTTTAGCTAATGTAAGAAAAGAGGTTGATTTGGCAAGTAAGTACTTTAGTACCAACTCTTCTCGAGAGGAAATTAGCTCTCTTCTTAAGTTTGACTCGGGTCTAGTCTGGAACACACAATCCACCTTGCAAAAAGAATTTAGACCTTTACCTATGTGTGGAGAAACTTCCATCTCTAACTCCGAAATATATTTAGGAAAGACAGTAGGGGGGATTAAACTGCTTCGTTCTGTAGCTAGAATAAATATAGCTGTAGGAAGAGTAGCAACTCTTGATGCTGGTTCGGAAGAAATACCCTTCAAAATCACTGATGTACATATATATATAATGCCAATAGGGAGTCTTTAGTGTCCCCATATGCAAGCAGCTTTAGTACCACAACAGGTAAAATTGAAGCACCTAGTCTAATAGAAGGTAGTGATAACCGCATGAAGGAAGCTCTCAAATACCACTGGGAAGAACCTCTAAAAATGATAGAGCGTAGTATTTATTTGGGAGAGGCTGCAAATAATAGTGGGAGGAGAATATCAGGGATCACCTAATAATTGGTATCGTATAGATCTGTTGACTACAAATAAATTTACAGGAGAAGTAAATACTTTGGATGTCCTTTGTAATTACTCTTATGAAATAAATATAAGCTCGGTTGACGGGCCTGGGTATGCTACTCCCGAAGAAGCTTTTAAATTACCGCCACTGCATCTAAGTACCGATGTGTTGCCTTGGGATATATCTGATTTGGACGATGTGATTTTTGATGGCTCTTACTTCCTTGGGCTAAGTCCAACTGCTATTGAGTGTCAGGCCAATGGTATTTTAAAAGATTACATCTCGTTAAAGACAAATATCTTAGAAACCCAAGCTAGCTTTACGAAATCCACCTCCATAGATAAGATTACGGGAGAAGAGAAAGATTTAGACTGGATTGTATTGGATGAGGAAAACGAACAGGATGAAAAAGATGTTTTATTAGGAGAAAACCAGATTAAGACCCGTGTAATAAGTCGTAGATATCAAATTCGAAAGAATGGAACAAATCAAAAACGCACAGCCTATATTCATGTACGCTTAGGACGTTTTACTAAGGTCATAAGCATAACTCAGACTGCAGATTTTGGGCGCTATGTGAAGTTTCAACAAGAAAATGAGCAAGGAATTTGGGAAGATATTACTTCCTTACGTTTTGTGCAAGCTGGTAGTAGAGGTGTGGTAGGGGAGCAGACGTATCGTGTAGTTTGGTCTCCAAAAGAAGCCAATCTAAATTTAAAATACCTAGCAGGTGAATCACCTATTATTTGGGATACAACAACAGCTGATGACTCTAAAGTTTTGGTGCCTACTATTTCAGACGAAACTAATGAAGCTAGTTGTATATTTCGAGTAAAGCCTAAATCTACAGCTTATACACCAGGAAGCTTTGAGTCCTTTTCAGCCAAGCTATTTGCTAGTATAAAATCTAGCGATGATTCAACTAATCAAATGGCTGCTAGTGGCTTTTTGAAGTTCTATCACATTGTGGAGGATATTGCTATTCTTACACCAAATATCATGTTATTAGATGATTCAGAATACAGGGTGACAGTCAGGACAAATGTCCCATGTCAGGTCTGGGTAACTAAAAACAGGAGTGAGTTTGATTTAGATAATCCTCAAAGAGTAGTGGAGGTTGTTGATAATCAAAATATTGGTGTCCATGTTCCTCAGAAGGAGATTGTAAACATTGAGCAAGTTTATGGAGCTTATACAGATAGAACAATAGATGTAAAAGTAATTAATGATCTAGGGAAAAAAGTTCCTGATGTATTTTTAGGCTATTTAGGCCTAGCCGCTAAGAGTATAGAAAAGCCAGAAAAGGTAAATGCAGAGAAGGAGGTTATCTGTGCTAGTGGTATTCCTCAAGATGGTAGGGAAGCCAACTGCTATGTCTTAAACTCAACGACAGGTATCGGACTATTGATTCCCGTGCGTGCTGTCAATGGTATAATGGAAGACAATACAACCAACCCAAGTGTGACTAGCCAAACGGGGCCACTTTATATACCCAAGGCAGCAAGATTTCTGTTTAATAATAAAGTAATAGGGGCAGACACACCTTATCAGGCAAAGTTGGTTTGGACAGATACACCTTCAGATAGTTCTCCGAAGAAAGGTTTAGATGATAGTGCTTTACTCTCAATAGTTGCTCCTGCCGGTACCGGCGAAAATGGCTATATACTAGTTATGCCAGGTGGTGTAAATAAAGAAGGAAATGCTGTGGTCGCAGTTACAAATCCCTTGACAGGTAGAATTCTATGGAGTTGGCACATCTGGGTAACCAATGAGATGAAATTTGATGGACCAGCTGAGAACCTAATGCTAGGCAAGCTCAAACCTGGAGTAGGGATAGATGGCATTACTTATTGGTTAGACCGTAACTTAGGGGCCACAAGCAATAAGGAAGAGGATGTAAAAAGCTATGGCTGTATGTATCAGTGGGGCAGAAAAGATCCTACACCTAACAATGCAAGTTTAAGTCAATCTTTAGAGTATGTATTATATGATGATACAGGCTTTAGACCAGAAATTCAATATGGAGAGGACGGTGGAACATTGCGAGAGGCTATAGAAAATCCTTTAACACTGTTTTTTGATAACAGTGGAAATTGGCTGTCTCACCCAATTGATAAAAATGACTTATGGAATGGAGACCTTACTGAAAATAGCAGATTAAAAAAAATGAGAAAGTCCATCTTTGATCCTTGTCCAGCTGGTTATAGAGTTCCCATCTCTTCTGAATACTTTGGTGAACATGATCGATACTGAACTGATAAAAAATATTTTGAAAATCGCTCAAATGGACTCTTTATGGAAGGCGGATTCTATCCTTTTGCAAGGGATAGGAGTTATATGGGCTACATTGAAGATGGATTTATAAATGAATTAGGTTATTATTTAACAGCAAGCATAATGGATGATTATGTATGCACATACATAGATCTAGGATATGACTGGAAAAACATAAACTCTCATGGACGTAAGTCAGATGCTGCTTCTGTACGTTGTGTTGCGGAGTATTAATTTGTTTTGAAAGTCGAAAATGATTTGGAATAGCAAAGATATGAATAGTATAAAGTATATGGTGGGTAGGAGTGTTTTGTTTGTATTACTCTTGCTCGTAGGTTGTAATGATCATTCAGCCTTAGATGAGGGACTTAATGACTGGGTACCAGATAAAGAACTCTATATCACTTTAGATATATCTATCCCTCAGATAGCTTATCCTTATAGAGCTGTAAACACTAGAAGCACATATAGGCCTCAATCCTTTGATGAGACGTATCTTGAGTCGATTGACGTCTTGATTTTCAAGCAAGCTGTAATTCAAGGAGAGGTAGCTGAGTTTTATGTTGGACACACACGCTCTGAACGAGAAGATATTGTTAATTGTGACGGCAGCCTAAAACAGTTTTCTGTTAAAATCAAGAAAAGTGTGGATGATGAAAAATTTCGCTTGGTAGTGTTAGCAAATGCAAGTGTAGAAATAGATGAAGTAGAAAAACAGTTTACACCGATGCTTACTAAAAGGGAAGTTTTTGAGCTCATCAGCTTTGATACAAGTACAGCTTGGAATAGTGCCGATGACACCTATCGCTGTCTTCCTATGTGGGGACAAACAGACGCAGCCTTTGCCATTAGTTCTACAACAACAGGTGCTTCTTTAGGAGTGATACCCATGTTAAGAGCTGTTGCTCGAATTGATGTAGGAGTAGACATATCAGCCCAAAAGACAAGTAAATCAAATGACACATTAGATAGCAAACCTCTTTTTGTAATAGATGAGATCCGAGTTTGTAATGCAAACTTAAAATCTCAGGTAGCACCTTATTCCGTTGAGGGCAAAGGATAGGAAACACGAGTTACTTCTCCAAGTATATCAAAAGGAGTAGGCCAGACAACAATAAAGTATATTTATCCTGAGTCCAAAACACAGGTCACAAGTGAAATATATATTGGAGAAGCCATAAATAAAGGGGTTGAAGATAAAGACAAGCTTTGCCTTCTTATTTGTGGCAGAGGTCGGGAAGCTTTAGAGTCAAGCTGGTATCGTGTGGATTTTACGCAAAAAAATAGTAAAAATAAAGGCCTTAACTCGATGTTAAAGTGCTGATTAATGCCTTAAATAGTAGTGCTACAATAAATAAAAGATAAAAAAGGCTTAGCTAATTTTAAGCTAAGCCTTGCAAGGGTCCAATAGGAGTTTTAT
>JASLIW010000030.1 GCA_030152865.1 Bacteroides sp.
TGTTTTATTTGTTTAGAGTATAAAGAGAACAATAATGATGTGTACCAACGAATCTATTGAAAAAAGACTGGAAGAGCGTAATATACGTCCTACTGCTATGCGTGTGCTGATCTTGCGGGAGATTTTATCTATGGAAGATCACTTAGCGTTTACGTTATTAGAACTAGAAGATAGACTGGATACGGTGGATAAGTCGACACTTTATCGAACCATTAACCACTTCCACGAAAAGCTCCTGATTCACAGTATTGATGATGGCTCTGGCTCTATAAAATATTCTTTGTGCAGGAGAGGTTGTGATTGCTCGCTAACAGATTCGCACATCCACTTTTCCTGTACACACTGTCAGCGTACTTTTTGTCTAGAAGGCTTGGCTATTCCTCAAATATCACTGCCTGAGGGCTTTCACTATGAAAGTGCAAATTTTGTTTTCAAAGGCCTGTGTAAGGATTGCTCCAGAAAGACTGAGAAACATTGCAACTGAGTTGCATCAGTGTATTTGTACCTTTGATGTAGTTCATTAAGATTACTTTATGTTTAATGATTGTAACTATGTCAAAAAATACACCTATCGATATGCCTGTCAAAGAGGCTAGTACTTGTGCCACAGGAGCTACTTGTTCCTGCTCGCATGAACATACGCACTCCACCACACTCAGTCATAAACAAGTGCTCAGCATTGCAGTTAGTACACTGCTTTTAGTCTTAGGGATGATGGGTACTTACACCTCTTTGGGAGAATTTATTCCCTCCTACCTACTTGTTGTTATTTATGCCTTGGCTTATATTCCTGTAGCTTATCCGGTTTTAAAAGAAGCCTACGAGGCTGTAGTACATAGTCATGACTTTTTCAATGAGTTTTCCTTAATGAGTATTGCCACTTTGGGAGCTTTTGCCATAGGCGAATACCCCGAAGCAGTAGCTGTTATGTTGCTTTACTCTATAGGGGAATTCTTTCAAGCTAGGGCTGTAGGTAAAGCCACTCAAAATATTGAATCTTTATTGGATGTGAGAGTCGAAGAAGCTCGTGTTGTTACAGATGCAGGGGTAAAGGTTATTCCCTCGGAACAAGTGAGTATAGGAAGCAGACTACAAGTGAGAGTAGGAGACAAACTTCCCGTTGATGGTGTCTTACTAAGTGAGAAGTCTAGCTTTAATACAGTGGCTCTAACCGGTGAGAGTGTGCCACGTACGCTTTATAAGGGTGAGTCCGTATTGGCTGGGATGATTAACTTAAGTGGTGTTATAGAGGTAGAAACGACTAAAGAGTACAAAGATAGTGCGCTATCTAAAATCTTGGACCTGGTTGAACATGCTACTGATAAAAAAGCCAAGACTGAGCTTATGGTGCGCAAGTGGGCTCGTTGGTATACACCTGCAGTATTTGGTTTGGCCATGTTGGTGGTACTTCTACCAGCACTCTTTGTGGTAGATTATGTCTTTAGCGATTGGCTCTATAGAGCCCTTGTGTTTTTAGTTATTTCTTGTCCGTGTGCAATTGTTATCTCTATACCCTTAAGCTATTTTGGAGGGATCGGTGCAGCCTCTCGACACGGTATTCTATTTAAAGGAGCCAACTACCTAGATATAATGCAGCGCGTAAATACAGTGGTGTTGGATAAAACAGGAACCCTAACAGCGGGTGTGTTTGATGTGCAGAAGGTGGAAATGAAAACAAATAAAGAAGAGCTTTTAGACCTGCTTAGTGCCCTAGAAACTCACTCATCTCACCCCATAGCACAAGCCATCTTAAAGTATCACCCTGCTCAAGAGCATATCGTAGCTCAGCTTAGTCAGGTAAGTGAGTTGGCAGGACGTGGAATGCGCTGTCTTTATAAAGAAAAAGTAGTTTTAGTGGGTAATGCTAAATTACTGAATGAACATCAAGTTTCATTTGACTCTCCTTTTGCTCAAGAGATGGGAACTACCATACTTATGGCTTATGATGGAACTTATCAAGGTGCTATCTTAATAGCAGATCAAATAAAAGCAGACTCTAAAGAAGCCATTCAAGAGTTGCATAATTTAGGCATAGATGAAGTGGTTTTATTAAGTGGTGATAATACACTTACCACTCAGTATGTTGGTAGAGAAGTGGGAGTGAACCAAGCGATCGGCGATTTACTACCAGATGAAAAGCTAGCACATATTGAGCAGCTTCAAAAAGAGCAGGCTAAGGTAATCTGTTTTGTTGGAGATGGTATTAATGATGCACCCTCACTGGCTCTAAGTGATGTAGGGGTAGCTATGGGTGCTATGGGTGCAGACATGGCCATCGAAGTGGCAGATGTTGTTATTCAGACAGACCAACTGTCCAAGCTGCCACAAGCAAAAAAAATAGCCAAAGCTACTCGGAACATCGTGTTTCAGAATATAGCTTTAGCTATTGGTGTAAAAGTTTTTGTTTTATTGTTAGGAGCTATGGGTATAGCCACTATGTGGGAAGCAGTTTTAGCTGATGTAGGTGTTACACTCTTAGCTGTTCTAAATGCGATACGCATTTTGTATCAGAAGTATTAAGGCAGAACTTCCCAAAAGCTACGTGGCAAATACACATTAGGTAGCTCAGTAGCTTCTCTAAAAAGAGGAGCTATTTCTTTAGGTGTAAAGCCTGCTATACCACAACCAATAGGGGTTACTAGAAACTTCAAATCTGGATGACTTTTAGCAAAAGCTATGAATTTGTCGATATAAGGTTTTACTGTTTCTATTTCTCCTTGCATGGTAGGTATGGCGTAAGATTGACCTTGGAGCCCTTCGCCTTGTCCCCAGACAGCTCCCCACTTGTTATGGGCTACATTTGCAGCACCTCCAACATGTAGGCCTGGTAAATTACTCCCAAAAACAAAAATTTCATTTTCCTCCAAACTTGTAATGTATTTTGGAGTCACTCTCTTTGCTAATTCTAATTCCATAAGTTAAATGTTGGTTATATCCTAAATATAGCAATAATTTGTGAGATATTAAAATGAATCATTTTGCAGGGGACAACTAAGTTTCTTATCTTAAAGAAATTACTTCAATAAAACGTACGGACTCTCTTCTAGAAATCCGTGACAGAGGCTTGGTTTAACTACTACACCTGAGGTGTGTGATAAAGTGTATAAAATGAATGTACAACAATTTATTTCTAATTATCAAGAAGCATTTGGGGGTCAGACAGAGCTACCCCTAGTCTTTTGGTATTCTGATGAGCCATTTGGTTCAGTAAGCAAAATTAATGGCTGTCTATTTAAGGGGTTTAAAGCTGTACGAGCTGGGTCTCCTATCAGCTTGAATGAAGAACTTATTGGCTGTGCAGGAGGTAAGCTTTATACTGGTTATGGACCAATGAGTGATTACATCCCTAACTTTGTATCATTGAAAGAGAAGTATAAGCAAACCCCTGAAATGGTCTTAGACTATATTAGAGACTTAAATATCCCCAAAGCCCCGAAGCAATTCCTTAATTTTGCCCGCATAGATCAGGTGGAGTCTTTTGACAAGATAGAGGGTGTTTTGTTTTTAGCCACTGCTGATGTGTTGGCAGGACTTACAACTTGGGCCTATTTTGATAATAATAGAGAGGATGCAGTTTCAGCTATCTTTGGTTCGGGCTGTTCTGCAATAGTGACACGTGCTGTAGTCGAAAATCAGTTGGAGGGGAGACGTACTTTCTTAGGGCTATTTGACCCTTCAGCACGTCCTTATTTTGAGTCCAATCTGCTTAGTTTTGTCATCCCAATGTTCCGTTTCAAAGAGATGTACCATACGATGCGTAGTTCTTGTTTATTTGATACTCGAGCCTGGGGTAAGATAAGAGAGAGAATAGAAGAAGAAGATCTCATTAAGAAAAAAAGAGTGTAGATTCACATCTCTACACTCTTCAGCTGCTACTTTATTAGCAATTGTTTTCTTTTCTGTATTGATAAATGTCCTCGATAGTGAGTACAGGCATTTGATGTTTGATCCCAAACTCGATAACTTCAGGAAGTCTAGCCATCGTTCCGTCCTCGTTGGTCAACTCACAGAGTACAGCTGAATCTCCCAATCCTGCAATAGAAACAATGTCAATACTTCCCTCTGTATGACCTCTTCTGTCAAAGACACCATTTTCTGCTGCTTTCAGGGGGAAAACATGTCCTGGATGAACCAAGTCTTCGGGTTGAGCATCTGCAGCAGCTGCTGTTTTGATGGTTGTTACCCGATCAGCTGCCGAAACTCCTGTTGTAACACCCTCTTTAGCTTCGATACTGATGGTAAAGGCAGTTTGATTTTTGCATGTGTTATGTGTTACCATAGGTCTAAGGCCTAGTTCTTCACACTTATAGGGCTTAAAGCATACACAAACAATACCACTACATGCACGGATGAGCTGAGCCATATTAGCTACAGTCAAGTTGGCTGTTGGGAAAATAATATCCCCTTCATTTTCTCGGTTTTCATCATCAACCAATAAGATACCTCTCCCTTCTTGTAGGGCTAGAACAGCAGCTTGAATGCGCTCTTCATAAGTTTTTCCAAATAAATGAATAGATTTGTTCATTACCTCGTAATTTAGTTTTGAATTAAATTAAATGACTTGAGTCGAGATAATGGGAGCTAGAAAGGCACAGAAAGGACTTGACATGCAAAGCACGGTATGTCTCATTCAGTTTGATTCTGCTTCCATCCGGACTATACCGTCGGTTATGGAGTTGCACCATATCAGTTCTCATAGTGTACTTCACAATGAGAAGTTGTGGACTTTTACCACCGGGAGGGAGTTTCACCCAACCTCGAAGAATCATTACAAATATAGTTTAATTAATTGAGAGAAGTTCTACTATTCGATAATAAAATTTGGGATGCTACCCCTATCTTATTTGTGTTTGGATGGTGTAGAAATGAGACCTTGCCTAAATATATTTGTACCCTGACCTTTGCTACCTCCTTCAGGGTGAGATGAGCTTAAGGTCAGGGTGCTATTTAATAGGGTGTATTAATGCTTGAATTGGTAATCACAAAAGATAGGGAAGTGATCACTAATTAGGGCGGCATTTATATGTTTGACCTGATGTATAACATCTGTCTGTGTTGCTTTTACTTTTTTAGCTCCTTTTTTAAAGGTTAAAATATAGTCTAAGCGTTCATTTGCAACTGGAGTAGGGAAAGTCAATACATCTGCACTATCTATTCTCCACTGCTTTTTTAGTTTCTTGAAGAATGCTGTTTTTAGTGAATTTTCATTTAAGTCTCCAGCTAGAAATACGACTTTGTTTTTATATTTAGCTGCTTCTTTAGATAGAATTTCTATGGATTCCTCTCTTTCTTTGCTTTCTAGTGCCAAGTGTGTCGCTATTACCACATACTTGTCAAACTCTGCTATAATTGCACTGCGAGGCTCTTCTCCAGGCAGAGGGATCTGTTTATACATAAGTGCTTTTTCTTTAGATAGAAATCCATTGCCATATTCACCCCCTTGAAATGAAATGCTTTTGCTAAAGTAGCTGTGCATCTGTGTCAAATCGGAAATTTTGTCCATTTGGTTGTGCTGTTTGCTTCGTTTTGTATGCATATCTATTTCTTGTAAGCAAACGATATCTGCATCCATAAGCTTGATGAGTTCTGCCGCTTGGGTATATTCTATTTC
>JASLIW010000133.1 GCA_030152865.1 Bacteroides sp.
GGTGAACCCAATTTACATAAAAGTGCTACAATCGTACCTGCAAAGACATTTAATGATCTTACCACCGATAGGTTTAAGCCTATATTTATAGGTTTTATGAGTTTTACAGTACAGGGACGTGCTGAGTCCGCCTGGAACCAAGTATTTTGTAAAAAGCAGATTCTTTTATCCGCAGGTATAGACGTGAAAGGTAAGGAAGCAAATACTTATGTCTTAAACCCCAATTCTCCAGTAGGTGTACTTATTCCTATTAGAGATGACATGAAAATGATTGATACCTCTATTAAGGAAAATCATGTGTTGTATAAGGATAAAAATATAAAAGTTCCTGCATTGGGTGCCTATAGCCTAGAACCTGAGTTGTTGTGGACGGATTTTCCTCAAGAACACAAGCCTTTTTATGGTACATATGAAGATATTCGTCAGCCATCTTTAATATTTGATGACGATGATTTTATTCGCTTTGTTGGTATTGTAGAGTATAATAAAATGAAATACCTTCTTGTTGTGCCTAGTCGAAAAGGAGGAAAGAAAGGAAATGCTCTTGTTGGGGTAAGAGGAAATAACAAGATACTAAGGACTTGGCATATTTGGGTTTCAGATTTAAGCTATGAAGGAGAGTATTTGAGAAGTCTCTTCCTACCTAGTTCCAGCGGTAATAAATCAGGTCCATGGTTAGATAGAGATTTGGGTGCAACACGTGGAAGTATTCCAAGGAGTATAGATGAGTTACAAGAAACAATAGGGCTATATTATCAAATGGGCAGAAAAGATCCATTCCCCTCATCATTTCCAAACGCTACCTATAAGAGAAGTCTTTATAAGCCCGATGAAGCAGAGGTTCCTGCTAATGGTACTAATAGGGTTAATCCACCTGCTAAATTGGGGATAATGCCACTTAATGTTGCTGTGAAATCTTCGCAGGCGTCATCTTATAGCGATGCATTATCTAACCCAACTACTTTTTATTATCCAAGCAAAGAGGCTTGGACGAATACAGATGTATCTAATTGTTGGTATACTGATCCAAAAAATGGGTGGAAGTCTGTTTTTGATCCCTGCCCTGCGGGTTATAGAGTGCCTTCACCAGACACCTCAGCCTCTTTTTCAATTGGTAGTGGTGGGTGGAAAAGCATTTCGGTAGGCCTGGATTATGCAGGAAGTACGGATAGCAATGGCAATTTTTACCCTATTACTGGCTTTATACAGACTTCTGTTGCTTCGCCAAAAGAAGGCTTTCGATGGGGATCAAATATTAGATCAGTGGGTTTATGGAAAACTAAAAAAGCTGACTCCTTTAAACTATCCTCTGATGGAGGAATGGTTCAAGAAACTGATGAATCTTTTAAGTCAGGAAAAGCTATCAGATGTGTTAGAGTTGGTAGTAAAAGTTAAACGTTTATTAATGCCACTACTCTCTAAGTAGTGGCATTTTATAGAAGTTTTAAAAGCTGTGGTTTTAGAAAACAGCATAATTTAATATAAACTCTTATATTTTTACTGTTTATGAGCAATAATTATGTAATCCATGTTTTATTAATTAAATTTGTACAAACACGCTACAACTAAGTTGTTTGATAGTTTGTTTTGACTTTTAGTTTATTGATAAATGTGTTTTACTTAGTGTTTGAGGTATATTCTCATTTCATCTTATAAGCTAGATATCTTTTGTGAATACTGCAAAGTTAGCATACCAACAAAATTTAAAAGACAATGGCACAGACCAATTCTAAGGAACTAGATGTACATGATCAAATTATCAATAAGATAGCGGAATCTATTCCTATCGATAAAAATAAAGTAAAGTATCTGTCAGACCTATTACAGATTAGTAGTAAGTCGGCCTATCGTAGATTAGCTGGTACGACTAAGTTTTCTTTAGAGGAAGCATCTATTATTGCTTCAAGTTTGGGTTTTTCACTTGATAGCTTAATAGGTCATTTACCCAAGCAAAATGCTCTTTTTGAGTTAGATGATTTAGATAATGCCAGTGCTGATATCTGTAAGACAAAAATGGAGCAATACACACAAATATTTGGTAGTGAAGCCGATATATCCGAAACGGAATATATGCTTGCTACTAATAGTCTTCCTATAGGTATTTGTGTTAAATCCAAGGTGATTTATCAATTCACCTTATATAAATGGCTGTATTGGACAGGCAAGATCAAACCGTCTGTAGGTTTTGATCAAATGCATCTAACCGAAGATTTAATTGAAATACAAGAACAATACAACAAGGCCTATTCTTCTTGTAAGCGAGGAACACTCATTTTTGATGAGTTTTTGTACCACTCCATAGTAGCAGAAGTAGAGTTTTTTTATGCCCGTGGTTTGCTGAGCGAGCAAGAAAAATCACTACTTTGTCAAGAGCTTCATGCATCTATTGATGAACTCGAAAATGCAGCAACTTATGGCTATTACGAAGATGATACAGTGCCTCTAGATATCTATATTTCAGAGCTTAAGCTCGATACTACTTATCTATATGTGCAATTAAGAAATAAGCCCGCGGCCTATTTTTCTGGTTATTCCATCAATTTATTTAAGACCTTAGATGAGGATATTTGTCAGATTCAAGAAAACTGGTTAAAATCTCTAAAGAGATACTCTTCGGCTATTACTCAAGCCAACGAAATTTACAGATATTCTTTCTTTAACAAGCAGCGAAAGATAGTAGATACCTTATGTAGTAATTGCACAGAAAATTAGTTGAATAAATAATATTATGGAACAGCAACACGCAAAGTTTGTAAAAGCACTAAATGAAAAGATACCTAAGGAGATCACACCTAGCCTCTATATCACTGATGTACTAGAGATTAGTTATGATGCTGCGCTTCGTAGATTAAATGGCAAGGTTAACTTCACCTTAGATGAGATTGCATTGCTTGCCAAAAAGCTAAATATTTCATTAGATGATCTGATAGGGGTACAAGTTGATCATAAAGCCTCATTCAAGCTTCACTTGTTGGCCCAAAATGAGTTAGCCCAAATCTACAATAATAAGATTAGGGATATTACCGCTGAGATGCAGCGCACTCGGACTGAAGCAGGGCATATAAAGGCTAGTATGGCTATCAATAAGTTGAGTTATAGCTTTGTACTCCCTTTTCCTACACTTTCTAAGTTCTTTCTATATCGGTGGACACATCAGATGGGAGCTATTAAGGGATCTACACCTATGGCTCTCTTAACTATCCCAGATAATATTATTGAGACTCAAAAGGCTTATATTAAAGAAGCCAATCAAATAGATGAAGTTTCCATTATCCTTGATCGTAACATCTTTAAATTTACACTCTATAATATCAAGCATTTTTATAAGATTGGCTTGCTTTCAGACCACGAGTGTGAGTTATTGAAGAAAGACTTATTGGGTATAATTGATACTATTGCAAGGAATGCAAGTAGGGGTAAGACTGAGAGTGGTACAAGGTATAACCTCTACCTGTCGTCTATAGATATTGATGCCTCCTTGACCTATTTTGAGTCTGACTTATCACATACAAGCCAGTTCTCAGTATATACAATATATACACTTGATTCGAAGGAAAAGCTGATCAATGAACACCAGAAAGAGTGGTTAGAGTCACTAAAAAGATTCTCCATCAAAATATCTGAGTGTGAGGAGTATGTAAGAGCAATCTACCTTGATGAGCAGCGTGAGTTTATCCGTAATTTTTTTGATAATAACTAAGATTATTAAATTTCAACTAGCTCTATCCATAGGATTTTAGAGGTAGGAGTCTAATAGCTATGCGGCGATAAAGTGTTCGTATTCTATTAGACTTTTTTTATGGAAATGTAGCAGCTATTGGCCGTTTGTCTTGTAGTGGTTTTATTAAAAGCCTCCTGAGGAGTATCTGCCCCCTTACCATAGATATGCGTGATATTGAGAATGTATCGATAGCCTCGCAAGGCGGCTTGCGTTTTCTCTTCTCCCTCGTTTATGACATCTGCTCTAAAATAGCGCACTACACCCTCACCATAGCTTGGATGTAAAAAACCGAGCACGATGGTCAGCGTGGAGTGTATATCCGCTATTCTCCCTCCATAACTATCTGTTAGATAAATCTCTTTTTTAAAAGGGCTATCTTCTTGTGGATTGGGGAGTATGTAATCAATAGGAGGATTATAAGAAGAAGCAGGTATCTCACCCTCAGGGTAAGCAATAGATGGAGCAAAAGGCTCATTATTGGCATCAAGGTTTTCTGTAAAGGGGGCTACCAAACCCTCATTCATACTTTTGAAGATATGTACCCGAGCCAACTTCAGATTACCTGGTTCGTTGGGGTAGTTTGGATCGACAGGGGAGTGAGTTTCTCTTCCAGCCTCATCTACATTGAAGTTAAATCCTATATCTACACGTGCCAAAGCACGTAAAAGCTTGATTTGCTCCAAGTCCGTAGAGCTACGACTGGTTTGAATAGTGGTTTCACCCCACATAGGGATGCTCTCCATAACAGAGGGATGCCAAGTATAGTCGCCCTTATCACTAACTGAGGCATCAAAGCGAAGCTGCTTAAGCAGGGTGTTTTTGGGCTTACCAATCCACTCCTCTAGTGATCTTTCAAGGCTGTAGTTGGCTAGTACTACTACTCGATAAGGCTCGGTAGCTTGTGATTCTTTTAGCTTTACTGCTACTGTATAGCTTCCAGTAGCAGGCTTAGCCTCTTCAAGGCTTGCCTCTGCCTGATAAGCAAATAACTCTTCACCGCCCTTAAACTCAAAAACCAAGGCCATAACTTGCTCTACATAAGTTTCAAAGTCAGTAGCAGATCTGCTTATGCTGTTGGCCTGTGTGACGCAGTTTAGATAAAGAGTAGATTGCGCAGCACGCCTTGGCTCAGTCTCTTTTTCGCAGGCCGTTAGCAAGATTAGCAGTGCAAGTGTTCTCAAAATATCGATCCCCTTGAGTGTCTTCATTTTTTAGTTCTTTTACTGTACATGCGGAATGTATTCTTTGACAATCCATCCTTTTACTTTTGTGTTGGTTCCAAAACCAGCTTCTTGGGAGGGCTCTTTGTGTCCGTATCCGTGCAGATTGGGCTTATACAGATCCTCGTCTGTAAACACTCCATCTCCGTTCCAGTCAATCTGTCCTAAATCTATTTGATAAATCTTAGCTGCTTGATACCTACCCTGATCTACTATTTCAGTGCCACTCGCCTCTGTTCGGTAGTTCACCAGGTTAAAAAAACCATTCGAGGCCTCAGCCCCTATTTGCTGAAACTGTGGCTGTATGGTTTCTTTTAGATTAGCCTGATCCAATGGTAGAATGTTCTCCTCTTGCTCACTAGTAGCGAAGAGTACAAACTTTCTATGGGGCTCATACACCTCATAGAGCAGGAATATAGAGTCAGGATCAGTATCTTCGGGCAAGTCGGCTTCTGCTGTAGCTACCGCTTTTAGTACATAGTAAGGTGTTGGATTTTGCTCGTCAGGAGTATAATCCTTTTTTAAAGGATTTCCATCGTCGTCCAAAACATAGGTATACCCCTTGCCACGCAGACGAATAGAGATACCATGCGGATCGCCCCCAAAGAGGTGAAAAGCCTGTACTTTCTCATTGTTTGCGAGCCAGCTATATTGTTCGGCTGTTAGATTTTGCCACAAGGGGCCTGGATTGCTCACCTTAGGTTGAAACACAAAAGAGTCCCCATAGGTAGTACGATAGCTTAAGGGTGTTATCACTTCTACCTGGAGTGAGGCTATGTAGAAGGGGTCATACTTGATTTGGCCACTAATCTCTACCCGTGAATAGATAGGGGCTAAGCTCACTGCAGCCTTGTAATGATTAGGGGTATTGGCCTGTACAGCCGCTCTACCTTGATATATAGCACCAGATAAGCCAGCTTGTGAGCTTGAGGCTTGTATCGACTCAATGCTTAGTGCATCTAAATCTTGATCTGTTGCATTGGCAACAAGCTCTACCCACTCTGTACCCTTGAGTTGCACATTGGGTATCGTAAAGCGTAGGGGAAGCTCCTCCTCTCCACTTAGCTCAAATACTTTGCGTTCCAGCACCTGCTGATTGGCATCTAAGATAGATACGCTAACAGTAGAGAGTGTAGGGCTGAGCTTGTCCACCGCAGCGTCCCAGGCTCTAGTTTGAGAAAGCTTCAGCACAATGTCCAAATCTGCTGGCTCTGAAGCAGCAGGTAGGGTATCTAAGGACTTAGTACAAGCCGTTAGAACAAAGAGTAGAAGCAGTAGGGATGCAAAATGAAAGCGGTTCATCTGTTTTCTTTTCTAGGGTGTGGATTAACTAATTTATTCAATACCAGGTGTACTGGGTTCCTTGTCCCAATCGGGAATGTTTATATTCACCTGAAGCTCATCGTAATCAATTTCAATGGGTATGACCACTTCTTGCTTATCCTCTATAGATAGAGGAGGGTCTTGACTGGCCAACAACTCATCCAACCTAAAAACCAGTGGCTTGCTCAGCTCTGAGTTTTGAAGGATAAAGGTAATGGGGCTGTCGTCCCTAAATCGGAACACGCTAAAAGCATAAAAGTAGCTCTCCTTCTCTGGGTGGTAATCTATCTCTGGATGATAGGTAGCATGGGCCTCAGGAATGAGCTGTTTATTCATATCGTACTGAGCAGGTATGTTTTGTACTTGGATACTTGGTTCTTGCTCCAAGCCATTTACAGAGATATTGAAATTAAAATGCGCTGACTCAAAAGTCAGTGGATAGCTATTTGTTTCTCCCAACTGAACATCCAACTCCTGCTGAGCATAATAGAGGCGATCACTAGCTTTGATGAGAGCTGAAGTGCCGTAGTTGCTAGGTTGTATGCGTCCTGTTGCAAACTCATCTAGTGCTACATATTGCGACTGTTCGCTGCGGTTGGCCCAAGCTACCAGTCTATACTCGCCTGGAGGAAGTGCAAGCTGCACTTGCTGTCTTTGAATAGCCGCTGGTGTTACAGCCTGCTTTGAAAGTAGTACACCCTCTTGATTATAAATCAAAAACTCCAAGGATTGAATGTGTTGCTGAAAGACATTTTCATCTCCATCGGCAAAATACTCAAAATAGAGCATGAGCTGTACATCGCACTGCCCTTTGCCGTGACGGGTACAAGCAGTGTTTAGTACAAAAAACAAGCAAGCAGTAAAAATAAGCTTATAAAAGGTTTTCATAAAGTGTTTTGATGAATATAAGAGAGATGGAAAGAGAAGAGGCCTTAGCCTCCTCTCTTGGTATGTTGGCGGTACAGACCTATTCTATACCTGGAGTAACATGCTCTTTAGTCCACTCTTTTACAGTAGCCGAAATAGTAAGGTCAGCTGCCTGTGCAGGATTATCTGTACCTGTACCATTGTCCTCTGGATTGTATAAGTCCTCATCGTCAAAATCACCATTGCCGTTCCAGTCTATCTGAGCCAAGTTGATTTGATAAATCTTTCCAGCTTGGTAGCCCGTATCAATGCTACCATTTGCATCCGACTTGAAATTGACAAAAGCAAAGAAACCTGTATTTTTCTCTACTGTATTGTAGGTAGCACGTTTGGCTTCAGTAAGTGGGCTATCACCAATAATTACCTCTCCTACCTTATTGAGCTCATAACTATAGAGTTGCTTATCGCTCTTGAGCACAGCTAACTTTTCATTCTCTGGGCTGCTTCCCTCTAAAACATAAAGGAATGAGCTGCTACCATCATCCAGTTGCACTTTTTTAGCGCTCCCTTTGTCATCTTTTTTAGTTTCATAGATGTTGGCATTTAAGCGGAAAGCTATCTTCTGAATGTCTCCTGCAAACAAGTGATTTGCTGCTACTCTTTGCTTTGGGTCTTTTATAGATAGGTATTTGTCTGCATCTAGGTCTAGCCACAAATCACCTGTTTTGTCTTGGCTAGGGATAAACTTATCGGTATCTCCATAGCTATTGGTATACTCAGAAGGCGTAATCACATCTACATAGAGGTCTTTAACCAACTCTTGGTTGTATTTTACCTCGCCACCGATCTCCACTCGGGCAGCTGCAGGAATTATATCTACCGTAGATTCGTAATTTTTGTGTCCATCACCACTGGCTGCTAGATCTTCTTGTATCGGAGCTGTTCCTGAGTAGAAGATGTTTGTTAGCCCTTTGTTTTCAGCAGTAGGTTGAATCTCTTTGACCAATCGTCCGTTGTAGCTAGGTGCAGACACCCCATCTTCCAAGATATTGGCAGTAATAAGTACAGTTTCTCTACCACCTAAGCTAATGGCTTCGAATGTTACTTTTTTAGTTTGTAGCTCTGTTAAATCTACAGTTTTAGAATCGACAACAGACGATCCCCTCATGATGTAAACAGTCGTTGTTCCCACAATAGGGGTTGTTTCTGTAGGAGATTCGATTATTCCTCGAGCATTTGCTTGTATGTTTTTCTGTCCTGGTACTTGGATATTTACTGTCAACAGGCTTTCTTTTGGGCTGTCGCTGCTTAGGTTGTCGCTGTTGCTACATGCAGTAGCTCCTAGAATAACTAAGCTCGCTAACATGAGTTTTTGTAACTTCTTTTTCATTGTAATTGTAGTTTAATTGTGCTATGATTTTAATATAGTCTCTTTTTATTTAATTGATTAGACTCAGGTCTAACTATGAAAGGTAACGTTTATTGTTAGCTAATGTTTACAAAAATAGTAAAAATAAAGGCCTTAACTCGATGTTAAAGTGCTGATTAATGCCTTAAATAGTAGTGCTACAATAAATAAAAGATAAAAAAGGCTTAGCTAATTTTAAGCTAAGCCTTGCAAGGGTCCAATAGGAGTTTTAT
>JASLIW010000135.1 GCA_030152865.1 Bacteroides sp.
GGTACGGTTCATGCACTTCAAGGTGCTGAGCGGGAGGTAGTGCTATTTTCACCTACTTACTCTCGCCACAACAAAGGCTCCTTTATTGATTCTGACCCCAGTATGCTCAATGTAGCTGTTTCGAGGGCTAAAGATAGCTTCCTTGTGTTTGGTGATATGAGCCTTTTCAATCCTAGTAAGAATACACCTACGGCAGTTCTAGCACGATACCTCTTAGATGATCCTGAAAAGGAGGTGATTTATGAGTATCAATATTCTGATGCCTTTGTGCGTGAAGACTTGGTTTCCAAAGATGAACCTATTCAGCTTCTCAAAGATTATGAGCAACACGATGCTTTCTTGCGTAGTGTTTTCCAAGAGGCAAAAAAGCGCATTATTATCTTTTCTCCTTGGCTCATCTATGCAACTATGCAAAAGCAAGGTTACTTACAGCTCTTAGCAGATACAAAGCTGGAGGTTGAAATATATACCGATAAGCACTTCAATACTACAAGCCAAAACCGAAGAGACAAGCAGAAAGAACAGGCATTTCATGATACCGTAAAACAGTTGGAAAGCCTCGGTGTGCGTGTGATTGTAAAAGACAACATTCACAGCAAGGTCGTAATCAAAGATTCTGACACCCTGTGCATCGGCTCCTTCAACTGGTTTAGTGCACAACGAGGTGGTAGGTATGCTAATATGGAGCACTCCATAGTCTATCAAGGAGAAAGAGTCAAACATGAGATTGACTCTTTCCTGACAGCTGTAGATTAGGTTTTGTATTAGTCTTCCAAACCTTCTTCTTGCTCTTCTTCTTGCTCAGTCACTAACTTCCCCTTTGGAAAGCCACCACGGTACTTGCCAATAGGTAGGTTTTTGAGTCCTTCTACATTGGACATACGTGCGGCGGTGATGATGGGGGTAGCCGCGGTTGAGATGAGATTGACCACAAGCCCAGCTAGGCTAGCACTGTTTGAGGTAGAGGTGTCTAGGGAAATATCGCCTTGCCTTCTGAAAAGCTCTTTGTTTGAATGTGTAGAGCGTAAAATATATTCGACATTAGTTTGTATGGTGTTTAGACCCTTTTGCCAGTGGTTGATAACGGTAAACAAGACTGCATCGGCTCCCAACACCTTTTGAAACTGACTCAAATCACTGTCTATAAAGAGTTCTGCATCATAAGCACTCTCTTGTTGGAATAGATCCAAAGTAAGATAAGGTGAAAATACATAGTAGCCCTTGTTGATTAGTGGTATGGCCAAAGAAGAGTAGAGGTACTCCTTGGCATCTACATTATTGGAGTTATTGATTGGAGGCATAATAACAATGGCTAGAGGTGCCTCTTGCTCGATCAAGCTTAATTCTTTGGGTTGTACCTGAGTTTGTGTTGACCCACAGGCAGTGAGTACAAACATCAAGCTAAGTATAAGGAGTAAGTTTTTCATTCTTCCAGCTGTTTAATAATTCGACTAATAAAAATTTCAGACTCAGGGTAAAGCTCTATTTCTTGCTTGAGGTAGGGGATACCTTCCTCTACCTTGCCTTGTTTGATAAGCATATAACCCTTTTCAGCACTAATACCTGGGGGGATAGTGCCACGCTTACCTGATTGCTTGCCGATTATCTTGTCGTATGATTTCATTAGCTTCTCCTGGGCTTGAGGAGACTGCTTTTTCATGTATTGATAGGCTTGGTTTTCGTAGTCATACCAAGTATAAAGCTCTTTGCTAGTGCCACAGGCTGTTAGGAGCACAAGCATAAGGCTAAAGAAGACTGTTTTCCGAATCATAAGCGTATTACTTTGGTGTTTTGTTGAGATACGTAGATGTCTTGTTCTCGGAGCAGTTGTCCTTTGTGGTACACTTTAACATGGCGCTTGCCAGGTTGAATGGTGTATAAGTTGGGTTTGTTGGATGCTTTACGATCACGTTTTACTTTCGCTATAAAGTGAGTCTGATCATCTACTACAACTTCTACCTTCTTACCTACTAGCGAGCCGGAGCTGATAAATTGTAAGTAGGCAAGATTAGGATTACCTCCTTGGCGGTCATACACCACCGTTTTACAAGCACTTAGCCCTACCATAATAAGTAAGAAGCTAAGGATATATGTCATTTTTTGTTTCATAACTTAGGATTGTTCTTCAATGAAATAATTAGATAAGTCTTCGGTTTGAATGGGTTCTCCCTCATAGCTCACTACTGACAGCTCACTTTCTGGGGTATCTCCCAAGGTCGCTTCTACTTTTACTCGACCCACAACTTTGCCAGGTAGCTCTATGCTTAGTCCTGTTTGTGGATTCTTAACGCGCTTTCCCTTCTTTTTGACAGTAAAGAGTGTACCTGCTACAATGCCTTGTGAGGCGCCTCCAGCTATGTAAATACCCTCTTCATCGTCGAAGCTTAAGAAATATGAACGCCAAGGAGCATCCGTACATTTGACTATTATGTTTTCTACCATTTGATCGATAGCTGCCGAGATAGCCTTGTCACTGAGTGTTGCATCATAGCCAGAACGACCTCCAAAACCCATAACAGTCTTTGTGCTGAGTTCAGCTGTACCCGAGCTCTCCCCCGAGTAAATAATCATACCCGTATAGACATCTGCGATGCGAATACTCACAGTAGCTTCTACCTCTTGCTTTTTACGCTTTGAAAAGAGCTTAGAATTACCAGTTGTCTTTCTACCAAACTCTGTGATAGAACCTATAATTAGGTAGTCGGCACCTATACGTGAGGCTAAATCAATATCAGATAGGCTAGCTTCATTATCTAAAGCCGATAAATCATCTCTTTCGAGTAATAAAAACTTACCCGAACTACCCAGCTTAGCCATGATTAAATCTTGAGCTTGCTTGGCCATAGGGTCATTCTCTTTGTTATAGAAGATGCCTTTACCATACTGTGTTTCGTTGGAGAATCGTCCGACGGCCACTTTTCGCTTGAGTGCCAGTCCTTGCTGGTCTGTTACCCCAGCTTCTGGTTCTACCAAGTGTATCTTATTCTGTGCTTGCAGGCTGAATAAGCTCAGTGCCAAAAGAGTAAGTGTGAACCAGTGTTTTACTTGAATTTTTATCATAACTGAAACCTTTAATAGTTAATTTAACTTTAAAGATACAAAAAAGGTTATAGATAAGTAGGGATAATTGTGAACTATTTGATGGAAGAAGAGATTTTAATCTCAAAGATCTTGCTAGATCAACAAAACATTTTAGTTTCTATTTTTAGAAAGAGTCTACACTCTTCCCTATATTTGTAGAATAAGCACCACAAACCCCACTCAATTGACTAAAACCCCATGTCCGACTCTAAATTCTACATCTGCGATGTATTCTACTTCTTATCCCATTATTATGGGCTAAGTGATATCTTCTGCCAAAACAAAGCCAATGGGCACTGTTACTGGTTTAAGGTGGTGCGTTTTGGATATATTCAGCTTAAGCGGGT
>JASLIW010000022.1 GCA_030152865.1 Bacteroides sp.
TTATCCAAGAGGACAATATATCCATATCGATGTGAAGGGCTTAGATGCCATAATCTTTGGTGGTGTGTTACAAATTGGTGTTGCTGAGGCTAATGCCAACAGAATGCCTTTGGCTGAGTTCTCTAAGCGTGTTAGCAAGGGTACTTCTAACAACAAGATTAATGTTATTAAGACATCTATAGATCAGTTGGATGGATCGATGGTAAATAAGCTGGTTCAACTGGACAATGTTTATTTTGTAGATGGTGGTACTTTACCTTATGCAGATAAGGGTAAGAATGTAAATAGAGATATAAAAGACAGTAAAGGTAACGTTCTTGTTGTTAGAAATAGCGGCTATTCAAAATTTCAAGCAGAAATGCTACCTGAGGGAGCAATTAGTATAACAGGACTTCTGGATAGCTTTAATGGAGCTTATCAATTAACCATTCGTGATCTAAATGATGTTGTAAAAGGAGGTGTTGTTGAGCCCGAACCCGAACCAGAGCCAACTCCCGAAGAAGGCGTGATTTTTAGTGAAACTTTTGGAGCGAAGTTTGATAAAGGCTCTAGTGCATGGCCCAAAGTAGGAGCATTTACTGAATATGATAATAAAAATGTTAGTTATTCAGATGAAACAGGAAATGCTGATATTAGAAATACAAAAGCTCTAGATAATCATGTATGGCTTCCAGCCAATAAAGATGCAGAGTTTAAAATTTCAGGAATTAAAGGAAGTAATCAAAAGTTAGAGTTGAGCTTTGAATTAGCTGCTAATCTTTTCAACAAAGGTTCTGAAGCTGATTTGGGTAATGTTGAATTATGGTTTAATGATACCAAACTCGACATTCCGTCAACTATTGTGACGAATGAGGCTGGTGATTCAAACAAGTTTAGATTGATTACAATCGAGCAAGCCTTAGAATCCAATTCAGATATTACAATAAAATTTGTATCTAGTGCTGAGAAGAATCTAGTAGGCTTCCGTTTAGCTAATATCAAGCTAAGCATTAAGAAATAATAGACGAAAGAGAAATAGCTATGAAAATAAAAAACATACTACTGACTCTTATCTTGTCATTAGGCTTTGTACAAGTACAGGCACAACAAAAGTCTTATGCGGCTTATTGTGTAGCTTTCTACAATGTCGAAAACCTATTTGACACCGAAGATGATGTAGATAATCCAGGAGATGATGAATACCTACCTCATGGAGCCAATGCCTGGACTCCTATGAAGTATGAGCGTAAGTTGGATAATATAGCTAAGGTAATTAGTCGTATCGGAAAAGATTTTTGTCCTGCAGGACCAGCTATACTTGGTGTAGCAGAAGTTGAAAATCGTCGCGTGTTGGAAGATTTGGTACAGAATGAGCGCATAGCAGATGTTGGCTATGAGATTGTTCACTATGAATCTCCCGATTGGCGTGGTATTGATGTTGCTTTACTGTATAATCCAAAGTTATTTAAGGTTACAAATACAGTAGCTCAGCCTTATGTGTTACCCGATAACCCTAAGTTTAAGACCCGCGATCAGCTTTTAGTAAGCGGTGTGTTGGCAGGGGAGCCCGTACATGTGATCGTGAATCACTGGCCCTCACGTTATGGTAGTAAATCTACTGAACTGAGAGAACATGCGGCTTCTATCACCAAATCTTTGGTAGATTCTTTACAGCAAATTAATCCCGAGGCGAAGGTGATTATTATGGGAGATCTTAATGATGATCCTACGAATAAGAGCACACGTGTAGTACTAAATGCCAAGAGAGATATTAAAGATGTCAAACCTCAGGGACTATATAACACCATGTGGAAGTTATACGATCAAGGTATAGGTTCTTTAGCATATCAAGGTAAGTGGAATCTATTTGATCAAATTATAATTACTCATAGTTTGTTAGGTCCAGATACTTCGTCATTGAAGTTTTGGCGAGCTGAAGTTTTCAATAAAGATTTCTTGATTCGAAAAGAAGGGAAGCGCAAAGGTTATCCTTGGCGTACTTTCGATGGTAACACTTTTATTGATGGTTATAGTGATCACTTTCCAACTCTAATTTATTTGATTAAGGAGATTGATTAATTGTACAACTAATAGGTAAAAAGGCACTTTCTAACTCGAAAAGTTGGAGAGTGCCTTTTTCATTCCTGCTTATGAAAGAGATAAAAGAAAAGCTCGATAAATTAAGAGCATATTATAACCGAGTGGAGTTTATAGATACTGACCCTGTACAGTTTCCTCATCGCTACACTCGCCTACAAGATGTAGAAATAGTTAGCTTTCTTGTAGCTACCATCTCATGGGGGAGGCGGCCTTTGATTTTACAATCTGCTGAAAAGATGTTAGCTCTTATGGGTGATTCCCCTTATGATTTCGTTATGAACGAAGGATATATGGATTTGGGTGAAGCTAATATTCATCGAACATTCTTTGAGCATGATTTATTTTACTATTGCAAAGGATTACATGCTCTTTACTCTGATTATAGTTCGCTAGAAGCTATATTTGTGCAGTCTAGCTCACTGTGGGAGGGTATCAATTTGTTTAGGGCTCATATTCTTGCGGCTAATGGAGGGGTAGATACAAAACACATCTCTAATCCTGCTAAAAACTCAGCCTGCAAACGCTTATTCATGGCCTTGAGGTGGTTGGTTCGTAAGGATGGAATTGTTGACTTGGGAGTTTGGGAGCGGATATCTCCTGCTCAACTGTATATTCCTTTAGATACGCATGTGGCTAGAGTTTCTCGTGAGTTAGGCCTATTGCAACGTAAAAGTAATGACCGTAAGGCTGTGGAAGAGCTAACCCAAAATCTGCGTAAACTTGATTCTACAGATCCTATTAGTTATGATTTTGCATTATTTGGCTGGGGTGAGGACCGTTAGTTCCTAAAAGATGATTATCTTTGCAAAACTTTAGACTTTAAGGTTTTAAAGCAATTAAGATTATATAATTCGAATAAAATAATAAATCAATAATGGCATTACAATGTGGTATTGTTGGGCTTCCAAACATAGGGAAGTCTACTCTTTTTAACTGTTTATCAAACGCTAAGGCTCAATCGGCCAACTTCCCTTTTTGTACTATAGAACCTAATGTGGGTGTAATCACTGTTCCTGATGAACGCTTGAATAAGCTAGCTGAGCTAGTTAAACCAGAGCGTATCTTGCCGACTACCATAGAAATTGTGGACATAGCTGGGTTGGTCAAAGGAGCTAGTAAAGGAGAAGGACTAGGAAATAAGTTCTTAGCGAATATTCGGGAGACAGATGCTATTATTCATGTATTACGCTGCTTTGATGACGAGAATGTAACTCACGTAGATGGTTCAGTAGATCCTGTTCGAGATAAAGAAATTATTGACTCAGAGTTGCAACTGAAAGATCTAGAGACTGTTGAGGCTAGAATTGCTAAGGTCTCGAAACAAGCTAAAGCTGGTGACGCTCAGTCAAAAACACTAATGAATGTGTTGGAAGCATATAAAGCTGTCTTGGAAGAAGGTAAATCAGCACGTGCTGTCACTTTTGAATCCGATGAGGAGATAGCCGCAGCTAAAGAGCTATTTTTATTAACAAACAAGCCCGTGATGTATGTTTGTAATGTGGATGAAAATAGCGCAGTGACAGGTAATAAACATGTCGAGGCTGTTCGAGAAGCTGTAAAAGCAGAGAATGCTGAAATACTAGTAGTAGCTGCTAAAATTGAATCCGAAATTGCTGAGTTAGAGACTTATGAAGAGCGTCAGATGTTCTTAGAAGATGTAGGCTTGAAGGAGTCAGGTGTTAATCGCTTAATAAAAACAGCTTACTCTCTACTTAATTTGCAAACCTATTTTACAGCAGGAGTTTTAGAGGTAAGAGCTTGGACATTCTACCGCGGTTGGAAAGCGCCGCAATGTGCAGGTGTTATTCATACTGACTTTGAAAAAGGATTTATTAGAGCCGAAGTAATTTCCTATGAGGATTTTATTGAATATGGTTCAGAAGCTGCTGTACGAGAGGCTGGCAAATTACGTGTAGAGGGAAAAGAATATGTAGTTCAAGACGGAGATGTAATGCACTTCCGCTTCAATGTATAAAGTAAGAATGATATATTATGGAGGACTGTTTTAGACAGTCCTTCTGTTTCTAGGATAATTATAGAGATTATCATTTGCTTTAGGTATCAAAAAATTAAATATTTAAAACCTGGTCACTATGATGAATATGATAGACCTTGCTATTACTTGGAATCCCAATCCTACTTTATTTCACTTAGGAAGTATCCCCATAAAATATTATGGTTTATTTTGGGCTATAGGTATAGCCTTAGGATACTATGTTGTACGTTATCAATACAAAGACAAAAAAATTAGTGAGACTATTTTTGAGCCTCTGTTTTTATATTGTTTTGTAGGTATATTAGCTGGTGCTCGTTTAGGTCACTGCTTATTCTATGAGCCTGACTATTATTTAGCTAATCCCTTAGAGATGATACTTCCCGTTAAATTTCTAGACGGTGGGGGGTGGAAGTTTACTGGCTATGCAGGCTTGGCTAGCCATGGAGGGACAATAGGCCTAATTATAGCCTTGTGGCTATATTGTCGTAAAACCAAAATGAATTACATAGATGTCTTAGATATGATAGCTGTAGCTACGCCTATTACAGCATGTTGGATTCGTTTGGCCAATCTTATGAACTCAGAGATCATAGGTAACCCAACAGATATGCCTTGGGCTTTTATTTTTACCCGAGTAGATATGCAAGCGCGTCACCCAGCACAGCTATATGAGGCTTTAGCCTATTTACTTCTCTTCTTTATCATGATTTATCTTTATAAAAAGTTTGATAGTAAGTTGCACCGAGGCTTTTACTTTGGTTTCTGTCTGGTTTATATCTTTGCATTTCGTTTTGTAATCGAATTTTTAAAGGTCGATCAGGTGGCATTTGAGGCCGATATGAACTGGAATATGGGACAGTGGCTAAGTATTCCATTTATTGTGTTAGGACTCCTTGCTATTGTTATGGGCAAACGCTTGGATAAGTGGGGTAAGCCTAAAGCCATAAGATAAACTAAATAATAAAAATCCCAGTAAAATGCTTTACTGGGATTTTTGTTTTCTAAGTACTTTGCTTATTTCCCTTTAATTATCTTTTTGATTTCACTTAGTTTATTCAAAGCCTCTAGTGGTGTGAGGTTATTTACATCAAGGTTGATGATTTCATCTCGTACTTGAGAGAGTACAGGATCATCTAGCTGGAAAAAGCTAAGTTGAACACCTTCTTCTTGTGTTGAGCTGATGTAAGGTGTTTTCTCCTCTTTGGCTTGATCTCCACTTCTGTTTATTGCTTCTAACTGGGCTAGGATCTCATTGGACCGGTTTACAATCTGTGGAGGCATACCTGCCATTTTAGCTACATGAATACCAAATGAGTGTTCACTGCCTCCTCGCTTGAGTTTGCGCAAGAATATTATTTTATTATTCAGCTCTTTAACAGCAACATTGTAGTTTTTTATTCTCTTAAACGAACTCTCCATTTCATTGAGCTCATGATAGTGTGTAGCAAATAGTGTTTTTGCTCTAAAGCGAGGATGGTTGTGTATGTATTCTACAATGGCCCAAGCGATAGAAATACCATCATAAGTAGATGTTCCTCTCCCTAACTCATCAAATAAAACTAGGCTTTTGGAGGAAAGATTATTTAAGATGTTGGCGGCTTCATTCATTTCAACCATAAAAGTGGACTCACCCATTGATATATTATCACTAGCCCCAACACGAGTGAAAATTTTATCAACTAGACCAATCTGTGCATTTTCAGCTGGAACAAAACATCCTATTTGAGCCATTAGTGTGATTAATGCTGTTTGGCGGAGTAGGGCTGATTTACCAGACATATTAGGTCCTGTAATCATGATGATTTGCTGTGTCTTATTGTCTAGATAAACGTCATTGGCGATATAGGATTCACCGAGTGGCAGTTCTTTTTCAATAACGGGATGACGTCCTTGCTTGATATCTAAAATATCATCATCCTTTACGGTAGGACGAATGTATTTGTTTGCTTTAGCTATGAGTGCAAAAGAGAGTAGGCAGTCTAATGACGCAATCTGTGTTGCATTGTTTTGTATAGCTGTTATGTACTCAGATAAGTCAGCTACAAGTTGATCAAATAACTGTCCTTCGAGTATTAATATTTTCTCTTCAGCTCCCAGTATTTTCTCTTCATAATGTTTTAGCTCTTCAGTTATATATCGTTCTGCGCTAACCAAGGTTTGTTTGCGTATCCACCCTTGTGGCACTTTATCTTTATGGGTATTACGCACTTCAATATAATATCCAAAGACATTGTTGTATGCTACTTTTAGGCTTGGGATACCAGTTGCCTCACTTTCTCTCTGTTGAATTTGTAGCAGGTAGTCTTTACCAGAATAAGCAATGCTTCTGAGTTCGTCAAGCTCATCGTTGACTCCAGAACATATTACACCACCTTTGTTTATGAGCAGTGGAGGTTCATTTTCAATCTCTTTGTCAATACGATCTCTAATCTTTTCACAGAGCTTGAGTTGTTCACCAATTCGGTTCAGGCTTTTATCTTCTGCCTGTAAGCAAGCTTGTTTTATAGGTACTAGGGCCTGAAGGGCTACTTTTAGTTGTACAACCTCCCTTGGTGATACTCTTCCCACAGCGACTTTTGAAATTATTCGCTCTAGATCACCTATTAGGTGAAGCTGAGTACTGATAAGTTCAGTAAAGTCTGGGTATTTAAAAAAATAGTCTACCACATCTAAGCGGCTGTTTATAGCATCTACTTGTTTCAGGGGAAATACAACCCATCTTTTAAGCATACGACCACCCATAGGTGTGGTTGTTTTATCCAAGACTTGTAAGAGGCTACTTCCACCTTCATTCATACTACCTAATAGCTCTAAGCTTCTTATCGTGAATTTGTCTAGGCGGACAAACTTATCTTCTTCGATACGTGATAAGGTAGTTATGTGATTAATATTGTGATGCTGAGTAATATCGAGGTAGTGTAATATACTACCAGCAGCTATTAGCCCGTTGGGTAGATGATCAACTCCAAAACCTTTAAAACTGGAAATTTCGAAATGTTTTAATAAGGTTTCATGTGCTGTTTGGTCTGTAAAAACCCAGTCCTCTAATTCGTAGGTAAAGAATTTACTACCAAAGAGCTCTTGAAAATGCTGTTTTTTACCCCGTTCAAATAGAATTTCTTTAGGTGCAAAGTTGTTTAATAGCTTATCAATATAATCGGCATCTCCTTCTGCTGTTAAGAATTCTCCTGTAGATATATCTAGAAAAGATATCCCAAAAGTGGATTTGTTGAAATGTATAGCTGCTAAAAAGTTATTCTCTTTATAGTTAAGAATGGTATCATTGATGGATACTCCTGGAGTGACTAGCTCTGTTACGCCCCTTTTCACTAGCTTTTTTGTGGTTTTAGGATCTTCTAGCTGATCACAAATAGCTACCCGTTTTCCTGCTCTTACTAATTTAGGTAGGTAAGTATCTAGAGCGTGGTGTGGAAAACCTGCCATTTCAATATAGGTGCTTTTTCCATTGGCACGTCGAGTTAAGGTGATGCCTAAAATTTCAGAAGCGAGTATCGCATCACTAGAGAATGTTTCGTAGAAATCACCACAACGAAATAGCATAATAGCATTAGGATGCTTCTTCTTTAAGTCGAAGAACTGTTTCATCATTGGTGTTTGGGCAATCTTTTTAGTTTTCAAAGTGCTTTTGTTTTTGGACATTGATATTTTATAATATACAAATATAAGAAACTATAGTTGAAGAGTTAATCCACTTTTTTTAATATTCTATAAAGGATTCAGCCTATACACTTGATTTTCTGTAAGACAACTAGGGCTGTTACTTAGAGATTGACTATCTTTGTGTGAATTATATTCACTATTTATAAAATAAATGTAGAACCACTATAAAATCATCATAATTATGGAGTATAACTTTAGGGAGATTGAGAAGAAATGGCAACAAAAATGGGTAGAGCAGAATACCTACAAAGTTGTAGAGGATAAATCAAAAGAGAAGCTCTATATCCTGAATATGTTTCCTTACCCTTCAGGTGCAGGCTTACATGTAGGACACCCTCTAGGTTATATCGCATCTGATATTTACGCACGTTACAAAAGACTCTGTGGGTATAATGTTTTAAACCCTATGGGCTACGATGCTTATGGATTGCCAGCAGAACAGTATGCCATACAGACTGGTCAGCACCCAGCTGTAACGACCGAGCAAAATATCAAAAGATATCGAGAGCAATTGGATAAAATAGGCTTTTCATTTGATTGGAGTCGTGAGATATGCACTTGTGAACCAGGCTACTATCATTGGACGCAGTGGGCTTTTATCCAAATGTATAAGAGCTACTTTAATACAGAGAAGCAACAGGCTATGCCTATCACAGACTTGATTGTATACTTTGAAAATCAGGGTTCAAAAGATGTTCCTGCTTGCGGTTCAGAAGACTTGAATTTTACGGCTTCTGAGTGGAAGGAGATGAGCGAAAAAGAACAGCAGGAAGTCTTAATGAATTACCGTATTGCTTATCTAGGTGATATGATGGTAAACTGGTGTCCAGATTTAGGTACAGTACTAGCTAATGATGAAGTTATTGATGGCTTATCTGAGCGAGGTGGATACCCTGTAGTGCAAAAGGTAATGCGTCAGTGGTGTTTAAGAGTATCTGCTTACTCTCAGCGACTCTTAGACGGTCTTGACTCAATAGATTGGACTGA
>JASLIW010000085.1 GCA_030152865.1 Bacteroides sp.
TCTTCTTTAAAGCCAGAAGATGTGGAGTTACTTGAGGATTTACTGTTGGATTATCCCTATGCACAAACTTTGCGTTTACTTTATCTTTATGGGCTAAGTATTTTCGAGCCCGAAAAGTTCCAGAAAGAGCTACAAAAGGCGGCCTTATATATCGCTGATCGCAAAACTCTTTTTTACTTTTTAGATGTACAAGAGCGCTTAAAAAATCAGGAGTCTGTTTCTAAGCCATCAGCTACAGCCCAAAATGAAAGCTTGAAGCCAGAAGAAAGTCAGCCAGAAGTAGAGGTAGATCAGGATAAGACTTTGACACTCATAGATTCATTCTTATCTCAAGTTCCTGAAGAGGAAAAACAAGGAGGAGCTATTGAGTTGGCTACAGATTATACGGCATATTTATTAGAAGAAGAGGTTAAAACAGCTAGTCCTATGGAAGGGCAAGATCTTATAGATGACTTCTTAAGCCATCCAGAAGAAAAAAGTTCACTGTTACCTCAGGCAGATGTAAAGGATCAGGAAAAAGCAGATGAAGATTCCGTAGAGCCCATAAATACAGAACTCCCAGATGGTGAGGATGAAGGCTTCTTTACGGAGACACTAGCCAAAATTTATGTAAGGCAGGGAAGATATGCAAAAGCTCTTGAAATTTTAAAAAAGCTAAGCTTGAAATATCCAAATAAAAATGCTTACTTTGCAGACCAAATAAGATTCCTAGAGAAACTAATTATTAACGACAAATCGAAATAACAAAATAAAATGTACACATTTCTTTTAATATTAATTATCGTGCTTGCCATAGCACTATGTCTAGTAGTACTAGTACAAAAATCTAAAGGAGGCGGTTTAGCCTCAGGTTTTGCATCTCCTAACCAAATTATGGGAGTTCCTAAGATGACCGATTTTATCGAGAAGCTCACTTGGGGATTGGCAGCAGGAATTGTTATTCTAAGTATTGCAACTGTTTATGTATTACCAACTGCTCAAAGAGTAGGAAATGACAGTGTTTTAATTGAGGAAGCACAGAGACAACAAGCTGAAAATCCTTATGTAATACCTAATCAAGGAGAAGCTACACCAATTAATCCTGTTGAAGCAGCGGGTCAAACATCGTCTGACACGCCAGTACAATCAGAAGAAGAAGGTAATTAAATATAAATGTGTACTTTAATAAAAGTATAATTTAGTATCTTAGTAGAGTTGCAATAATTGCAACTCTTTTTTTTACATACAACTAAACTACGTAATATGAATTCAATTTCTCACACTACGATGAGAGAGTCTGCCTTTTTGAGGTGGTCAGCCCTTATTCTTGTTGCTACAACCATGTTTTTTGCCTACATGTTTGTAGATGTGTTATCTCCTTTGCAGTCTCTTTTAGAGTCGGAAAAAGGATGGTCTGCTGAAGCTTATGGCGTATTTGCCAGTTCAGAATATTTCTTGAATGTATTTGTCCTATTCTTGTTCTTTGCAGGTATTATCCTGGACAAGATGGGCATCCGATTTACAGGGCTATTATCCTGTGTTATAATGTTGATTGGAGCGAGTATCAAGTGTTATGCGATTAGCCCCTTCTTTGCTGAGGGTGGTGCTGTCTATGAGCTATTATCTAGTTTTGCTACAGGTATTCCTGCCACAGCGAAGTTAGCATCTGTAGGTTTTGCTATTTTTGGATGTGGTATTGAGATGGCAGGTATTACTGTTTCCAAAACTATAGTAAAATGGTTTACAGGTAAGGAAATGGCTTTGGCTATGGGCTTAGAGATGGCAATAGCTCGTTTTGGTGTATTTGCCGTTTTTCGTATCTCTCCATTTATTGCAAATGAATGGTCGGAAGATCCTATCTTTTACCCCGTAGTATTCTGTCTGTTATTATTATGTATTGGATTCTTGACTTTCCTAGTCTATACCTTTATGGATAAGAAGCTAGATAAGCAGGATGAAGCAATAGCTTTAGCTGAAGAAGCAGAGGCTGAAGAACCTTTTCACTTTAGTGATCTAAAGAAGCTGTTTACCAATAAGGTATATATTATAGTAGCCTTACTTTGTGTACTCTATTATGCTGCAATCTTTCCATTCCAAAAATTTGCAACAAACATGTTAGAGAGCAATTTGGGAATGCACACTCAAGATGCTGCTGACCTGTTTTCTTGGTTTCCCGTAGGTGCGTTTGTCTTAACACCTCCTTTGGGCTGGGTGCTTGATAAATATGGTAAAGGTGCCAGTATGCTTATTATAGGTGCAGTACTTGTATTCATCTGTCACATGACTTTTGCCTTTTATCCTTTTGCACCTGAGGATAGCACAAGTATATATATAGCCTATGCAGCAATTTTGGTCTTAGGGGTATCTTTCTCACTGGTACCAGCTGCTCTATGGCCCTCTATCCCACACCTTGTCGATGAGTCCTACTTAGGCTCAGCTTATAGCATCATCTTTTTGATTCAAAACTTTGGCCTTTGGTTATTCCCCATTATTATCGGCTATGTCTTAAATTGGTCTAATCCAGCTGAGGTCTTGGCAGCCAATGGAGGCGTGTATAACTACCAAAATGCTATGATCGTATTTGCCAGCTGTGGAGTAATTGCTACTTTGCTAGGCTTTTGGCTCAAGGCTGAGGATAAGAAAAAAGGCTATGGACTTGAAGAGCCCAACATCAAAAAATAATGAGTAGATCCAAAAAACAGAAAGTAAATATCTTAGATGTGGTTCCTTGTCCAAGGAGCCACATCTTAACACATCTAACAGAAGAGGGTAAAGTTGTTCTAGGTATTCTTAGGTTTAAATCTAAGTGGGTACGGAAGTATTTATTACCTAAGAAAATAGCTCCAGAGATAAAAGTAGCCCTTGATGTACATGGATCAGAAGTATGGAAACTGATCAATGGCAAGAACAATGTGAAAATGATAATAGAAGCCTTACAGCCTCATTTTGAAGAGGAGGTAGAGCATTACTCTGAACGAGTCATCACTTATCTTTATCACTTGCACAAAGATAAATTAATCGAGTTTATGGCTGCTCCAAAGGAGTAGCCTTTTTTATCCCTTCCAGAATCCAGGAGTGAAAAAGAGTAGAATGGTAAAGAGCTCCAACCGACCTGCTAGCATTAAGAATGAAGAAATCCATTTGGCAGCATCGGGTAGAGCACTCCAAGAGAAGCTTGGCCCAAACTGACCAAAGCTTGGCCCCATATTACTTACACTCGAAATAACCACTCCAAAAGACTCTAAAAAGTCAACATCAAGAGCCATTAATAGCAGAGTAGATACGAGTACTAGAATGATAAAAACAAAGCTGAAAGCAAGAAGGGTTGTTTTTATAGTACTTGGGATTGTTTGCTTATTAACCTTTACTTGTAAGACTACATTCGGATGTACAATGCGCTTAAACTCATTGCGTGTAATCTTGCTCAGGAGTACTACACGTATGCACTTAAAGCCTCCCGATGTACTGCCAGCACATGCTCCTACTATCATAGGGATGAAGAGTATACCCCATAAAAAGGGCTTCCACTGCATGTAATCATCCGTAATAAATCCTGTTGAGGTGTGAATGGACCCGATTTGGAAAATAGCTGTTCGGAAGGCCTTTTCCCAGTCGTAATCTGCACTGTAGTTTAATCCTACCGTTATAATAAGGGTCAACAGAAAAACAGAACCGATGTAATACTTGAGTTCTGAGTTTTTTAAAACCTTCTTAAACTTTCCTGTGATAAAAAGGAGTAATACCGTAAAGTTGATTCCCGATAGAATCATAAAAAAGGAGGTTACATATTCAATATAAGGGGAATGATAATAAGCAATACTAGCTTGTTTGGTTGAAAAGCCTCCAGTACTAGTCGTAGCGAAGGAGTGGCAGATGCTATCAAAGAAGCTCATACCACCCAAGTAGAGCAATAAGGTCTGGAGTAGAGTCATTCCTGTATAAAGTGCCCATAACCACTTAGCTGTGACTGTAATTCGCGGGTGCACCTTGTCGTGTGTGGGGCCTGTGGCTTCAGCAGCAAAGAGCTGAATACTACTTACACCCAAAAGAGGAAGCACCGCAATGGTAAAGAAAATAATACCTAAACCTCCTATCCACTGGCTAAGTGAGCGCCAGAATAGCAGCCCATGGGGAAATGCTTCAATGTTGTCAAGTATAGTACTACCTGTACTACTAAAGCCTGATATTGTTTCAAAAAAAGCATCGGTGAGGCTGGGTATATACCCACTATGATAAAAAGGAATCATCCCAAAAAGCGATACAATAAGCCATGAGAGGCATACGACCAAGTAACCGTCTCTTCTGCCTAGCTCCTTTTCAGCTCCTTTGCTAAAGAGTATCAGAATGAGCCCAGCCACAGTAGTAACAAACGTAGTCAAAAGAAAGCTGGATAAATCATCTCCTCCATAGTAGTAAGATACGCCACTTGTGCAGAGTAGCATACTCGATTCAATAAGCAGAAGTACCCCTATGATACGGACAATAAGCTTTGAGTTTATCATGGTCTAACTAAAAAATTTCTCTATTTTCTTAATCATAAGGTTGATGCTAAAGACCACCACATGATCTCCCTCCTGAATTTGAGTATCGCCATTTACTAGTACCCCTTCTCCCTCACGGATAAGTCCACCAACGGTTGCTCCTTTAGGAAATCCGATGTTCTTAATCGTCTTTTTAGTAATACGTGCTCCAGGTTTAACAATAAACTCAGCTACATCTGCATTGGCGAAGGTTAAGCACTTTACGTTGGATACGTCTGCATCAAGCATCATTTGGTAGATGTGACTTGCCGTTATAAACTTCTTATTAATGACAGCGCCAATATCTAAGCTATCAGCCATGCCTATATAATCTACATTTTCTACCTCTGCAATAGTCTTAGCTACACCCAAACGCTTGGCGGCAAGGCAAGCCAGTATGTTGCTTTCTGAGTTGCCTGTTACGGCAACAAATGCCTCGGTATTATGGATACCTTCTTCTGCTAATAGATCCACATCCCTGGCATCTCCATTAAGCACCATAATCCGATTGTCAAGGATTTCTGTTAGCTCATTACACCGCTGAAGGTCAGTATCGATAATCTTTAAATTCATGTACTCAGGTGCATACTGAGCAGTCCGAGCAGCTATCCGACTACCTCCCATGATAATGACATTTCGCACATCTGGGTAGTTTTCTTTGCCTGTAATCTTGCGGATGTATGGAATGTATTTGCGAGTGGTCGTAAAGTAAACAATATCATTGGCCTGTATGCTATCCTTACCTCGAGGTATAATCGTTTCTTGTTTCCTTTTGATCGCAACAATATGGAAGGGTAGGGTGTTTGCTCCTAGATCGCTTAGTTGGGTGTTAATCAATTCTGCGTTTTCCCTGATTTTGACTCCAATTAAGAGTAGGGCGCCACCACAAAACTCCCACCACTGCCTTACCCAGCTCATTTTGATGGATGAGATGATCTCTTTGGCAGCCAACATCTCTGGATAGATTAGGGAGTCTATTCCGAGTTCTTCAAAAAAAGCCTTGTTTTTAGGTAGTAAGTATTCGTAGTTGTCGATACGAGCTACAGTTTTCTTTGCACCTAAATTAGATGCTAAGATACAAGCCGTCATATTTCGACTTTCATCTGGAGTCACTGCTATGAAAAGGTCTGCTGATTTTACGCCTGCACTTTCCAGATTATTTATTGAAGTAGGTGAGCCTACCACTGTCATCAAATCAAAATTTGCATCCAGTGTTTCAAGTCGCTCTTCATCTTCATCAAGCAGAATGATATCTTGCTTTTCGTTGGACAATAACTTGGCAAGATGAGTTCCAACAGCTCCTGCTCCTGCAATAATAATTTTCATTGATTCTATCTAAACTTCTTGGTTTGTTGAGCCAGTTGCTCTCTTATCGTCTGCTCAATAGATGCTTCATCGTATCCACAGATTTCATGGAGCTTCTCAACAGGTCCGTGTTCCACAAATTGATCAGGTACTCCTAGGCGTTTGATAGCTGGGTAATAATTATGGTCCGACATAAATTCGAGTATAGCACTACCCATGCCTCCCATAATAACACCATCTTCTATGGTTATAATTTTGTCAAACTTCTTACCTATGTCATGTAGCATCTCTTCATCCAAGGGTTTGAGAAAACGCAGGTCATAAAGAGCTACACGATGCCCTTCAGCATTGATTCGCTCAATAGCCGCTTTAGCTGTATGTCCTAGGGGGCCTAGTGTGATAACAGCCAAGTCTTCTCCCGCTATAATTGTTCTTCCCTTGCCTACAGTTATCTCTTCAAACTCACACTTCCAGTCTTTGGTAACTCCTCGTCCACGTGGGTAGCGAATCACAAAGGCACCCTTATTGGGCAGTTGTGCTGTGTACATGAGTCTTCTTAGCTCTGGCTCATCCATCGGTGAGCAAATCGTAAGATTAGGAATAGACCTAAAGTAGGCCAAGTCAAAAACTCCGTGATGCGTAGGGCCATCTTCTCCTACCAAGCCTCCTCGGTCCAGACAAAGCACAACAGGCAAGTTAAGTATGGCAACATCGTGGATCACATTGTCATAGGCACGCTGCATGAAAGTAGAGTAAATGTTGCAGAAGGGTTGTAGGCCGTCTTTGGCCATGCCTCCCGAAAAGGTAACTGCATGACCCTCAGCAATACCTACATCAAAAGCACGATTGGGCATCTCCTCCATCATAATATTCATGGAACAGCCTGTAGGCATAGCTGGGGTAACTCCGATGATCTTTTTATTTTGCTTGGCCAGCTCGAGTAGTGTTTGTCCAAAAACATCTTGATACTTAAGTGGCTGATTCTTGGTGTCAACCGTGATTCGCTTTCCGGTCTTTGGGTCAAACTTTCCTGGAGCATGCCAGATTGTAGCCTGGCGCTCAGCGGGTTTAAATCCTTTGCCCTTTACCGTGTGGAGGTGTAGGAGTTTGGGACCTTTCATGTTTTTGATGTCCCGAAGAACCTTTGTAAGGCCTTTGATATCATGCCCATCTACAGGTCCAAAATAGCGAATATTTAAGCCCTCAAAAATATTGTGTTCTTGTACAGCTACAGATTTTAAGCTATTTCCTAGACGAATTAATGCGTTTTTGCGGTCTTCCGTGAGCAGGTTCATTTTGCGGAGCACTTTTGCTGCCTGGTACCTGAGTTGATTGTAAGGCTGAGAAGTCGTTAAATTGACTAGATATTGCTTCATACCCCCCACGCTCTTATCGATAGACATGTCGTTGTCGTTGAGTATAATCAAGAGGTCATTGGGTATAGATGAAGCATTATTAAGCCCTTCAAAAGCTAAACCGCCACTCATAGAGCCATCACCAATAATAGCAACCACCTGTCGATCTGTTTCTCCTTGCATGCGAGAAGCAACCGACATACCTAGTGCTGCCGAGATAGAGTTTGAGGCATGCCCACACACAAAGGTGTCGTACTCACTCTCCTCAGGAGAGGGAAAAGGCTTGATGCCTCCTAGCTTTCGATTGGTACAGAAAATATCTTTTCTTTCGGTGAGTATCTTATGTGCGTAGGCTTGATGGCCCACATCCCATACTAGCCTATCGTAAGGAGTATTAAATATATAATGAAGTGCTACTGTTAGTTCTACCACCCCTAAACTAGCTGCAAAATGTCCTGGGTTGCAGGCTAGCTCCTCAATGATATCTTCCCTGAGCTCAGCGCAGAGCTGTTCCAACTGATCTACTTTAAGTTTGCGTAAATCATGTGGAGAGGATAGGGTATCTAGTAGCGTAAATTTAGACTTCTTTTCCATTTTCAAAATGTGTTTAACTACAAATCTACAAAGAAAAGTATCAACTCCTTGTTTAAGATTTGTAAAACTTGCTTGGTCTGAATCAGATCCAGCTCAAAAATAAGTATAAATAATGACTTTATATCGTTCTTTATCAGAATCTGTTCCGTGATAGCATAACGGAAGAAAGCGTGAAGTGTTTTCCTTTATTCCTACTTTGTTTTTAAAATACTCCTTACTTTTGTAAGTATAAATACTCAAATTATGAATTTCAGAACCCCAGTAGGCATTCAAGCAAAGAAGTACCCCAAGATAACACATGCAGATACGCTGATGAGTTTGGGCTCTTGTTTTTCCGATCATATCGGCGGTAAGTTGCAAAGGGCTAAGTTGGACTGTCAGGTCAACCCCTATGGTGTGCTTTATAATCCAAAGTCTATCGCACAGGCACTGCACGAGCTTATTCGTCATAAAAAATACACCAGCTCAGACTTGTTTGAGTACAATGGCTTATGGCATAGTTGGATGCATCACGGCTCTTACTCGGCTCCTACTCCTGAGCTGACTTTGAATCAGATAAACAAACACTTATCCGAGGCTCAGAACCGTTTACCACAGCTTGACTACCTGTTTCTAACCTGGGGGAGTGCTTGGGTATATGAGCTACTCAGTGAAGAAAGATTAGTTTCCAACTGTCATAAAGTGCCCTCAAACTTGTTTCGACGTGTACAATTAGGGGTAGATGAGATAGTCCAGATCTATTGCAATTTGTTCAGGGATCTATGGGTGCTTTGTCCTAGTCTGAAGGTCGTTCTATCCCTGAGCCCCATACGTCATGTCAGGGATGGAATGCATGCCAATCAGATCAGTAAATCTATACTCCTACTGGCACAAGACAAGATCCAACAGTTATACCCAGATCGGGTATATTACTTTCCTTCCTATGAGTTGGTTTTGGATGAGTTGCGTGATTATCGATTTTATGCCGATGATATGGTTCATCCTTCTCCTCTAGCCATAGATTACATCTGGCAACGATTTCAAGAGACTTTTTTTGATTCCAGCACACAGGCTATCATTCGTGCATGTGAGCAAATACAGAAAGGTCTAGCGCATAGACCTACAGATGCGAGTGCTCCAGCATATGCTTCGTTTTTACAAGATTTAGTAGATAAAATGGAGCAACTCTCAATAAAATATCCGAAATTAGATTTTAGAAAGGAGATCAATCAATGTCTTATACAATTGAAGAAATAGCAGTACAATTAAAAGCAAATAAAGTAGGGAGTACACCAGCCACCATAAGCTGGCTACTTACTGATAGTAGATCACTCAGCTTTCCAGAGAATACCTTGTTTTTTGCACTAGTCACTCCACGGGGTGACGGATCCAGATACATTCAGGACTTGTATAATCGAGGTGTAAGAAACTTTGTAGTTGCCAAGCATGTGCGTAAGCATTTAGCTGAACTATTAGGACAAGATAACTTTTATCCTGATGCTAATTTCTTGGAAGTAGATAATCCCTTGAAAGCCCTACAGCGATTGGCGGGCTCTCATCGCTCTCGATTTTCATACAATGTCGTAGGTATTACGGGTTCAAATGGTAAAACTGTAGTAAAAGAGTGGTTGAACCAAATACTTCTTTCCGAAAAGAAGGTGGTACGTTCTCCTCGGAGTTACAACTCGCAAATAGGTGTACCTCTCTCTATTTGGCAAATGAGTGAAGAAGCCGATGTGGCTCTTATAGAAGCTGGCATATCTAACCTGTCAGAAATGGACACTTTGGAGCGTATCATCAAACCTACTATTGGTGTGCTGACCAATATGGGCAATGCGCATCAAGAAAACTTCTTCTCTATGCAAGAGAAGTGTATGGAGAAGCTGAAGTTGTTTAAAGATTGTGATGTGATTATCTATGATGCAGATCAAGAGTTGATAGCCAACTGTGTCAATCGATCCATGTTGACCTCTCGTGAGATTGCGTGGAGTAGGTATGATATGGAGCGTCCCTTATTTATTTCGAAGGTTGATAAGCGCGAAACTGAAACGAAGATTTCTTATCGTTATTTAGGATTAGACAATCACTTCGTCATTCCTTTTTGTGATGATGCTTCTATTGAAAATGCAATTCACTGCTTGGCTGTGGCTCTCTATCTGATGATCTCGCCCGCTGTAATAGCCCAGCAAATGGCTTTACTTGAGCCTGTTGCTATGCGTCTGGAAGTAAAGGAGGGTAAGAATTCTTGTTTAATCATCAATGACAGTTACAATTCTGATTTAACATCTTTGGGTATCGCTCTTGATTTTCACTATAGTCGATCTTTGCAGCAGGGGCTTAAAAGAACACTTATTCTATCTGATCTTCTAGAAACGGGCCAGAATGCGGTGACCTTGTATCGTAGGGTAGCTCAGCTAGTGGCTTCTAAGCAGGTGCAACGAGTGATAGGTGTTGGCTCACATATTAGCAAGGAGATTACTCAGTTTTCAACACTCGAAAAAGCTTGTTTTCAAAATACTCAAGATCTAGTGGAGGCCATCCGCTTGAGAAAAATAAGTTTTTACAATGAGAGTATTTTACTAAAAGGTGCTCGTAAGTTTGGCTTTGAAGCGATATCAGAAGAGTTGGAACTAAAGCGCCACGAAACAATCCTCGAAATCAATCTGAGCGCGCTGGTAGATAACCTCAACTTCTTTCGAGATAAGCTAAGTGCTCACACCAAAACTATGTGTATGATTAAGGCATCAGCCTATGGTGCTGGATCTTACGAGGTGGCAAAGACACTGCAAGAACATCATGTGGATTACTTAGCAGTAGCAGTGGCTGACGAGGGAGCAGAACTGCGCAAAGTAGGCATTACTAGTAGTATCGTCATTATGAATCCTGAGCTCTCTGCCTTCAAGCAAATGTTTCAGTACACCTTAGAGCCAGAAGTGTACAGCTTTCATCTCTTAGATAAGTTGCTCACAGAGGCAGAAAAGGAAGGAGTCACTAATTTTCCTATTCATATTAAGATTGATACAGGTATGCATCGTTTGGGTTTTATGCCCGATGAGATACCCGCTTTGATCGATCGATTAAAGCATCAAAACTCTTTGATTCCTAAGTCTGTCTTTTCTCATCTCGTGGGGAGTGATTCTTCTGAGTTTGATGAGTTTACTCGAACACAGATTGCGCGGTTTGAATCGGCTTCAGAGCAATTGCAGGCGGCTTTTAGTCATAAGATCATACGTCACATCTGCAATTCTGCTGCTATAGAGCGCTTTCCTGAGGCTCACTTTGATATGGTGCGCTTAGGCATAGGTCTTTATGGAGTGCATCCTTTTGGTGATACCGGGCTTAAAAATGTGAATACTCTGAAGACTACGATTCTCCAAATCAAATCCCTAAGTCCACAAGAAACGGTGGGTTATGCACGTAAGGGTGTCTTGAAACGAGAATCTAGAATAGCAGCTATTCCTATTGGTTACGCTGATGGCTTGAATCGTAAGTTAGGTAATGGTAATGCCTATTGCTTAGTCAATGGGCAGCAGGCTCCCTTTGTAGGAAATATCTGTATGGATGTGAGTATGATTGATGTAACAACTATTGCTTGTGAAGAAGGTGATGAGGTGATAATCTATGGAGAGGAGTTGCCAGCAGCCGTTTTGGCAGAGAAACTAGCTACCATTCCTTATGAAATATTAGCCAATATCTCAGGACGAGTAAAACGAGTCTATTTTCAGGATTAAAGATAGGCTGTATTCTTTCTATTTATCCTATCTTTGCCGGGACTAACTATATAAACACAAATAACACTATGTTTGAGAATATAACTTTAGCTTTTATTTCAGGTTCGGAGTGGATTATTATCGCTCTAGTTATTCTATTACTTTTTGGAGGAAAAAAGATTCCCGAGTTAATGAAGGGACTTGGAAAGGGGATGAAAAGCTTCAAAGAGGGCATGAATGAGGCTAAGAAAGAGGTCGAAGAGACTAAAGAAGAGATTAAAAAAGATTTAGACTCAGAAGATTAAGCTTATGGAACAGGAGATGACCTTCTGGGATCATCTAGAAGAGTTGAGGCGTGTTATCTTCAAAGTCTTAGGAGTTTGGCTGGTTTTGGCTATTGTTTACTTTATAGCAATGCCAACTATCTTTGATCAAATTATCTTAGCTCCCTGCAATAATGACTTTGCCTTTTATGATTTACTCCGCTGGATTGGGGAGAAGCTAAATCTTGAAGATGAGTTTTTTACGCAAGAATTTTCTTTGAAGCTAACCAACATTAACTTAGTTGCCCCTTTTCTAATTCATTTATCTACTTCCTTTTGGTTGAGTGTACTTACCTCTGCCCCTTATTTGATTTATCAAGTATGGTTGTTTATCAAACCTGCTCTTTACCCCAAAGAACAAAAGGGGGTAAAGAAGGCCTTTTTGATGGGTACACTTATGTTCTTTGCAGGAGTGTTAGTGGGGTATTATATGGTTTTCCCATTGACATTACGATTTTTATCGACCTATCAGCTCAGCGTCCATATCGAAACACAGCTGACACTAGATTCCTATATGGATAATTTTATGATGCTGATTCTCTGGATGGGTCTTTCTTTCGAATTACCTTTGCTTACCTGGCTACTCTCATTGTTGGGCATTGTAGACAAATCATTCTTGAAGAAGTATAGGCGTCATGCTGTAGTTATTATTGTGATCTTTGCAGCAATAATTACTCCTACAGGAGATCCTTTTACTTTGAGTGTCGTAGCTATCCCACTTTATCTGCTTTATGAGTTGAGTATCTATATGATAAAGGATAAAGCTGTAGCTACCGAAGAAGCATAAATTCCTTACTTTCTGCTGAGTTTCTTAGCCTTTTAGCTTTTGTCTGGCTCTTGTAGTTCCTATTTATATTCTTAGGCTCAAATACTGTTTAGTCCAATTAATACTTTTATCTTTGCACCCAAGAACGATAAAACTGTGGCTTTCATTCATGGAATGGTTAAATAGTATTTTATTTGAACACTCAGCGCTTCAAGCTGTAGTTGTTCTCTCTTTGATTTCTGCAATAGGTCTGGCTTTAGGCAAAATCAAATTCTTTGGAATATCACTGGGTATAACCTTTGTATTCTTTATGGGAATCTTGATGGGACACCTAGGCATCTCTATAGACCCAAGTATGTTAAGTTATGCGGAGGATTTCGGTTTAATTATATTTGTCTATGCGCTGGGTTTGCAGGTCGGACCTGGCTTTTTTGCTTCTTTTGGCAAGGGAGGAGTGCAGTTGAGCTTAATAGCTATCGCTGTAGTTTTTATAGGCACTTTACTAGCTGTTTTACTGAGCTTTCTTACTCCCATTTCACTGCCCGATATGGTAGGTATTCTTTGTGGTGCCACAACCAATACACCAGCCCTTGGGGCAGCTCAAACGACTTTAAAGCAGATGGGGATGGATGCTACAGGCCCAGCACTGGGTTGTGCAGTGACTTATCCCTTAGGAGTTGTTGGGGTAATCCTAGCTATACTTGTTATGCGTAAGGTGTTTGTCCGCAAAGAAGATCTGGATATAAAAGTAGAAGATGATTCTGATACAACCTTTGTAGGAGAATTTGTAGTGCGTAATCCAGCTATCTTTGATCATGAAGTTCGTCAAATATCTCGCTTGAGTAAATCTAAGTTTGTGATTTCTCGCATCTGGAGAGATGGAGAAGTGAGCATACCTACTTCCACAAAAATAGTTAAGGAGAATGATCACCTCTTAGTCGTTTGCACTGAAGAGGATATAGAGCCTTTGACTATCTTATTTGGTAAACATCAACCTGGTGATTGGAACAAGGAAAATCTGGATTGGAATAAGATAGATAGTCAGCTAAGCTCTAAAGTAGTTGTAGTTACTCGTCCAGAAATCAATGGTAAAAAGCTAGTGAATTTGCGTTTCCGCAATTTATATGGTGTCAACATCAGCCGCGTTTTTCGTTCTGATATTCGTTTATTGGCTACACCCGATCTAACACTGCAGTTGGGTGATCGTTTAACCATAGTGGGTGAGGAGTCGGCCATCAAAAAGGTTTCCAAAGTTTTGGGCAATACCGTCAAGCAGCTCAATGAGCCTAATTTAGTGTCTGTATTTATTGGTATTGTTTTGGGTTTGGCTCTAGGAGCAATACCTATTGCACTACCTGGAATAAGCGTGCCTGTTAAACTCGGTTTGGCGGGTGGACCTATTGTTGTAGGTATTCTTATTGGTGCTTTTGGCCCTAAGCTCGGTATTGTTACTTATACTACACAGAGTGCCAATTTGATGTTACGTGGGCTAGGGCTTACGCTCTATTTAGCTTGTTTAGGGCTAGCTTCAGGAGCAAGCTTTTTCGATACGGTCTTCCGTCCCGAAGGTCTATTATGGATAGGAGTTGGATTTTTACTCACAATAATTCCTGTTTTGTTGGTAGGAATTGTAACTTTAAGGACAAAGAAGATAGATTTCGGGTCAATATCTGGTATGTTGTGCGGTAGTATGGCAAACCCTATGGCCTTAAACTATGTTAATGATACCATAGAGGATAAGTACTCATCCTTGGCTTATGCCACTGTTTATCCGCTATGTATGTTTTTAAGAGTAATTATTGCCCAGTTGCTCTTGATGTTGTTGATGTGAACATTAAAGTAACCATTAACCTTATATTGTTATGACTAAACACACAAAAGAAAGTATTAGTAAAGATTTACGCTATTTAGAGCTTCTGTCGAGAAGTTTCCCTACTATAGCAGAAGCTAGTACAGAGATTATTAATCTTGAGGCAATACTCAATTTGCCAAAAGGAACTGAGCATTTTCTAACAGACATCCATGGAGAGTACGAGGCTTTCCAGCATGTTTTAAAGAATGCATCAGGTTCAGTAAAACGAAAAGTAAATGACCTCTTTGGCAATACCATGCGTGAGAGCGAGAAGAAAGATTTATGTACACTCATTTACTATCCTGAGGAGAAACTAGAAATAGTAAAGAAAGAGGAAGAAGACTTGGACGATTGGTACCTGATTGTTATGAACCAGCTCGTGGAAGTTTGTCGTACTGTATCTTCTAAATATACCCGCTCTAAAGTGCGTAAGGCCTTGCCTACAGAGTTTTCCTATATTATTCAGGAGTTACTGCACGAGAACACCTTGGGACCCAACCAAAATAAGCTTGAGTACGTCAATAGTATATTTAATGCGATTGTTTCTACAGGACGTGCCGATGCCTTTATTATTGCGATGTCCAATCTGATTCAGCGCTTGATTATTGATTCCTTACATATTGTTGGTGATATCTATGATCGAGGCCCTGGGGCACATATCATCATGGATACCTTGTGCAATTATCATAATTTTGATATACAATGGGGAAATCATGACATTATATGGATGGGGGCAGCTTGTGGTAATCGTAGTTGTATGGCCAATGTGATTCGAATTTGTATGCGTTATGCCAATCTTAACACACTTGAAGATGGTTATGGTATAAACTTACTTCCACTTGCTACCTTTGCCATGGATACATATGGTGATGATCCTTGTACGATATTTAACCCAAGGGTGAAATATGCTGATGAACCCTATGATGGCAAAACGGTCAAACGTATTGCTCAGATGCAGAAGGCTATAGCGATCATCCAATTCAAATTAGAGGCAGAAATTATCAACCGTCATCCCGAATATGGAATGGATGATAGAAACCTACTTCACCTCATTGATTTTGAAAAAGGAGTATTGAAGTATAATGGTAAGGAGTATAAAATGCTCGACATGAACTTGCCAACGGTTGATCCTAAAAATCCTTATAAGCTTAGCGCTGAAGAAGAAGAGCTGATGGATAAAATCTATTTCTCATTTAGAAATAGTGAAAAGCTACACAAACATATGCGTTGCTTGTATGCAAACGGTAGTATGTATAAGGTGGCCAATGGTAATCTTCTTTATCACGCCTCTATACCTTTGACTAAAGATGGTCAATTCAAAGAGGTTACGATAGGTAAGAGCAAGTACAAAGGAAAAGCCTTACTTGATCGCATTGACCAGCTTGTACGAGCCGCTTACTTTGGCGAGCCAGGTGATAAATCCACCATTTTTGCACAAGACTATATGTGGTACTTGTGGTGTGGTAAAGATTCTCCTATTTTTGATAAGAGTAAGATGGCTACCTTTGAGCGTTATTTTGTAGCTGAGAAAGAGCTTCATAAAGAGGTCAAAGGTCACTATTACTCCTACAGAGATAGTTTAGAAACCTGCAATATGATTTTGGATGAGTTTGGTGCTTGTGAGCCACATTCTCACATCATTAACGGGCATGTACCTGTCAAAACTACCAAAGGGGAAGAACCTACTAAGGCAGGAGGAAAGCTTCTTGTTATTGATGGAGGGTTCTCCAGAGCTTATCAACCTGCAACAGGTATCGCAGGTTATACCTTAGTGTTTAACTCTAGAGGTATGCAACTTGTGCAGCATGCTCCTTTTGAATCTCGCCAGAAAGCTATTGAGGAAGGTATAGACATACGTTCCACCTCATTCTTGGTAGAGATGGCTACCCGACGCATGATGGTACGTGATACAGATATAGGTAAAGAGCTGATAGTACAGATACAAGATTTAGAAAAACTACTCGTTGCTTACCGTTTAGGTTTGATTAAGCAGAAAAGAAGAAAGTATCCAAAAGTATACTTCAAATAAATAAAAAGAATAAGGGCTGTATCTATCAGATACAGCCCTTATTCTTTAGGAACACCATTTAAAAGCCATTTAACGAGAGTGCGTTTGTATCTTGGTATTGTTCTTGCAGCTTAACAAGCTCTTCTTTCAGCTGCTGAGTGATTTCTTCCATACCAGGCTGCCCAAAAAGATTATTCATTTCGGAGGGATCTTCTTGTAAGTCGAATAACTCCCAACTATCGATATCATTGTAAAAGTGTATGAGCTTATAGCGCTCAGTTCTAACTCCATAATGGCGCTTGACAGCATGTTCTGCAGGGTACTCGTAGAAATGATAGTAGAGTGATTTCCTCCAATTACTAGGTTCTTCTCCTTGGAGTAGAGCTAAGAATGATTCACCTTGTATATCTTCAGGAATACTTACTCCAGCTAAATCTAGAAAGGTGGGAGCGTAATCTATGTTTTGTACCATTTGATAAATGTCGCCACGTTTCTTAAATTCCTTAGGTAGATGCATAATAAGCGGTGTACGCATAGATTCTTCATACATAAATCGTTTGTCGAACCATCCATGCTCGCCCATATAGAAGCCTTGATCTGATGTGTACACTACGAGCGTATTATCCATAAGTCCCTGTTCTTCCAGGTAGTCTAGAACTCTTCCAACATTGTCATCCAAAGATTTTACAGTTTTCATATAATCTCTCATGTATCGTTGGAACTTCCAGTTTGCTAAGTCCTTTCCTGTTAGATTTTGGTTGTAAAACTCTTCTATAATTGGATCATAGAAGGCATCCCACTCTTTGCGCTGTTCTGCGGTCATACGATTTAAGAAGTACTGGTAAAGGCCTTTTAGACGGCTTTGTTTATCCGCACGTATCATTTTGAGATCATAGATTAGATCCATATCCTTTTCAATACTCATCTCTTGGCTAGCAGCTGCTTTACGGCCTTCGTAGTTGTCATAGAAATTGTCAGGCAAAGGGAAGGTTTTATTCTCGTATAAAGGGAGATCTTTTAGATCTGCCATCCAGTTTCGATGTATTGCTTTGTGGTGAATAAAAAGAGCAAAAGGTTTTGATACATCTCTTTGATTTTTCATCCAGTCTAAGCCCATATCTGTTATGATATTAGTTATATACCCCTGTTTCTGAATAGTGTCATTATTCATCGTAATGAAATCAGGGTTGTAGTAATCTCCTTGACCTGGTACAATCTCCCAATAACTAAAGCCAGTAGGTAAACTTTCCAAATGCCACTTACCCACAAGTGCTGTTTGATACCCAGCTTCTTGCAATAGTTTAGGCATAGTTTGTTGTGAACCGTCAAATACACAGTTCGTGTTGTCTGTAAACCCATTTGCATGGCTGTGCTTACCTGTGATCATACAAGCTCGACTAGGTCCACTGAGTGAGTTTGCTACAAAGCTATTCGTAAATCGAACCCCATCATTAGCTATGCGATCCAAGTTTGGTGTTTCCATATAACGTGTATCATAGCAACTCATCATTTGAGCTGTATGATCATCTGTCATAATGTATACAATATTGTAAGGTTTTTCATTTTCTTTTTTGTCCGTGCAAGAACCAAGCAGAGATGCTCCAACTAATGTGAAAAATGCAGTAGGGTAGTGTGGTTTCATATTAAAGATTTCAATTTGTATTGATTAGCTTATTTTATTCATAAGCTAGGTCTAATGAGTAAATATAAAATATATATTTTATATCCTATCTTATTTTAGCTGAATTTACATAAATACAAAAGGCTTGAATTACAAATAGTTATTCAAGCCTTTTTATGCTGTATAATACACGATCAAGTGATTAAATATCTAGAGCTATCTTACTCATTAAAAGAGGTGTATATGACTTCTAAATCGATAGGAGTTCCCCCTTGCTCCACATCACCTCCTTTGAGGCGTGCATATTCTGGCTTGAGGTTATGTCTGATATTGATGACTACGAGCTGTGGACGACCCCAATAGTCGCTCTCCATCATAGTATCTAGTGTAACAGGGATTAAAACAACCTTATCCCACTCATTATCTTTAATCCATTGCTCTTCATTCCAATCTTGACCAGCTTCTTCTTGTGCCTCCTTTTTCTCTGCTACTAGTGTGTTTATTAACCTTGAAATGTTAGGGAAGATATATTGCCCCTTACTATTCATATTGGTCACATATGAAGTTATATTATCATTAATCTCGTTAGCTTCAAAGAAAGATATCATCTTTGATTTTCGAACCAGTAGGAGAGTCCCTGGCTTATCCATTGGAAACTCTGTATCTTGTTTGTTGAGATAAGAGTCAAGTTTGAGTTTTACCGAGTGAATCGTATCATTCTTTACCTCCTCATCTGCTAAGATATCTTTAATAGGTAAAGTCACTTCAGTAAATACACCCGCTGGAGATTTGAGGTATGTATGTTCTTTTTCAGCCACACGCTCAGCTAGCTTTTCAGGAGAGGTAGTTAGCTTATTTAGCTGGTAAACTTCCTTAGTACCAACAAAACTCATAACACCCATAGCTGTAGAGTCATTGCCGTTTACCATCTCCATTTTGTTGCCAATACTATCTAAGACAAAGTATTCAAATTTAATATTTAAAGCTACCTGATCCACATAAAGTATTGTCCCTGAACCTTCGTCACACTCTGCATAAACGCCCTTGAAAACATTTTCTATAAAGGCCTGATTGTTATCAAAGTATTCTGGATGTTCTCGGTTCTTTCTTAAAATCTCATCTCCAATTTCTTTGGGTAGAGACACTCTGATTTGAGGTTCGTAATAAGGAGTTTGTTTGATCGAGTCACTAACACCTAAGTCAGCAGCTGTAAACGCAGCCTCACCTATAAATCCTGTGTTCCTATCAAAGTAATAGGCTTCATCCAAGTCAGTATAATGAATACTTGGGTCGTCTTCCACTACTTTGTTAAGCTCAAAAATATTCAAGTGCATAGGAGCAATTGAATCGCCAAAGAACTTATTATAAGTGAGTACAAGCTCTGTAGAGACGGTTGTGTCATCAACCATTAGACCTTCTTTAGTCGCTTCATCATAGACAGCGGGGAAACGCAAGCTGTCCAAACAGTTTAACTGTACTAGGAAGTTTGCGTCGTAGGTGCCAAAGAGATCTTCTTTAAATCTTCCTATATAGGCTGTATCTGTGCGAGCATACACTCTATCAGCTAGAATAGAACGAGTTGTAACCCCATAAGATTTACTTGTTACTTCAATCTTGTCTTCAGATGGAAGCATATCTAAACCTAGGCTTTCTGTAGTGTCATCGCAGCTATAGAAAGAAAGAGCTAGTAGAATAGCCCAAAAGTATCTTACTTTCATTATCGATTATCTGATTTGTTATTTTGTTTCAGATTCCCATACTTTATCATAGAATGCATTGAATGCATCGGTATAATCTGCAGGCTCTGTTCCTTGGTAGTCTAAGATTAATTTGCCAGATTGACGAGCATATTCCATTACTTCTTCATTTACAGATTCACTGTTTTGGATTACACCATCCGAGTGATCAATAGCAAATTTCATTAATGAAACATAGTCAATAGGACCATCATTCAGTGACTTTAAGTCTTCTTGATCGATACCTTTAAGAATTAATTTCTCCTTAAAGTCAGCATCAAACTTTTCTTTAAACTCAAAGTCCTCACCGTAAATAGAAAGAACAATTTTTGATTCTCTAAATGAAGGTTCTTCTCTAAACGCTTTTTTGATGTATAGTGGAGCCAGAGCACTCATCCAACCGTGGCAATGAACAATTTCTGGAGACCAGCGAAGCTTCTTAACAGTTTCAAGTACTCCACGTGCGTAGAAAATAGCTCTTGCATCATTATCTGTGTACTCTTTTCCTTCTTTATCTTTGGTCAGCTTACGCTTTTTAAAGAATTCATCATTATCAATAAAGTACACCTGCATACGTGCAGGTTGAATAGATGCAACTTTTATGATGAGAGGATGGTCAGTGTCATTGATGATAAGGTTCATACCCGAAAGACGAATAACTTCGTGGAGCTGATTTCTACGCTCGTTAATCGTACCCCATTTGGGCATGAAAGTTCTGATTTCTCTTCCTGTTTCTTGAACTGCTTGTGGAAGGTTTCTACCTACCAAAGACATTTCTGTCTTAGGCACAAAGGGAGAGATTTCTTGTGTGATAAATAAAATTTTTTCTGCCTTACTCATTTTTATAATATTCTCAATTAGATACAAGCAAAGATACGAAAAAAATAGCAAGAAATGAAAAGTGTAACTTGCTATAATTGATTTTATTATTGTCTCAGCCCTTAATCTGTGCATTCCTCTCTCACCAATAAAACGGGAATCAGCCAACAATAAAACAGTCGATACCCTTCATTATCTCGTAAATTATCTATTATTTTGCAGCAACTAAACAGGTCTATGATCATTTTATTATGAAAATAATCCATACCGTTAAGGAACTACAAAGTGAGCTAGCAGCTTATCGAAACTCTAATCAATCCATAGGTTTGGTTCCTACTATGGGCGCGCTGCATGCTGGGCATGTATCTTTAGTTCAAAAAAGTGTAGCAGACAATGAAGTGACTGTAGTGAGTGTTTTTGTTAATCCCACTCAGTTTAATGACAAAAATGACTTGGCTAAATACCCACGAACCCTAGAACAGGATTGTCAGCTTTTAGAAACACAGGGTGCTACGATTGTATTTACTCCCTCAGAGTCCGAAATGTATCCTGAGCCAGATACACGTGTATTTAGCTACCCCCCTCTAGATACTGTAATGGAAGGAGAGTTTAGACCAGGGCACTTTAATGGTGTTTGCCAGATTGTCAGCAAATTATTTGCCTTTGTCCTCCCTGATCGTGTTTATTTCGGCGAAAAAGACTTCCAGCAGCTAGCCATTGTACGTAGAATGGCACAGGATTTATTTCCCAAGCTCGAGGTCATAGGTTGTCCGATTGTCCGTGAAACAGATGGTTTGGCCCTAAGTAGTAGAAATGCACGTCTTAGCGCCGCTGAGAGAAAAGAGGCTTTGACCATTTCAAAAGTACTCTTTGCTAGTGTTGATTATGCTAAAAATCACAGTGTAAAAGAGACAATAAAATCTGTCGTCCAAGGCATAGCTGCCAATCCTGCTTTGGAACTAGAATACTTTGAGCTGGTAGATGGCAATACGCTCCAAGCTATTCAAGACTGGAAGGATACAGATTATGCTGTAGGCTGTATTACCGTTTACTGTGGCGCCGATCGTGTGCGTCTTATTGATCACATCACTTATAAGAAATAGTTGGCATGTATATAGAACGTTTGAAATCCAAAATACACTGTGTACGAGTAACTGATGCTAATCTTAATTACATTGGTAGCATCACTATCGATGAAGCCTTAATGGAGGCAGCAAACATCATAGAAGGAGAAAAAGTACAGATTGTTGATAATAACAATGGAGAACGCTTTGAAACGTACGTCATCAAAGGAGAGCGTGGAAGTGGTTGCATCTGCTTGAATGGAGCTGCAGCCCGGAAAGTACAAGTAGATGATATCATCATTATCATCTCTTATGGACTGATGGACTTTGAGGAAGCTAAGGTCTTTGAACCTACTGTCATCTTCCCTAAACACCCAGATAATAGCTTGTAAGCGTTCATTAGTAAGCACAACTCAACAGTTAGCCCTAAGCTTTCAATAAATAAAGGTCGGTTACTTGATGTAACCGACCTTCTTTTGTCTTTATACTAAGGGAGTGATTAGTTTGCTCCTTGTAATTGCTCATCCATAGCTGCTGCTGCATTTCTACCATCACCCATGGCCAAAATAACAGTAGCTCCTCCACGCACAATGTCGCCACCTGCATAGATAGTAGGGATAGAAGACTGCATCTTATCATTAACCTTAATGGTGTTCTTCCAACCTAATTCTAAGCCTTTGATAGAGGTAGGAACAATAGGGTTAGGTGATACACCCACACTGACTACAGCCATATCGATGTCGATTGTTTTAGTAGCACCTTCAATGGCCACAGGGCGTCTACGACCCGATTCGTCAGGTTCACCCAGTTCCATCTCTTGGAGAATAACCTGTTTTACCTTTCCTTGTTCATCGGCAATATACTCGATAGGATTGTGCAGAGTAAGGAATTCGATACCCTCGGCTTTTGCGTGATGTACCTCTTCCAAACGAGCAGGCATCTCTTCTTCCGAGCGTCTGTAAATAATCATGGCTTTTTCAGCTCCAAGTCTTTTAGCAGTACGTACGGAGTCCATGGCTGTGTTACCACCACCAATGACAGCTACACGCTTACCCATTGTTACAGGAGTATCAGACTCAGGATTAGCCGCATCCATCAAGTTGACACGAGTCAAATACTCATTAGATGACATAATATTGATGGAGTTTTCGCCAGGAATACCCATGAAGTTAGGAAGTCCAGCTCCAGAGGCCACAAAAATGCCTTTGTAACCAGCATCTTCGAGCTGTTCTACAGAAATAGTCTTACCAACAATACAGTCTACCTTAAACTCAACACCTATCTTTTCAAGGTTCTTGATTTCTACATCGACTATCTCGCTAGGCAAACGGAATTCAGGAATACCGTATTTAAGTACACCACCTACTTCATGAAGAGCCTCATACACAGTTACTGAGTAACCTTTCTTGGCCATATCACCAGCAAAGGCAAGACCTGCAGGACCTGAACCAATTACAGCCACTTTAATGCCATTTTTCTGAGCTACTTCGGGTACTGAAATCTGTCCACTTTCTCTTTCATAGTCAGCAGCAAAACGTTCTAGGTATCCGATAGCTACAGCTGGTTTACCCATCTTTAAGTGGATACACTGTGCCTCACATTGTTTCTCCTGAGGACAAACACGTCCACACACAGCTGGTAGAGCGCTAGTTTCTTTTAATGTTTTAGCAGCTTCACCAAATTCACCAATTTCGATATGCTTAATAAATCTTGGAATATCAATACTTACTGGGCAGCCTGTAACACAGCCTGGGTTATTACAATCCAGACAGCGTTGAGCTTCTTGTTGAGCTTGTTCAATAGTTAGCCCTTGGTTCACTTCTTCAATAAGACTTGTAGCACGGTACACCGGGTCTAGCTCGTTCATTTTGCAACGTTCTATCTGTGTACGTTCTTTGGGCTTCATAGCCTTACGTAGTTGCAAGCGCCATGCTGCATTTCTCGACTTATCCTCACCAGCAGATTTAATATCAGATTGCTTAATCTCACTCTCATCTACTAGCTCATGAGCTTTGTCTTTAGCCTTATTAGCAGCAGATTCAGCCTTACAGTTGATGTTGTCCTCTAATTTTTTAGCCTCAATAGACTTAAATGCACCCATTCTCTTGAGCATCTCATCGAAGTCCACCTTATGGCCATCAAACTCAGGACCGTCTACGCATACAAATTTAGTTTTGCCATCTACTGTTATACGGCAAGCCCCGCACATTCCTGTACCATCAACCATAATCGTATTTAAGGATACGATCGTTGGGATCTTATATTGTTTAGTGAGTTGGCATACAAACTTCATCATGATAGCTGGTCCAATCGCAAAACATTGGTCCACCTGCTCTCTCTGTAAAACCTCTTCTACACCTACAGTAACCAAACCTTTTTTACCGTACGAGCCGTCATCAGTCATGATAATCACCTCATCTGAGTTAGCTCTGATGTCATCTTCTAGGATAATAAGATCTTTTGATCTACCCGCTATAACTGAGATAACACGATTGCCAGCAGCTTTGAGTGCAGTAACAATAGGAAGCATAGGTGCCATACCTACACCACCACCAGCGCACACTACCGTACCAAAATTCTTGATATCGGTTGCCTGACCTAGAGGACCAACCACGTCAGTAACGTATTCGCCCACATTTAAGTCGCATAGGCGTGCAGAAGAGAGACCTACTCGCTGCACAACTAAAGTGATAGTACCTTTTTTAAGGTCAGCACCAGCAATAGTTAGAGGCATACGTTCGCCCTTTTCTCCTACTCTTACAATAACGAAGTGTCCTGGTTTTCTGGATTTCGCGATGAGAGGTGCTTCCACCTCTATTCGATACACGCGCTCAGAAAACTTTTCTTTGCTAATAATTTTGTTCATGTTCTTGTCTTTCTATATCTACTTTTTAATCGATTAGGTCGAAGCCACAGTAAGGAACTAATACCTCTGGTACTTTAATTCCCTCAGGTGTTTGGTTGTTTTCAAGTATAGCCGCTACGATTCTAGGTAGTGCTAGGGCAGAACCATTTAATGTGTGGCAAAGCTCGATTTTTTTGTCCGAGTTGCGGTAGCGACACATCAAACGATTTGCTTGGTAAGATTCAAAGTTAGATACAGAGCTTACTTCTAACCAGCGTTTTTGGGCTGCCGAATAAACTTCGAAGTCGAAGGTTAGGGCAGAAGTAAAGCTCATATCTCCGCTACATAAGCGAAGGATACGATAAGGTAGGTTAAGCTTATTAACTAAGCCCTCTACGTATTCTATCATCTCGTTGAGAGATTCGTAGGAATGTTCTGGAGTGTCTATACGTACAATTTCTACTTTGTTAAATTGATGTAGACGATTTAAACCACGTACATCCTTTCCGTAAGAACCTGCTTCTCTTCTAAAGCAAGCAGAGAAACCACAGTTTTTTAAAGGAAGATCTTTTTCATCTAAGATAACATCGCGGTAGATATTTGTAATAGGTACTTCAGCAGTAGGAATAAGGTATAAGTCATCGGCAGTAACATGGTACATCTGTCCCTCTTTATCGGGCAATTGTCCTGTACCAAATCCAGATTCAGCATTGACCACAAAAGGAGGCTCAATCTCAAGGTAGCCAGCATCTCTAGCTTCATCAAGGAAGAAGTTGATTAGGGCTCTTTGTAGGCGTGCACCTTTGCCTGTATATACAGGGAATCCAGCACCAGTAATCTTTACACCTAATTCAAAGTCAATTAAATTGTATTTTTTAGCGAGTTCCCAGTGAGGAAGTGCATCTGCTGGCAGTTCAGGGTTTTTACCTCCTGTGCGCTCTACTTTATTATCCTCAGCAGCAAGTCCTACTGGAACAGATTCATGAGGTATGTTGGGAAGGTTGTAGAGAAGCTCACTCATCTCTTGAGTAGCCTTGTTCATGGCCTCCTCTAAGGCCTTGTTGCCTTCTTTCATCGAAGCAACTTGGTTACGAAGCTCAGTTGCTTCATCTTTGCGACCCTCTTTCATGAGCTGGCCGATCGACTTAGATATCGTTTTTACTTCAGCTAGGTTGTTGTCTAGTTGAGCTTGTGCTTCTTTACGCTTTTCATTGGCTTCAATTACTTGAGCAATGGCTTCCTTAGCATTTTTTACATTTTTCTTTTCGAGACCTTGAATGACCCGTTCAGTCTCGTTTGTAATCTGTTTTATTGTAAGCATGTTAATCCAATTTTGTGAACATATCTTTGATACACAAAGATACAGAAAAATAGGTAATTATACGGAGGTTTATGCAAAAAGAGAGGAATGCTATCAACAGATAGTGCATTCCTCTCTTTCAATATTTTGAATACGGTACGAGTATCTTATGCTTCTACGCTTTCAGTAGGAGTTACAGAAACAAAACGTCTGTTTGCTTTTCCTACTTTGAAGGTTACAGTACCATCTACTAGGGCGTAAAGTGTGTGGTCTTTGCCCATACCCATGTTTTTGCCAGGGTGGAAGGCAGTACCTCTTTGACGAACTATAATATTACCAGCTTGGCAAGTTTCGCCACCAAATATCTTAACGCCTAATCTTTTACTTTCTGATTCACGGCCGTTCTTAGAACTACCAACACCTTTTTTATGTGCCATTTCTTCTTAAGTTTTAATTGTTATTGATTAAGCTATTACTTCTTTAACTGTTAATTCGGTGAATTGTTGACGGTGACCATTTCTTTTGCGGTAACCTTTTCTTCTTTTCTTTTTGAAAACAATTACTTTATCACCTTTTACTAGTGGAGACTTTACTTCACATACAACTTTAGCACCTTCAACCACTGGGGCACCTACAGTTATATTACCATCTTTGTCTACTAGAAGAACTTTGTCAAATTCTACAGTTGCACCATTTTCTGCTGTTGGAATATGGTGAACATACAGTCTTCTGCCAGCTTCTGCTTTAAATTGCTGACCGTTAATTTCTAC
>JASLIW010000113.1 GCA_030152865.1 Bacteroides sp.
GTTTTTTCTACATCAGAAGGAAGGTTTTTCATATCTACGTCCCACAAAGGAGTAGTACTCCAAGCTAGCTCATAACGTTCAGGCTTTCCATTATCTCCATCGGCTGTTATACTCCAGATTAACTCAGCTTCTTCAAAAGTAAGCTTACCTCCAGTCAAATCATGTACACGGTCAGGGGCAATTTCTCCCTCATCAGAGAGTGCTTTTGCTGCATTGATGTAGCCAATACCCATTGCAAAGTCTGGAATGAAGGGGTTAATGTTGTTTGTACCCCTAAGCAGGCGTTCCCTCAGCTCATCAGCAGTAAATCCTGGCTGGCCAAACTTAGAGACAACTAGAGCTGCCACTCCCGATACGTGTGGACAGGCCATAGAAGTACCTTGCATAAATCCGTAGCCATCACCTGGCAATGTACTTAATATTTGTCCTGCATCTCCAAATTGGTCATCTCCTCCAGGGGCAGCAATATCACACCAAGTACCATAGTTGGAAAACCAACTTTTGGCAAAGTTGGGAGCAAAAGCCGTAACAGCTAACACCTTATCGTAAGCGGCTGGCATTAACCTACCTGAAATATCATCATTCCCTGCAGCAAAGATTACCAATCCACCTTTCATTGGTCCAACTTGATTGTCATTCTCATCCAAGCCTGCATATCTAATAAAATAATCAATAGCCGTCTTATCAGCCTCAGAAATAGTTTGATCCTTACCACCCCAACCATAAACCCAGCTGTTTTGAGAAATAACAGCTCCATTGTCACAGGAATAAACAAAAGCGGCTGCACCATTACCTGCTGCACCATAAGTGTCAAACAGCTGACAACTCATCAAACGAATTCCACTAGCTGGAGAGCCATTACCACCTGCAATACCAGCAACTCCGATTCCATTATTATTGACAGCGGCTACTGTGCCAGCTACGTGAGTTCCATGCGCATGAGGATTAATTTGTCCTGTATCCATTACAAAGTTATATCCATAGATATCATCAACAAAGTTATTGTTATCATCATCAATACCCTCTGAACCATTTAACTCAGCATAATTAATCCACATATTCTGAGCTATATCAGGGTGATCGTATTGTATCCCACCATCATTTATAGCAACAATCACATCGGGGCTACCTGTTTCTATATCCCAACCTTTATATGCATTAATATCGGCACCAGCCTTATAATCTACATAGTATCCTTGATTGTTATAATGCCACTGCAAAGGCAAGTACTCATCATCAAAGTAGTCTCCAAACTCAGGATCTTCAACTTCACCTCTAGCCATTTGAATACTCTTCAGTAAATCTGCCGTTAATATTGTGGGCTCTTGCAAACCATCTACTCGTCTTATTTCATAAATCGGTTCTACAAGATCTATCCCCTCTACATCTTCAAAATTAATAAGAGCCCGGCTTGTTGGGATATTTTTCTCAAACTTTACATCAAACCACAGATGAAGACCGAACTCACGGTGGCGTTTTTCAAACTTACCTCCCACAGGAAAGGTCGGAGTAATCTCTTTAACCCCCATTGTCTCGGCAAGTAAGTCTAATTGATCAACACCTGTAGATACTGCTCCACGTGTTGTCACTGGATTGAAGCTCTGTATTAGTTCAGGCGAGAGTTTTATTCTCACTACTCCTTCTATTGACGCATCGTCAACAGAGACATCAAGTTCACTAGTCTCATTTGAGCCAGGTTCTTGTATCTCCATAGAGCTATCATTACAAGAAGCTAGCACAAACAATGATAGTGCTAAAAACAAGCTTAGTTTTTTCATAATTGAAATTGTTAATGTTCGTTTGGTCTAGGTTTGTAGAAATACTATATACCTTATTAAGTAGAAGTAAGTATAGCAGTCAGATGAATAGACCTTTAAAATTAGTAATAGTTATTTTTATCATTGAGTTGCTACAAATGTCAACAACTATTAACAAAATAGAAAAATACGATCAATACTGCATCAAAACAAAAAACTTTTTGAAGTATTTATTGCGTATTTTTAACCATATTGATATTATATCACCAAATAACAATAATTTTAATAGTATAATATATTTACAGATAATAAAGTATCATTTTTATCTACACCTTATCCCCAGCGATAATATCTCAGAAATATGCACATACTAGATTAAAATCTTCTAACAGAATGAGCCTAAAACATCAAGCTCTTTCTTTCATATATTTTTACAAGAATGGCTTTATTTTCAAATAAATAGGGAAATCCCTAATTATTAGTACCATAGGTCTCTAAAATATTGAAAACAAAAAATAAGCCCAAGATTCAAATATATTGAGCTTATTTTAATAGAGCTTATATCTTATATAAATTCTTACTTCTTAAATTTATTCCAATGAGTCATGACCTTATAAAGTAACAAGGGTAAACGATAAGTATAGCGCCAACGGAAACAAGATTTGAGGGCAGCTTTAAAAACTTTCTGTTCTTTTTTGTATCCATGAATAGAACTATGTAAGTAATTGCTGAAAGAATCCCAAAAACACATCTTACGTATCATATCAAGCAAGTCTGGGTCTTCAAAATAAGAAAGAAAAAAGTAAGCTAAGTCTATTTCTTTAGCACAGTCACTTAAGCCTTGCTTATAAACTACTCCCCCTTCATGCCTACGATATACCGACATGACATCAGGCATCCCCCATATCTTTCCTAAGCGAGTACAACTCAAAATAAAGAATAAATCACCATAAATAATTTTTCTCGTATCGAATGCTTTGATAAATTTATCATCTCTTACAACCTCTACACGTGCAACGATCGATGCTGTTACTACCAGATGCCTCCGATAGAGATGCTCTGGAGTATATATACCTTCATGGAGTTTAGCATAAAGCTTGCTAGGCCTCTTTCCCTTCTCCCAAACCATCTTTCCATTATGGAAACACATAGAAAAGTCAGGATGTTCTTCTAGAAAATCCACTTGCTTCTGCAATTTATATGGGTCAGTCCAGTAGTCATCTCCCTCACAAAGAGCTATGTACTTACCTTTAGCCCGTGGATATTGATAGGTTCTACTTATGCCAATATTTTTCCAGTATTGATTTTCTGTTTGATAAATAGGCTTTATAATATCAGGATATTTCTCTTGATATTCTCGTATAATTTTAGCTGTATTATCTGTAGAGGCATCATCATGAATTAGCACTTCAAATTTGAAGTCTGTTTTCTGCATTAGAAATCCATCTAAGCATTCTCTAATGTAAGGCTCATGATTATAAGCCAAGGTACAAATACTAACCAAAGGTTCCATTAAAATATATTTTTCTTTAATTAAAAAAGGGAGTTATCTGATTTTTCAAGTATAAGACTCTCACCGTATTGATTTGTAATATCAAAGCACTCATAGATATTTTTTGCCAGCTCGAATAATTTCGCCTTATTTTTTGAGCAGATAGTACACATTGCTAATTTCTTAAATGGACCGGTCCTTTTAATAGTCTGTCCTTGTGTTACATATACAATAAACGAGATAACTTCTTCTTGCTCCATAAATGCATTAATATCTGATATCGTATGAACTACTCCATCTACACCATAAAAGTTTAATGTAATAGCTTTATACCGAGTGTCTAAAGGTAGTGCCTGTATTCTAGGATTATTGAAAGTATCATCTGCAGTATATCTCAATAGAACATTCAAATAGTTTTGTCCAGTTACGGCATTAAAATAGTCAAAAGACATTTCACCACTCAGTCTAAAACCAGCTTCAAAAAAAAGAAAACTATTGTTTCTATAAAAAGCGGACATAGTGATATATCCATCTCGTAAACCTATCCCCTTAATTAATTTTTGCAACTTAGCATCCAATAAGGCCATAAACCTAGCTTGATGCTTTGATGGATAAATCCATGCTTTTTGTAAGGTTTCATTCCCCTTACTTTGCTTACACATTACTGTGTCACTAGTCCCTAGAAGAGATATACTTTCATTCTGAATAAAATAGTATACATCAAACTTTACTCCATCATCAATATATTCTTCTATTATAACCTTCTTACTTGGCGACATGTTTTGTGCATATTCATAGTATTTCTTGAACTGATCCTCATTATAAGCCACATTAATTCCTATGGAACCAGCCCTGTCTACAGGCTTGATTATAACAGGGTATTTACTTACTTCATCATACTTATATTCTGGCACACAGGGTATTTCATAGTCAACACACAGTTGTTTAAACTTTATTTTATCCCTTGTAAGGTTGAGTTGCTCCATAGTGAGCCAACAGGGTAAATCTAATATTTCACAAAGTTTAATCATATTTTCCACTCTAAACTCACTAAAACCTGCAATAACACCATCAATACAACTTTGCCTACACAAGGGTACTAATGTATCTATATCACTCCAACTAATATTCCAAGCCTCATCTGCAACCTCTTTGGCTGGACTAAGCAACCAATTTTCATGACTATCGGTAACAATCGTATAATACCCTAATTTTTGTGCATGTTCTACAACTACATATTCTGTTGTATTTCCGCCTAATACTAATATTTTTTTCATTTTTTAAGTCAACAGTCTTTTAATCTTTTCGACTATTAAGGTCAAGTCATCTTCTGTACATCTTTGGTCAAGAGGTAAAGGATGAATGAATACAGATATGTGTTCTTCAACCTCACTTAACTCTTGATGCTTAAAGATGTTAGGCCAATAAGTCGCGATGTAAATTCTACTATTAATCAAATAAGAACGTAAGGATTCATTAGCTGAGTAGAATGGATAGATTAAGGGAGATGTACTACAACCTACATTTAATAATAAACTATTCATGTACCCTAAGCGCTTGTGTAACCAGTCAAAGTTGAGTTTTCGCTTCTCCCTAACTTGCGTAAAGTCTATACTTTCAAGCATTTTTTTAGTTAAGTTGGACATCAATCGCAAGGGTTGATTACTAATAGTTAAGCTATTTTCCTTAAAATCACTATAGCCTTCAGAAGCTGGAAAATCATGCCGCTTCAATAGGTGCGAACAGCGCATGTAGGACAGTTTATCCTGCTCCTTGACCTCATACTTAAAAGGTGAATACGCAACACCACCATCTGGTATGCCTACAAATTTTCGTGGACTATAGAAGCACAACCTACTGGGCGGATAAAAAAGAGCTTGACTGTTATCTAAAATCAAATTGTCAGGATAAACAGTTTGTAGGTAATCTGCATAAGTGTTTTTCACACCAAAATAATTAGTATAAAGCAGATAGTCATCCTTTCCAATATTAAGAGTCTCCAAGCTTTCTATTTCCAATTGTTTACTCACATGATAATAACAAACATGAAGCCCCAGCCTTTTTATGGGTTCTTGCAAGCTAGAGCAAGTATAATAGGGCATCCACAGCTTATTTATCTTGGGCAAGGATAATATAATATATTCAAAAGCATTTCTACCGCTATTCACAAAAACAGCTTGATCATCAAATAATTGATTAGCTGCTGGCTGTAGTTCTAATTCAAAGTACCCACCTATTTCCTTCATCATACCAGTATTATTTCATATAAAGAGCTGAAAGAAGTTAGAACTTTACGCAGATGTGCTTCATTCTCAAATCGAACTATTAGCACTCCTACAGCGGCATTAGCTCCTTTAAAGGAATGCACAAGTTCACCCTTCTTAATGTATATATACTTATCTACTATAATATGTTCTAATTCCTTACTTAAGACGATTTCTTTTAATACTCCTTCTTCTGTAGAGTGTAAAATAAGATAAGCATAGTTTTCAGTAGCCTTTATTGAGAAAGAAGGTAAACTCTCCCCTAATGCAATGGATAAAGCTGCATCAACAAAGTTAAAGTTGGTCGCTTTATGAATTACATCAGGTGTAAAGTTGCCTCCATTGCGTGCTCCTACTTCTATCAAATAAACCTTTCCTTTGGAGTCAATTCTGGCCTCAATATTAATTCCACCCTGTCTAAAGTTCACCAACTCTATAAAACGGGCTACTTCCTGCTCTACTTTTTCTATAGTACCTTGATCATGAGATGAAGGAAAAGTTGTTGAAATAGGGACTAAGTTATTGATCTCAGCATTAAAGTGATGATCTCCAAGACAGCAAAAAATCAATTTACCATCCTTTACAAATCCATCCCCATGTAACTGAGGGCCCTGGTTTTTAATATACTCTTCAACGATGACGTGCTTAGCACGAGAAAAACTCAAAGCATATTCAAGTTTAGCTTCAGCTTCATTTGGTTCATAAACCAAACTCACTCCTTTACTCCCTGAAGAATCAACGGGTTTTATAAGTATAGGGAAAGTATAATTATTCAAATCGGCTAACAAGTCTGTGAAACAAGTATAACTCTTATGTTTGGGTACATTAAAGCCGTGTTTTGATAAGAAATCTCGAAACAAATCCTTTTCAGACATCACTTTAACAGCTTTATACCCACTATTGGGTAAGCACATTTGCTCTCCTACATAGGCAGCTGTCAAGGCAGCAGGGTCTGAGTTAAAAGTCATAACACCGTCAACGGCAAGTTCTTTAGCCAACTTTAGAACTGCTTCAAAGTCTGTTGTACTATCATAATGAGCTTCATCTGCATATTGATGCCCAGCATTCTCAGGAATGTAATCGCAGGTAATAGTATAAATTCCACGCTCTCTAGCTCTTTTTAATAATGGAATATGCATTTGCATAGCCCCTAATACTAACAGTTTCTTCATCTCTTTTTGCGTATAAATTCAACTATTCGCTTCGCATCTTCCACTGCCAAGCTGTGATACATGGGTAAGCAAATAACAGCATCAGCTAGCTGATGTGCTCTGGGTAGATTGGCCTTACTTGCTGAGCTCAAACCCCGATAAGTAGAGAACTCACTGATTAAGGGATAGAAGTAGCGTCTAGCAAAAACACCATCATCACGCATCTTAAAGTAGAGCTCATCACGGCTCAT
>JASLIW010000003.1 GCA_030152865.1 Bacteroides sp.
AGAGCCTTCATTAGGGTTTCCTGTATGCTCTTTCCATTGGGTTGAATCTGCCAGCCATTGTATAAACTGCCATCATAAGCTAAGTAAATGAAGTAGCGATATTGCATAAGTTCTAAATTTTACTGGACAAAGATACAAAAAAGAGAAGACCTTCAGTGAAGCTCTTCTCTTTGTATTTTGGATTCATTTTCTAGTATTTTTACCAACCTGGATTTTGCTTTAAAATATCGCTTCCAATAATACTTATTTCTCTTAGAGGAATTGGATAGTAATACTGACGTTTCGTATCAAACTTTCTTGTTTCTACGAAGTATGGTTCAGACCTTAGCTCATTACTTTCTGACAAAGTCCACTTTATACCATAAAAATCAACATTGTTTTTTACTTCCTCCAGCTTTTCCCATCTCTTCAAGTCAAAAAAACGATGTCCTTCCTCAAAAGCCAACTCAATTCTACGCTCTTGCTGGATAAGCTCTCGCATTTGTTCCTGTGTATAACTTACAGGTAGACCATAACGTCCACCAACCCCGGGTTTAATTCCTGCACGTTTGCGTATTGCAATTAGATACTTTTCTATCTCAGCTTTATTTGTCGGGTCATATTCATTCAAGGCCTCTACGTAGTTAAGATAAATCTCTCCTAATCTGATTATAGGTAGAATTTTATCCGAATCACCTTGTGAGGCTGTTACTTCTTCATCACAAAGTTTTCTACAAGCATATCCTGTTAGGGTTCCTCCCCCTGTTCCTAAACCATCTGGCTCTTTTCCGTAAAGAAAAGAAATAGCTTGAGGCGTAGATGAGTTGCTCTGAGGGATCCATAAGGAGCCCTGATACAATATGGTAGAATAAAAACGGGGTTCTCTATTTTCATAGGGTTTCTGCGGGTTATACCCTGAGTTGGGAGCTGTAATGGCTAAGCCATTATCCATCAAGAAGGCGTCCACTAGGTTCTGAAAAGGAGATAGGGCTGTCTTACCTCCACGGGAATCGGGTAGCAACACTTCTTCTGGGTATCTATTTTTAGCTTTCATTACAGAGAAAATATACTCTTTATTTACACGTAAAGTCTGCATCTTATAAAATCCTAAACCTGGCTTTGAGTTATCTGTAATTAGCTCATAACGATTCAGGTCGATTACGGCTTTAGCTGCATCAGCTGCGAGTTTCCAACGGTTTACATCATAGGTTTCGTAGCCTAATAATGGTTTAAGCTCATCACTAACTTGTGGCACTTTACCGTTGGATAGTGGGCTAGCTGCAAATAGTAAGACTCTAGACTTGATAGCCAAAGCAGCCCCTGAAGTTAATCTTCCATATTCGCGACCTCCTTGCCACTCAGGCAGTATCTGAGCAAGTTCATCACACTCTCTAGTTATATAATTTACCACGCGTTCAAAACTAGCACGAGGGATATCTACCTTGTCAGAAACCTTAAAAACATAATCGCCTACTAAGGGGACTCCCCCATATAGTCTAAGTAAGTGGAAATAAAGCCAAGCACGTATAAGACGAGCTTCTGCTTTTAAGGTTGTTTTAGTCTGGGCTGTTAAAGGGGATATCTCAATATTCTTTAAAAGAATATTGATGCGAGAGATTCCTTCATAACAGTTTTGCCAATGGTTTCTCATATTGCTATTCGAGGCATCAACAATTTCATTCATATTAAAGCCTGGTGAGGTACGGCCATTTTTATTGATGCAATCATCTGTCATACCGCTCCAAGATAAGTAACTAGCCCCATTCATGCCACCGTCCGCAAAATAGGTTGGTATCAAATGTCCATACAATCTAGACTGATATCGATATGTGTAAACACTGTCTGTAAATACTTTATACCTATCTAGTACATCTGATGTATCAGGATCCAAAAAACCTGAATTTCCCTCTGTACACCCAAAAAACACAAGCACAGTTACAAGTAGTATCTGAAAGGGTCTATATCTTAATTTTGATATTTTCATTTGTATTATATCGTTTAGGTTAGAATGTGAGTTGCACTCCAAAGTTAAATACTCTCATAAGAGGATAACTGCCATAAGCATTTCCTGAAGAAGATTCAGGGTCAACATCATACATGGACAATTTACTTAAAGTAAATAGGTTTACTCCATTGGTAAATATACGTGCTGATTGCAAGTATACTTTACTGGTCAGTGATTTGGGTAAGTTATACCCTATCTCCACATTTTTCAATCTTAGATAATCTCTTGGCTTAAGCCAAAAGGTGGAAGTTTCAAAGTTTGTTGTACGACCTAAGCGCGGGAACTTCGCTTTTTCCTTATTCTCTGGTGTCCACCTATATTTGTGTATCTTACGTGGACGTCCACTTTCACCACCAATATTAAGAATGTCTTGAGATTGAATACTTCCTTTTGCTGCTCCTTGGAAAAGTAGTGAAAAATCAAAGTTTTTGTAGCTCGCTCCTAAACTAATACCGTATGTTACTTGTGGTATTGATGGGTGCCCTATTGGACCCATATCATACTTATCTATAACACCATCTGGTACACCATTAGGGCCACTTATGTCTTTATACTTGATATCTCCTAAGCCTATTTCTCTATTGTTGTCGGGGAGAGCATCAATGTCTGCCTGCGAATTATAAAAGCCATCAGCAACATAACCAAATATTTGGCCTACAGGACGTCCAATACTACTTAGGTTAGGATATACAAGCTGAGCTTCATCCATCACTAAGATTTTGTTTTTTGCTATAGATACATTACCTCGTACAAAGTAGTCAAAGTTCGTTGACAGTTTGTCTCTCCAGGTTAGTTCTATCTCTAAGCCTTTATTAGAAACACGTCCGAGGTTAACTGCTTGTAAAGGTGTTGAGGCTATATCGGGTATGGTGCTTTTAGCACTTAAAATATCGTATCGTTCATTTTTAAAATAATCAAACACTAGGCTTAATCGCTGATTAAACAGTCTCATATCTACCCCAATATCTAATTTTTTCTCCTTTTCCCAAGTTGCATCTTCATTGCCAAGGGCATGAGGTACCAAACCATAGATAGGATATGGAGATTCACCAAAAATATACTCTCCATCTCCTCGATATCTATCAACAAACAAATATCTTGCTCCACTCATTCTATCTGAGCCAACAATACCATATGATGCCCTTATCTTGAAAAAATCAATGGCCACTTTATTGAATATAGGCTTCATAAACTTTTCTTCACTCAAGTTCCAACCAGCTGAGATGGCAGGAAATAGACCATACCTTTTATTTCCCTTAAAACGGTCACTTCCATTGTATCCCATATTGACTTCCAATATGTAGCGATGCGCATAGTTATAGGAAATACGACCAGACATGCCCTTAAGATTTGTTGGGTCTGTTGATCCTGCTATAGAGCTATCCCAGTTAAATAAAAACATACCAGACAAACCGTGTCTCTTAAAATCTCTAGCATAGGTTAAAACAAGATTTGAGCTTATCTTCCTAAATGGGGGCATTGCTATTGATGAAGAGTTTAAAGTCGGCATAGGGTTTCTATTCGGCTTTACTAATTCTAACTCACCACTCACCTTATTGTACTGATAGTCAGGAAAGGATTGACGGGTCATCTGTCTTGTATACCCCCAATAATTACTTAATGCAAAGGTTCCTTTTAGACTAAGTCCTTGGGTTATAAAATCTAGTTTTTGATTGACACTTACATGCCCATTGATATTATTACTTATGTTACGTTTGTATCCGCCATACTCTAATACCATCAAAGGATTCGTACTATACTTTCTGTTGGATGTTCCTCCATAGCTACCATCATGATTTTTAACAGGATAAGCCCAAGAAGTTAAGCGACCACTAGCGAGTCTTGTCCAAAAGCCTTTAGATTCACCTGGAAAGGCATTTGCATCGGGTGTGAATGGCGAGTTCACCTCATTAAACACGCCTGCAGCTGCGACTGATATTTGAGTGTTCTTAGCTACTTGAATATCAATATTGGATCGAATATTATAACGTGATAGGTAATAGTTTCCTTCAAAATCCTCTTTACGTTTCACGTTTTTCATTATACCTTCTTGATTAAAATAACCTAAGGATACAAAGTATTTGACTGTTTTCGTCCCACCCACAATATCAAAATTATGCCTCATCTGTGGACTTGTTGTTCGCATTACTGTTTTGTACCAATCTACATCTGGATAACGATAGGGATCGTCACCCAAGCGGAAGTGCTCCAAAGCCTCATCAGTAACTAGTCCAGGAAGTTCTGCATCAGGGTTTTTCCCTTGGTTTACCCAATACTCTTTGAGTAAAACTAAAGATTCATAAGAGTTTAAAACGTTGTTCTTAACCGTAGGGTTTTGCAACCCAAACTCTGCTCGATAACTTATGCGTGGCTTAGCATCTGTTCCTCTTCTTGTAGTTACCAAAATCACCCCATTAGCTCCTTTAACACCATATATTGCAGTGCTAGAAGCATCTTTTAATAAAGAAATAGATTCCACTTCATTCGAATCCATCTGTGTGAATATCTCATAGGATGTTTCTACGTCATCGACCAACACAAGCGGCGCTTTACTCACAGCATTGAAAGTGGAAACACCACGAATATAAATATTTGCAGCATCTGCTCCAGGCTGACCACTGGTCTGCTGCTGAAACAATCCCGGAACTTTCCCAGCTAAGGAGTTTTGTAAGCTAGCTGATGGTGTCTGACGAAGTTCGTCACTACGTATTTCACTAATCGATCCTACACTCGTAATTTTCTTCTGCCTACCATAGCCTACTACTACAACCTCATCCAACACTTTAGAATCCTCAGATAAGATAACTTTCATCATGGTGTTGCGTACTCGCACTACTTTCTCGACAAATCCGATATAATTAACCTTGAGCTGTGACTTTTCGGACTTTACCGTAAGCACAAAGTTGCCATCTAAATCTGTTACCACCCCATTTGTTTGAGATCCCAGTTCAAAGACTGTAGCTCCCATCAGTGGCTCATTATTTTCATCTAATATCTTACCTTTTACTAATATATTTTGAGCAAAACCCTGAACACTAAAGCATAACAAGGTAAGTAGTAATATCAATATTTTATTTTTCATAATATTCTATTTGTCGTATAGCTGTTAATATTGCCAATTAGGGTTTTGCACTAATTGATTATTTGCATAGTACTCATCTAAAGGTATAGGGTACAAGTACATTCTTCTAGCATCAAAGGTTGATTCCATGACTTCCTTATAAGTATAAGTAAAGGTTCCATCTACCTTTTTTTCAATCTCTACCCCTTTTATGGGCTGATTCAAGTAGTTTTCGGCTTCCTTCCATCTTCTTAAATCCCAAAATCGTTGCTCCTCAAAAGCAAATTCTAGGCGGCGTTCATTGTGTATTATTTTTCTCATCTCATCTTGTGATAAGTTAGCTGCTAACCCATAACGATTATTACTACCAGAAAGAATACCTGCCCGTTTGCGAATATCAAATATCACTTGTTCTATTTCACTCCGATTCGTATCCAGGTCAACTTCATTTAGGGCTTCGGCATAATTTAGTAATATTTCAGCGTAGCGGATAAGAATAAAGCCATGAGCCTTGGCCTGAAACCTGCTGGACTCTTCATAATTACCTAAAAATTTACGTAAATAATATCCTGTTTGAGTTTGTGATCTATTAAATAGGTTTGGCTTATCTAAACCTCCCTCAAAAGTCTCAACATCTCTACCTAACCATCTTGAACCATTGTAAAACACGCTTGCTTTTAAGCGTTCATCTCTGTTTTCATAAGGGTTCTGTGGGTCATAGGTTGGATCTTCGTAAATAGATAGGCCATTTATAGTCCAATAGGCATCTACTAAGTTTTGTGAGGGACTCGTGTTGCCTTGTGCATATTTGTTGTCAAAATTATACCCTACTGGAGAGTTTTGCCACTCTAAATTATCACTCAAGGCTGATTGCTTCAAGAATATGATTTCGGGATTAGCAAAATTGACAAATATGTTCTTGTAGCTACTGTTGAGCCGGTAAAGACCTGAGTCTATCACTTCTTTAGCAGCAGCAGCAGCTTCTTCCCAGTAAATCAACTTATTATCTGGATTGTTGAGTGGGCTAGCTCTGTATAATAGAACACGTGACTTCAATGCTTTTACGATACCTTTATCTATAGTTCCCTTTTCAAAAGCTAATAAGTCATCCTTATCATAAACTTTATCGTAAGCCTCATCTAGCTCTCTTAAAATATATTGGCATACGTCTTCATATGAACTCCTTGGCAGATTAACTTTATCGTGTTCAGTATAAACAGTATCGCCTATTATGGGGACTCCACCCCATCTCTTGGCTAGTTCAAAATAAAAGAATGCTCGTAAAGCCTTAGCCTCACCAATCCAAATCTCTCTATCTGACTCATATTGTTCTTTGATATACACATCATCTATGTTTTTAAGAAACACATTGGCCATCCTGATACCGGTATAGTTACGTTTCCAATGATTATCCACAACATTTGAAGGAGATATACCGCCTTTTCTAAAAGCATTGACATTCAAGCCGACACCTGTTTCAAATGAGGGCACACCGTCATCTGTACTACTATCTAAATAACTATCACTTATTCGATTGTGCAGGTCAGGTATTTGCAGATATATCCCGTATAGAAAATCATGTGCGTTATCTCCAAAAGGATCTTGACTGTGCCAGATAGTCTCATCTCCTTCTCTATCTAATGGTTCACCTTCAAAATCATTACAAGAACTAAGAATTACTATTCCTAGACCTAAAATGTATAGGCATTTTAATATATTATTATTCATTGTGATTAGACTTTATGAGTTAGAATAGAACATTTATGCCAAACGTAAAGGATTTTAGATTCGGCATAGTTGAATAACTAAGAGACTCAGGATCCCTATCCTTAATAGCTGAGAAAGTCAGTAAATTATAAGCTGTTGCAAAAAGTTGAAGCTTGGATAGCTTCATAGCACTTATCCATTTTATGGGTAAATCGTAGGATAATTCAACATGCTTTAGCCTCAAGTAGTTATTACTCTTCAACCAGAATGTGGAGTTAACTTCATTATAGGCATTTCCACCAATAGTTGGTCTTGGATAGGATGCATTTTTATTCTCTGGACTCCAGCTGTCTAAGTGTTCTTTTAATGCTTGTCCATAAATGCCGGGGGCGCGATAGACAAAAGGAGCTTCAGTTATAAACACCTTGTTGTTGGCCAGTCCGGACCATTGCATATTTAGCCCTATCCCTTTCCAGCTAAATCCTGTATAGAAGCCATAAGTCACAAAAGGCTTATTACCTCCAATACGAGTAATGTCTCTATCATCTATAATCTTATCCCCATTAATGTCTTTATATTTCAAATCTCCCGGACGTGGGATATATCCTTCAATACTATACTCTTCCAAGTACTTATCTATTTCTTCTTGCGAGTTGAAAAAACCGTCTGCTTTATAACCAAACATTTGGTTATTCGATGTTCCTGTGCGTCTCATGTATTTATATGGTTTTTCTGGCTCATCAAGAAAAGTTCGCTTGCTGCTGGATAAAGAGATATTACCATTCACTAACCATTCAAAATCCTCATAATTGTCGGCAAAAGTCGCTTCTAACTCTACTCCTTGATAGCGGGTTTTCCCTAAATTTTCTAAAGAGTAATTTACGCCTACAATGCCACTATTGTTGGTACCTCTAAGCATTAATATATCAGAATAAAGGTTGCGATAATACTCTACAGATAAGCTTAGCTTACGATTAAAAAACTCTCCATCAAGTCCTATATTTAGTTTTCTCTGACGAGACCAAGTAGTAGTTGCTGGAAGTTTGCCCTCAACATACGTCCAGTTAACCATAGAATTCGTGCCTAAAAAATACTGATCTTCACTTAAGTAGTAAGACATATAATCGTAGTAATAAGGCAAAACATTATCTGCCGTACTGTAGATTTCAGCAGCTAAATTATTTCCAACTATACCAAAGGATGTTCGCAGCTTTAGATTGTTAGTCAGCTCAGTTTTAGGAAACCACTCTTCGTTGGAGATGTTCCAAGCGAAACCAGCCGCTGGGAAAAACCCCGTACGGTGACCTTTCTTAAACTGATTCATTCCCATTACAGACCAAGCAAGCTCAGCAAAATAGCGTTGATCATAATTATATTGTGAACGCCCAGAAAAGCTATAGTGATCTAGAGGTAATAAATTACGCACTAAGTAGTTGTTGTAATTAAAGAGAATCTTACTCTTAGTAGTATGTTTATTCTTGGCATAATCATACCCCAAAGCCGCTTCATAAACCATCATCCTATTTGTTCTATCATAGGCAAAGGAGTTCACCTGTGTTGACTTCTCACTCAACTTACGATACTCATAACCTTCTGGACGCCTTGGGTCATAATTAAAGACCTCAAAATCCTTACTCCTATCCACTTTTTCTCTATAAATAGAATTATAAGAGTACATTAAAGAAGCATACAATCCTTTTAATAGAGAGCCTAAATCTTGATTTAACCGAACATCAATACTAAAGTCTGTAGCATTGTTAGTATGATATCCTGAATAGATAGACTGACCATACAAGTTTTTCTTGTAGTAATCAGAACCACCTAAAGAGCCATTAGGGTTAAGCTTAGGATAAGCATTACGAGGAGTAGTGTAGATTTGAGAATAAATAGAATCTACCTGACCACCTACATCATTATTCCTAGTCATCAAACCATAAATATTAAGCTCCATTTGAGTGGTTTGCGTTAGATCAATATCTAACTTACTTCGCAATGAGTATTTCTCATAATCCTCTTGAGTATTATAGGAGTTAATAGACTTCTTTTGTTTAAAAAACCCATTCTGTCTAAATACGTTTAAATCCACAAAGTATTTTACAGCTTTAGTTCCACCACTAAAATCAAGACTGTACCGATGTGTGAAAGAAGTAGGCTTAAGTAGCTCTTTATACCAATCTACATCTGGATGCAAATAAGGACTTGTATGATCTCTGTAGTGATTTAAGTCCTCTTCAGAATATAAATTGGGCTTCCCAACACCGGCTAAGGCTTGATTATAAAGGCTGGCATACTCATAAGAGTTTGCTAGTTTAGGCCGATACATCTGCTTGTTCCAAGCTAGCTGAGAGGTAAATTCAATGCGAAGCTTTCCTTCATGTCCTCGCTTAGTAATGATATTTATGACACCATTACCCCCCAACATACCTAACATTGCAGCTCCTAAGGCATCATTAATTACAGTAATTGATTCAATCTGTTCAGCTGGTATATTTATTAAAGACCTAGGAATACCATCTACCAAGACAATGGGTAGTCCGGCATTTCTTAAATTGTAAGAAGGCTGAGAATTAGGCAAAGCCCCAAGCTTAACATTTAAGCCTGGTAGTGTACCTGAAAGCAATTCTCCCATTTGGTGAATGGATCTATGCTTTAATCTATCGCCACTGACTTTATAGTACGATTGTATTATTTCATCATCTGTTTGAGAGCCAAAGAGAACGGTATTCCCTTCTTCCTTATTTAGCTTGCCTGTTTTGGACTGGGCATGCATAGCTTTAGGAAAAACAACAGGCAATAATAGTAAAACAGCAAAAGCTATCCCCAAGGAGATCTTCCTGGTTTTTTCTCTACAATAAATATTGTTCATAAGTAGGTTTGGTTAATTCTATTAGTGAATTTTCAACGTGTTTATATATAAGTTTAATCTTTATCCTAAGAAGCTTCGGGGTCTAATGCCTCATCATAGCCTAAACGTACTTCCGCTATCTGAATCGACTCTCCTTCTTTCTGATCATAAAAATTACAGACAACTCTTAAATATTGATACTCGAAGGATTGCTGAAAGAGTACGGTTCCTTTTAAACTCATAATACCATTCTTTGTCGCTCCTGGAATTCTGAGATTCTTTTCTATAGATGTATAAGTAACACCATCATTACTACCCTCTAGGTCAAAGCCCCATAATCTATCACATGCAAAAGTATTGTCTAATCTATGCTGGAATTCCATGCGATTAACCTTAAGAGCCTCTCCAGTATCTATTGTAAAAGAGAGAGTTTCATCTACACCTATAGATTTATCCTTACCTGGCTTTTTCATATAAATAAAAGATAAGATATTATTGTCTATAATATCCCTAGAATTGCCCGATGCTCCTTTAGCATCGAAAAATATCTCGTGAGAATTTGTAATATCCCATCCAGTTCTTTTTTTATCATACCAGATATTAATAGGCGCAACCACGCTAACGGTAAACTTACTTTCTAAATTAGTTCCATCAGTCGTTTGAACACTAATCACAGCTTCTCCTCCATTTCCAGCATACAGAGTATGATTCTCAACTCTTACAATAGACTCATCAGAAGATTTAAATGAAAGGTTTTTATTCAGGGCACTTTGGGGTGCTACAAGAATATGTTCCCTTAGGTCTAGTTCTCCAGCTTCTCGTAATAAAACCCCTTTTTGCAATTTTTCATCCAGTTTTATCTCTTGTACCACAATCTGGCCACTTACACGAACTGGCTTTACAGTCTCAACCTGATCTCCAATTAGGTCTGTATGAGCTAGAATCATCAGGTTTGCCTCCCCATTGTGATAGCCTTGTAACTCTCCACTTTCGGAAACTGTAAATACTTTTTCATCACTAGATGAAAACTCTAAATGAGAATAGGCTGTAAGATCAGAACCGACGTTAGGGCTAATCTGAACTATGATCTGTTTTGTTTCTGTGGAGTTAAGTAGTATTGGATCTCCACCCTCGTATCCTTCTATTTCTATACTCCCTGTGTATATATCTAATGTCGGGGCTTTACCTAAATCATCAGAGCATGAGGTCAGTACAAAAAACAAAGAGATCAGAGACAGCGAAACAGCTGTTAGCTGTACTCTAGATTTTTTCATAATATCATTATTTTAATACAGTAACCATTTACTGGCACAATATTAATATAATTATCTCTATTATTTTACTTATTTTATAAAATTATAATGCTAATATATGTTATATATCATATATATAACATATATAAATGTTTTTTATTCTTATATATAGATACTATATTTGGGTAACACAAAACAGTATAATACTCTGAATACCAAACATTAATACTACCCTCCATTAAATTGGACAGACTAGTACATTCATTATTTTAATACAAACAATTATTTATTAATCTAATTAAAATTTAACTATCATGAAACACAAGTTACAAAGTGCACTAGCACTCTTTTCATTAGTCATTGTCATTTTTACTAGCTGTAGCAAAGATGACAAGCTCAGTGACCCTGGATTTTTAGAGGTCACTCCTTCCACTTTAAATATTGATAGTAATGGTGGATCTTCTACTATCGTAATTAAAACTGATAACCTAGACCACAACACAGTAAAGCTAGATGCTATTCAAAAAGGGGACAGATGGTGCCATCCAAATACAGATAATCAAGGATTTAAAATCACTGTAGACCCATTTAACTCATCATTGCCTTATAATGAGAGAACAGCTATTGTCGTTGTTACACTAGGAAATCTAAAACAAGAGATTCTAGTAACACAAACTAAATGAAAGATAGAGGTATGAAAAACATAAAAGCACTACTTTATTTAGCGTGTATCAGTTCTGGACTAATAGCATGTTCAACAGATTACTATGATAATGTTACAAGTGTAGAGATTGCTATTAATAACGAAGTCATAAAAGCAACGACTCTTATCATTGGTGAAAAGTACACAGCTAATCTCATAAGCATTCCTGAAAATGCAAAAAACCAAGAGATTCTGAATTCTGTATTCTTTGAAAGCTCAGCCCCTGATATATTAACTGTCGATAATTCAGGCCGACTAGAAGGAATTCAGGCAGGCGAAGCTATACTTAGAGCCTTCCTTAAAGAAGAC
>JASLIW010000027.1 GCA_030152865.1 Bacteroides sp.
AGGAAAAAAGTAGATATGTCTCGTTTTGGGCATTAGTAAGCAGTATAATACTCCCCATAACCTAGACAACTCATAAAGTGCTAGATTTGAGAGTTAAGATGAAACTAATTGTTATTTTTCCCACGACAAGAAAAAAGAGAATTTTATGGGACGAAGAAGTAAATACAGTTCAACCTTTAAGGCACAAGTTGCCTTAGGTGGTTTGAGGGGCGAGGAGACGATACAGAGTTTAGCGAAGCGATACGAGCTTAGTCCGAGCAAGATTACAGAATGGATGCGAGAACTTGAGGAGAACCTAGAGATGATGCGTATTATTGATGGGCACCATATTGAGCATCCTACCTCTGGAGTTGTGCATATGCGTGATATGCTAAGACTGAGAGGTTACTCAGTTAATGAGAAACAAGTAAGGCGTCTTATGCGTAAGATGGACATACTGGAGATCTACCCACAGAAGAGCCTGAGTAAGGGCACTGTGCCGAGCTATGTACATCCCTACTTACTTAGAGGGCTTAAGGTAGAGCGCCCCACCAAAGTATCACCAAGCTACTGCCAGCCATGGAGTATGGCATAGTAGTAGCTGCATAACAATAAACAATAACCAATAACGATGTAAAGAGAAAGAAAATGAGTACGTTTGTAACAGTAAAAGAAAAAATACTAGCCCGTTGTCGAAAAAGGGTCAGTACTATAGAATACTCCAAGGATGAGATAAGATTATCCTAAACAAATATTTAAATCTAAATTTATGAATCCTCAAAATCTAATTCAGAATATATCAAACCAATTAAGGATTATAAAATCTTTAGACAAAGCCTATGGCTCAGAACTATCTGTAGATTTTAATTCATTTAGATTCTATCCTCAAAATGAGAACAAGATATCAGAAATATTGGCTTTTCTGCTAGACCCAAATGAAACCCATAATCAGGGTGATAGATATTTGAATATATTCTTAAATTATTTAGGCATAAGCTACAACACATCAAGCGTAGAGGTTATAACTGAAAAAACTACAGGAACCAATAGAAGAATTGATATATGGCTCAGCTTTAACCAGAATAGCGAAATTATTGGGATAGAAAATAAAATACATGAAGATACTCCAGATCAAGAAAATCAAATACATGATTATCTTGAGTATTTAAAAAAAGTAGCAATAGACAATTACACTTTACTATATCTAGCCCCTATAAATAAAGAATTAGACAAAAAATCTATTTCAGACGAAGAAAGAGCTATTGCTATAGAAAGTGGCAGATTAAAGTTTATCAACTATGAAGAAGATATTATACCAATAGTTGAATCATTTTACTACGCTACACAGAATGATCGAGTTCGCTCTTTCATCCACGACTTCAAACTCAAATTAGAAAACGATTATATCGGAGAAAACTTCAATAAGATAACTATGATAAAAGAACAAATATTAGAAAGTAATGAGAGTATAGAATCTGCATTTACAATTCAATCAGCTTTAGATAGCATAAAAATAGAGCTAAAAGAAAAATTCAACAAGCAGTTATGTTCATTAGGTAAAGAACTTAATATAGAATTTAATCAAAAGCATTCTCATTTTATTCTTCCTAACTTACAAAAACACTATTTCAAAGTTAATTATGAAGCTGGCGGTATTATTTATGGTATCGTCAAGACACCAGAACAGTATGACACTGATAGTAACAAATATGACATACAGCAAATTGTTAATGGCGTAGACTGTTTTAGGAATAATAAGTCCAGCCAGTGGTGGCCAGTATGGAGCAAGTTGTATGAGAATATTGATAAAAATAAAGATTTTTGGATAGACGTAGTTAATAAAAAGGCTATTAACGATATTAAAAACACCATTCAACAAATACTAGCTATGAAAGATCTTATAGATAAATATTAAACTTAAATAAACAAAATATGAAAAAGTTTTATGAAACTCTTTCATAAAGTATCTAAGTTAAAACGATTTGCATACTCCCCCCAAAGCAAGACAGAAAATAATTAACAACTCCCTCTCCACTTTTTTCACCAATAATTCTTCCATTCCATCCTAAAATAAGTATATTTACAGAAACATTCTAAATAATAACTTATTAATACTTATGAAAAATTACAAGCAACTGACTACAGTAGCTCTACTACTGTTTAGTTTCCTTTTGTGCTATCCGCTCGGTGTAGCTGCTCAGAAAAACGAATTGAAGTTTAAGGCTGATGGTACTTTCAAGATAGTACAGCTCACAGATATCCATTATGTCTATCAAAATAAGAGCTCGGAAGAAGCTATGGAGCGTATCATAGAGCTACTCAAGCAGGAGCAGCCCGATTTGATTTTACTCACTGGCGATATGATTTATGGCAAACCTGGTGATAAGAGCTTCTTAACGGTGATGCACGCCATGTCTTCACTGAATATCCCTTTTGCCTATACTTATGGCAATCACGACGATGAGCAAGGCTTGACTCGTGCAGAGCTTTATAAATTAGCCAAAGATGTTCCTTATAATATCACAAGCACTACACCCAAGATACAGGGTGTGACCAATTATACACTAGAGATCAAGGGCAGTCAGGATAATAAGGTGGCCGAGGTGCTTTATATCATTGATTCCAACAGCTATTCTCAAATAGAGGGTGTGGGCGGTTATGACTACATCAAAACCGACCAAATTGAGTGGTACAAAAAGATGAGTAAGAAGTACAGCAAAAAGAACAACAATCAGCCAGTGCCTGCTTTGGCTTTTTTCCACATCCCTACTCCTGAGTTCAAAGCGGCTACACGCCTCAAGCCACAGGATTTGAAGGGACATTTCAAAGAAGAAATCTGTTCGCCTCAGCTCAATTCAGGCCTTGTTTGTGCTATGAAAGAGCAGGGAGATGTGCGAGGTATCTTTGTGGGTCACGACCACGACAATGATTTTGTGGTAGATTGGTATGGCATCTTACTGGCCTACGGACGCTACTCGGGTGGCAAGACTGTCTATAACAACCTCGATGGCAATGGTATGCGTGTGATTGTGCTCCATGAGGACAGCCCTGCATTTAATACTTGGGTGGCTACTGCTAAGGAGAAGTTCCCTGTTTACAACTACCCTGCTGATTTTATCAAAGAAAAATAAGAACAACTAGAAATAGAGATTCTATAAAAGAGGCTTAGGTTCTTCCTGAGTCTCTTTTTTTGGCCCGAAGCGCTACAGGTTTAGCTGCTAAGATCAGGTCAAGCATTAACAATACTTAGCAAACAAAAGTACCCTAATTTAGGTTATTAAAAAGCCCCAGTTTAGCCCAGGCCATGAGGCAGGGTCACAAGCCTCTTACTTCAGGATATGAATCTGTTGAGGCAGGGATCTTTGAGGCTTGGATCAGGGACCTATTATTTTGGGCCCAAATACCTACTATTGGGGATTGATTACTCATTAAATTTAAGTTACTTTGCAACTTTAGGAAAGGATACACATATGGAACAAACGGTAAGATACAGTGCACAAGACAAAATGGCTACGCTTATCAGTCATAATAGCGCTCTGCTGCAAATAGTGAGTTGCTTCAACATTCCACTGGGCTTTGCAGAACTCACTGTGGAGGAGGTTTGTGAGCAAAACAAGGTGCATGCACCTACTTTTTTGGCCGTGATTAATTTTGTGGCCGATGGATTTTCGCTCTTAGATGCCAATTACGAAAACCTCTCTATCCAATCTTTGGTTCGCTACCTCAAGCAGACTCATACTTACTATCTGGAGCACCTACTACCCGACATCCGTACCAAGCTAGTGGCAGCCATTTGTGGAGCTAAGAGCAAGGTAGCTCAACTCATTTTGCGTGCCTTTGATGAGTACACACATGAGATAGACAAACATATGAATTACGAGGATCAAACTGTTTTTGTCTACGTGGAGAATCTATTGGAGGGTAAGCAAAAGCCCAACTACCAAATCAAAACCTACTCCAAGCACCACGACTTGGTGAGTGAGCGACTCAGCGAGCTCAAAAATATTATTATTAAGTACGCACCCGACGAGGTGGATAATTTTTTGCTGACCACAGCACTTTTGGATATCTATATGTGTGAGATAGGCTTAGAGTGGCATTGCAAGATAGAAGATTACCTCTTTTCGCCTCTGGTACATAGTTACGAACGGAAACTTCAAGAAAAATGAAAAGTATAGAGACTCAACATATCGCTATTGCAGAAGAGTCTGTCATTGTCCGTTCAGGTCTTTCTGCAGCTCTTAGGCGCATACCTAAGCTCAGCATACAAACGGTAGAAATTAGGTCGCTCAATGCACTGGAAGATTGCATGCGTACCCAGCCGATTGATTTACTCATTGTCAATCCTTATTTCAATGATTTTTTTGATATCGATGAGCTAAGGGAGCGTCTGGACGAACGTGACATCAAAGTGGTGGCACTAACTACTACTTATGTTGCCCCCCACCTGCTAGCCAAGTATGATGCTACTATTGAGCTCTACGATTCGCTCTCTAAACTCAATGACACCCTCAGTAAGTTGATTCTCAAGAATAGCAATGAGAATGAGCAAGAATCACTCAGTGATCGAGAAAAGGAGGTGGTGGTCTGTGTGGCCAAGGGGATGACCAATAAGGAAATTGCGGAGACGCTCTTTTTGTCGATTCATACTGTCAATACACACCGCAAAAACATCAGTAGAAAACTACAGATCAATAGCCCCTCTGGGCTGACCATTTATGCCATAGTCAATAAGCTCGTAGATATTGATGAGATTCAAGCTGACCTCTAGGTCGGCTTTTTTTATAGGCCTAGAGCTAGGACCAATAAAAAAAGGAAGTAAATGACTTACTTCCTTTTGAGCCTCTTGTCGGATTCGAACCAACGACCCCGAGATTACAAATCACGTGCTCTGGCCAACTGAGCTAAAGAGGCGTTATCTTTACGATTACGGATGCAAATATAGAGCGTTTTTTAGAATCTACAAATTTCTAGCCATACTTTTTTTGGTAAAAATATACAGCCTTTCTCACTTGTGCTCAAAACAGCTTGTGTACGAGGCTATAAGCCATTTTCATTTTTTTCAATTTTATCTATTCGTCCGGCTTATTGACCTGCTTGATGAGGTAGTTTAAACCAACTAAGACTACAAGGCAGGCTCCTAAGACGGCAATAAAATAACTCAATAGAGGGAGCTGAAAAAGATAGAGGGAGACAAAGCCTCCGATAAGGGCACCAAGGGTGGCCAAAGTCGAGAGAAAAAGGAGTATGAATCCCTTCTCCTGAAAGAGCCAGCCAAAGACAAAGCCCACCAGAATTCCTACAATTAGATATGTTACGAAATAGCTCATTCTACCTCCTCTATTGATTGTCTGTTATGCTCGGGCTATTTCCGAGCGATTAGCTTGGCTACATAAAGCAGTAAGACTGCTCCTACCACTGAGGTGATAAGGCTACCTATGATTCCTCCATTGGTGTGTAGTCCTAACAGACCAAATACCCAGCCCCCTACTACTCCACCTAAGATACCAAGGATTAGATTCCAAAGGAAGCCTAGGCCGCCACCTTTCATTAAGTTTCCTGCAATATAGCCTGATAAGGCTCCGATTAAAATTGATAAAATGATTCCCATATTAATAAGTATTGTTTTTTAATTATCCTTTATTTATCCTATAAACAACGCATAAGAACAAAGTGTTCTTGGAATAGCATTTATATTAAAGAGACAGCTAGCCTGAGGCTATAACAAGCCACCGTTCGAGCCTCGCTCTGAGGGACTAAAAATAGACTTACAAAAAAGATCCCTCCCTTGCGTCACGCAAGAAAGGGACCTTAAAAAGTTACCAATTGTCCACTATAAGGAGCTATTTAAGGATAGCTCGAAGTGAGCAACTAACAACGTATTTCGAATTGGTAACTTTTCCACAAAACATTACAAACAACTTAATTAAGATAATCTAATGAAATAAAACTATACGAACGTAACTTGTGTAAGCTACGAGGCAAGTTGCTGTTAGTTGCTAATAAACGTGCCTGCGCTCAGGCTCCGTCGATTGTATTCTTTAATCCGTCATGGATTGTGTTGCAATATACCTTATTTATTAGTATTCGACAAAATATTTCTAATATAATGTCAGTGGTTTTAATATTCTTTAAATATTTATGCAGGCTTTATGCCTTTGGCAGCAGATCTATGCGAGCTAGCTTAGAAAGGCAGGTTATCTTCGCTGTTCTGTGCTAGGCTGTCGGCTGGGTGTGGCACCGCATTGGATTGGTTCATTTTAGAGCCTACTATGGCAGCTGGAGCATCGGGTGTAGGGATAATCATGTCGTCGTCCAAGTTTTGGAACTTGGCAAACTCGCCCTTGAAACGAAGGAGTATCTCTCCTGTGGCACCATTACGGTGCTTGGCGATGATGATCTCGGCCATGCCTCGGAGGTTGTTTCCTCGCTCATCTTCTAAAATTTTGTAATACTCGGGGCGGTG
>JASLIW010000039.1 GCA_030152865.1 Bacteroides sp.
AAAAGTAAAAAAAGAAGTAATATGAATAATTAAATAATCGCATTGAATAATTATATGTTTCTTGTTTTTGTCTATTTGCAAATCTAACACAAATATATTAAAAAGAAAGTATTTGTTGGAATTTCTTTTCAAAGAGTAAGAAAATGGAGAATAAAGCTCAAAGCATGAATTGAAACTGTATAAATATAGGCTAACTCCTAAACTCTCCCGATATGCTCTCCTTTATAGTAGGATCCAACTCAAGGGCCTTCTTTGTATCGTCGAAAGCTCCATCTTTGTCATTCATAATTAGTTTTACACTACCTCTATGTTGGTATAGATTCGCATCATTGGGATTGAGTTCTATAGCTTCATTCAGCACATCTAATGCTTGGTCTAAAAGGTGTTGGTGTATGTAATACTTTGCAAGTTGTGAATAAGCTTTTGAGCAGAATGGATTTAGGTTTATAAGTTTAGTATAGGTTTCGTAAGCCTCATTCGACAATCCTTTTTTCTCTTCTATACTACCTTTAAGTAGGAGAGCGCCTTCATGATCTTTTTCTCTTTCTAGAATTTGTTGTATATCTTGTAAAGCCTCATCTACTTGATTCATTTCCAATAAGATTTTAGCTCTCAGGTACAGAGACTCGGTATGATAGGTGTTGAGCGTAATAGCTCTAGTGAGTGATGCTATAGCTTGAAATAACTCATCAAGCTTATAGTAGGCTACAGCTTGAATGTAGTGTGCAGTAGTTAAATCTGAATGTGATTCTACAAGTTGAGTAGCAGCTACTAACATCTGTTGATACTCTTTATTTAATTGAAAGATATGAATACGTGAGAGCTGTGGTTCTACTAAGTCAGGTGCTAGCAGGCACACCTTTTGTATGTACTCTTTGGCTAGCTCCAGTTCATTTAACTGAACATAGCACTGGCTGAGGTATAACAGGGCATCTTTATCCTCTTTTTCTAACTCTAGTATTTGATGAAAGAAAGCTAAAGCTTGTTCAGCTCTTCCTATTCTCATAGCCTTGACACCATTAATTTTTAGAGTCTGGATAGTACTTTGCTTTTTTTTAGCTTTTTGTTCTTCAGAGTCTTTTTTACCAAAGAGACGTTTTAATAAACTCACGATTTTTATTTTATGGATGATTGATTTGGCAAAAATAATAAAAACTGCTCGAACATTGAGGGGAAAAATATAAATACTATATTTTGTTTACAGTACCATTACTATGATTTATTAGACCTTCGTCTGCCAAGACCCGAAGTACTGTTGTAGTAGCATTAGAATCTAGCTGTAGGTGTTCACAAATAGCTGTAATTGTAAAAGGGCCATTTTCTAATAACAGCAGTATTTTAGTAGTTATTGACTCAACTTCTTTTTCAGACAGTTGTTTCTTTTGTTTTTTTCCACAAATGTCACACAAACCACAGCTTGTCTCAAGCTTTTCACCGAAGTAACGCAGCAGTTGTTTGCTACGGCAATGTGTATGATCTGTTACATAATCCAGGATAGCCTCAATACGTTTAATATAGCTCTGCTTTCTATCCTCATAGACCTCTTTACTGAGTTTGATTTTTTCCTTAGGGAGCCTAGCTTGTGTATAGATGATAAAGGGGTTCTTTTTTCGAGGTATGTAGTCAATGATTTTGCGCTTGGCAAAAAATACTAAGAGTTCATAAACTCGTTCTCTAGTAAGGCCTGAACGGATGGCGAGTGATTGCTCATTGATATAAGCATAGTCAGTGAATAGGCCCGTATATGAGCGTAGAATAAGCTGTAATAAATGTTCTGCATCAGCTCCCATTTTGGAGAGCTGATAAAGCTCATCTCTACGTGCTAAGAAGATTAATCTGGAGGTGTTTTCTTGCTCCTCTGTATATTCTAAGTATCCCGCTTGGGTTAGCAGGTTTAATGCATGATGAGCTCGTATAGGAAAGTGTTTGAAGCGTACACAGAACTCTTCTAAGTTGAAGTCATAAATACAGTCTTGTCCATCCCCCATAGCCATTTGGTAATAGTACTGAATGTGTTCATAGACAGTGCGGATATATTCTTTTTCAGGGAAGCTGTCTTGAATTCTCTTTTTCAACTTAGCTTGATCTGAAGGTGAGTAAAAAAGAATAGCACGAGCTAGTGCGCCATCGCGACCCGCGCGACCTGCCTCTTGAAAGTAAGCTTCAATGGAGTCAGGAAGATCAATGTGCATAACTAAGCGCACATCTGGCTTGTCAATACCCATACCAAAGGCATTTGTAGCTACCATAACTCTTACTTGCCCCGATTTCCACTCGGCTTGGCGTTGATCTTTAGTGAGGTGGTTAAGTCCAGCGTGGTAGTAAGTGGCAGTAACGCCATTTCGATTTAAAAAATTGGCCATCTCTCGTGTGCGTTTCCTACTACGTGCATAAACAATTGCACTACCCGAAATAGCTTGTAGTGTTTTGAGCGTTAAGCCTTCTTTATCATCGGTTTCATGTACAATATAGGCTAGGTTTTTTCGCTCAAAACTCATTCTAAAAACGTGCTTCTCTTTGAAGTGAAGCTTTTCTTGAATATCGTTGACAACGGAGGGAGTAGCTGTTGCAGTAAGTGCTAGTATGGGAGCATGAGGTGCCAACTCACGTATGGCTGCTATTTCTAAATAGGCAGGACGAAAGTCATAGCCCCACTGAGAGATACAGTGACTTTCGTCTACGGCTATCAAGCAGACAGACATTTTTTTAAGTTTGTTACAAAAAAGCTCCGAGGTCAAGCGTTCGGGAGAGACATATAAGAATTTGTAGCCACCAAAAATACAGTTATCAAGCGTAACCTGAATCTCTGTCTGACTCATACCTGAATAGATTCCCGCAGCCTTAATCCCCTTGTCTTTCAAGTTAGATACTTGATCTTTCATGAGTGCAATTAGGGGTGTAATAACAATACAAATACCCTCCATAGCTAGGGTAGGGACTTGAAAAGTTATAGACTTACCACCACCTGTAGGCATTAGGCCAAGGGTGTCTTTACCCTCGGCTACACTTTCAATAATCTCTTTTTGTATTCCTCGGAAAGCATCATAACCCCAATATTGCTTTAAAATGTCAAGATAAGACGAACTCATATCTTACTCTCTAGGTTTAATATCTTCAATATGCAACTGTATCTTACCCTTATGATACGCATTTGCCTCAATAGTGTAGCAGATATCAAAAGAGCGTCTACTTTTTATATAGCGTACGTGATTGCTTTGTCCGAAAGCTATACCATGTAAGATATTATTGGACATACTGTCAATAAGCTCCAGCTTGATGTGCTCCTGTTTGCGCCCTACCACCTTACTTGTTCCATAATCATATACTTGACGCGTACAAAAAATAGGTTTTTCATTTTTTGGTCCGTATGGATTAAACTTCTTTAAGTCTCGGCAAAACTTTCTATTGATATGTTTAAAGTCTAACTCGGCATCTATTTCTATACTAGATTGAGTTTGCTCTGGCAAAATATGACTAGTCACATAGTCTTCAAAGCGTTGACTAAACTCTTCGATACGTTCTGGCTTGAGGGATAATCCTGCTGCATAGGTGTGTCCACCAAAGCTATCCAAAAGATCTTTACAGTGCTCTATGGCTTTATATACATCAAATCCTGGCACAGATCTTGCAGAACCTGTGGCAATATCGCCATGCTGACATAATACAACAGCAGGTCGATAGAATATTTCTGTTAGTCGAGAAGCTACAATCCCAATGACACCTTGGTGCCAGTCTTTGTTGTAGATCACAATAGAGCGGCGATCTGAAAGGTCTTCTAAGCTGTCAACAATCTGGTTGGCCTCTTCAGTCATAGACTTGTCTAGATCCTTGCGTGTTTCATTGTATTCATTGATTTGCTTAGCTAAATCAAGTGCTTTTTTGAAGTCTTTTTCAATGAGGAGATCTACTGCTTCTTTCCCATTTTCGATACGTCCAGAGGCATTTATTCTGGGTCCTATCTTGAAAACAATGTCGGTCATTGTTAGTTCTCGATCTAATAAGTCACAAACTTGTAAGATTGCCTTGAGGCCTACACTAGGGTGGTGATTAAGTTGTTTCAGACCATGAAAGGCAAGAATTCTATTTTCACCCATAATGGGTACAATGTCCGCTGCAATGCTAACTGCTACTAAATCAAGAAGTGGTACTAGCTTATGAAAGTCAATACCATTACTTTGAGCAAAAGCTTGCATAAATTTAAATCCAACGCCACATCCTGATAAGTCAGTACAGGGATAGGTGTTGTCTTTTCTCTTTGCATTGAGAATAGCGACAGCTGGTGGTAAGGTATCATCAGGAACATGGTGGTCGCAGATGATAAAATCGATACCCAACTCTTTAGCATAGCTTATCTCCTCTACAGCTTTGATTCCACAGTCTAGAATGATAATCAGCTTTACATCAGTCTGCTTTGCATATTCAATACCTTGTTTGGATATGCCATAACCTTCGTCATATCTATTGGGTATATAGTAATCAATGTTGGAATAGTACTGTTGAATAAAGCGATAGACCAATGAGACAGAGGTCGTTCCATCGACATCGTAATCGCCATAAATCAGAATGCGTTCTTTATTTCCAATTGCAGTATTCAGTCGGTCCACAGCTTCAGTCATATCCTTCATAAGAAAAGGGTCATGTAAATCTGTAAGTTGTGGATAAAAGAAAGCATTTGCTTTTTCTACTGTATCTATTCCACGTTGCAGTAAGAGCTTAGCAAGTATAGGGCTTATACCTAGCTCTTTAGCTAGACTATGGCTTTCTTCTATCTGTTTGGGCAAAGAGGTTCGGTAATTCCATAGGTGATTCATTTATATTTATCTATTTTCTTTTATTTTCAAGCAAAAGGATAGCTTATATGCTTATCCTATCTTCTGTAAAAGTACTAAAAAAGAAGTATATATCCCTGTGTTTAGAGATATTTTAGATAAGCTAAATAGCTTACAAATAGTGGACCATAGAAGCTGTGTTACTCCTTAAGAGTAGGCTTATCTTAGGATAGGATCAAATGGCCCTATAGTCCTTTTTGGGTGCTGCTTATGCCTTGGTTTTATAAGCAGCTTTGAAGTGTAAAAAGTCTGTATTTAAGAGTCTTTTCGTCTAAGATCTCTTCCTTCAAATCTACACACTGCATCCTTCCATTCTTCATCTAACTCTTTTGAACACTTATTCTCAAGGTCAAAGTTAACCATGATTGACTTGCAACTACACTTGATACGTTTGGTATCTTGATCTATGATCTCCTGATACAGCTTGTAGCTTTTATTGCCAATTTCTGTTACAGCAGTCTGTACGGCAATATTGTCCGTAGAGTAGATTTGTGCTAGAAAGTCAATTTCTAGATGCACGACCATAATTGCCTCTTTGCTCCAATCGACACTTGGGTACACAGTCTCAAAATAGTTGGTTTTACCCAAGTCATAGAATGAAAAGTAGACTGAGTTATTAACGTGGCCAAATTTATCTATATCATTAAATCTTAGCTGTAAAGGCAATATATGCTTGAATTGGACGGTATTCATAATGTCTCATTAATTTAAGATAGTAAAGTTAGCTTTTCTAATCTTTTACTACACAAAAGAACGATGATTTTCTAAAAATGTTTACAAAAAAGAGAGGTGATGAGCAACATTTGTTTAGATAACTTAAAAAAAGTAAGTAAGGTATCGGGAAGATTTCTTCTGTATTCGTCTGAAAAATTGTATTTTTGAATGTTGAACTCATTCAATATAATATTCCCTAGCTAGTATGTTACAAGAAGATATAAAAAAAGCATGTCAAGTGCTGTATGAGGGAGGAGTAATTCTCTATCCCACCGATACTGTTTGGGGGATTGGTTGTGATGCAACGAATCCTGAAGCTGTACGTAGAGTATACGAGATAAAAAAGAGACAAGATACAAAAGCTCTCTTGGTATTAGTTGATTCATCTGTCAAGGTTGACTTTTATGTTAGAGATGTGCCAGAAGTAGCCTGGGACTTAATTGATCTAGCGGATAAACCTCTTACTATTATATACGATCAAGCTAGAAACCTAGCTCCTAATCTTATTGCAGAAGATGGCAGCATTGGTATACGAGTCACAAATGAGGATTTTTCTAGACGGTTGTGTCAACGTTTTCGTAAAGCGATAGTTTCTACCTCAGCAAATATTAGTGGAGAGCCCACACCATCTAATTTTAGTGAAATAAGTGAGGAGCTAAAGTCACAAGTAGATTATATAGTTGCTTATCGACAAGATGACTTAAGCAGACCCAAGCCATCGAGTATTCTAAAGCTGGGTGCAGGTGCGCAAATAAAAGTTATTAGAGAGTGATGAACGCTCTAACTATTCGTTATTATATTATACTAGAGTTGAGTTGTTGTTAAATAAAAGATGAAATTGGAGAAGAAGAGTATATTTCAGCGGTTTTTGTTGTGGCGAGAGAATAATATTAGTGAGAAACAGTTTATTCTTATTTTAAGCTTTGTAGTAGGAGTACTAACAGCTTTTGCTGCGTTAATCCTTAAGTTCTTAATTCATACGATTCAAGATTTTCTTACCGAAGGATTCCGAATAACAGGGGTAAACTATTTATATCTCATCTATCCTGTTATTGGTATATTTATTACAGGGCTATTTGTGCGTTATGTTGTTCGTGATGATATAAGCCATGGGGTAACTCGCATTTTATATGCTATATCTCGTAGGCAAGGGAGAATTAAGCGACACAACACCTGGACCTCTGTGATAGCTAGTTCCATAACCATAGGTTTTGGTGGATCAGTTGGTGCAGAATCACCTATTGTATTAACGGGATCTGCGATAGGCTCAAATTTGGGTGATGTTTTTAAAATGGAGCATCGCACCCTGATGCTATTGGTGGGTTGTGGAGCTGCAGGAGCTGTTTCAGGCATTTTTAAAGCGCCTATAGCTGGCTTGGTATTTACTATAGAAGTGTTGATGCTCGACTTGACCATGAGTTCTTTACTTCCACTTCTGATCTCTTCCGTAACAGCGGCCACTGTATCTTATATTGTTTCAGGTCAAGAGGCTATGTTTAAATTTCATATGGACAATCCTTTTGAGTTGGAGCGTATCCCTTATGTTATTTTGCTAGGCGTTTTCTGCGGCTTAATCTCGCTTTACTTCACGCGTACCATGAATCGCTTAGAGGGGGTGTTTGGAAAGCTCAAGAGTCCCATGAAAAAGCTTGCTTTTGGAGGACTTGTTCTTAGTGCTCTTATCTTTTTATTTCCTGCCTTATATGGGGAAGGATATGATACGATAGAAACTTTACTTAATGGGGGATCGGAGTTGGAGTGGAACAGTGTTATGAACAACTCCTTCTTTTATGGCTTTGACAATATGCTATTGGTGTACTTGGGTTTGATTATTTTATTCAAAGTCTTTGCTACTACAGCCACAAACGGAGGAGGAGGTTGTGGAGGACTTTTTGCTCCTTCCTTATTTTTGGGTTGTATTGCAGGTTTTGTTTTTTCCTTTAGTGCAAATCATTTAAATATAACGCATTGGCTTCCAGAAAAGAACTTTGCCCTTATGGGGATGGCTGCTGTGATGAGTGCCGTGATGCATGCACCCTTAACAGGTGTGTTCTTGATTGCAGAACTTACTGGAGGTTATGATTTGTTTTTACCTTTTATGATTGCTTCAGTTAGTGCTTACCTGACAATTATAGCCTTCGAACCTCATAGTATTTACTCCATGCGTTTAGCAAAAAAGGGACAGCTCATTACCCATCACAAAGACAAAGCAGTACTTACTTTGATGAAAATGGAAAATGTAGTAGAAACCAACTTTGTTACTGTGCATCCAGATATGGATTTGGGAGAGTTAGTTAAGGCCATAGCCTCCTCACAAAGAAATATATTCCCTGTTACCGATAAGGAGGGTGTACTAGTTGGCGTTGTTCTGTTGGATGATATCCGTAATATCATGTTCCGTCAAGAATTATATCATCGCTTTACTGTGGAGAAGCTAATGACTTCCCCTCCTGGTAAGCTCTTAAATACTTATAATATGGAAGAAGTGATGCGTACCTTTGATGATACGAATGCTTGGAACTTACCTGTTATTGATGAGAAGGGTGTTTATTTAGGCTTTGTATCTAAATCGAAGATATTCAACTCCTATCGTAGGGTGTTAGTACACTTCTCCGAAGATTAAAAAGACAGTTTGAAATGAAGAAAGAATCTTTACGAATTCTCTATATGGGGACTCCTGAGTTTGCGGTGGAGCCTTTGAAAGTTTTGGTTGAAAACAACTACAATGTAGTGGGGGTAGTAACTATGCCAGACAAACCAGCAGGTAGAGGGCATAAAATTCAATTTTCGGATGTGAAAAAATATGCCTTAGAACAAAATCTACCTCTTTTACAGCCTACTAACCTCAAGGATGAGGCATTTCTTACAGAACTCAAAAGCTACCAAGCCGACTTACAGATTGTTGTGGCTTTTCGTATGTTGCCTGAAGTAGTTTGGAATATGCCCCCTCTAGGTACTTTTAACTTACATGCCTCTCTCTTGCCTCAGTATCGTGGTGCTGCACCCATTAATTGGGCTGTAATCAATGGAGAAAAGGAAACAGGAGTAACTACTTTTTTCTTACAACATGAGATAGATACTGGCCACATCATCTGGCAAGAGAAAGTAAATATAGGTCCTAATGATACAGTAGGTCAAGTTCATGATCGACTTATGGAACTAGGTGGACAAGTGGTTCGCAAGACAGTTGATTTGATTTTGGCAGATGAAGTAAAAGTACATGCCCAAAATGATATTATTGCTCAGCATGACTTAGTGCTCAAGCCCGCTCCTAAAATATTTAAAGAAACCTGCCAAATCAACTGGAATCAACCCGTTGAGGCTGTTCATAACTTTATTCGGGGCTTATCTCCTTATCCTGCTTCTTGGTCTACGCTAGTCTCAGCAGGAGGAGATACCTTTAAAGTTAAAATTTATGAAGCACGTGCTATCGCTAAGGAACACAACTTAGAGGTGGGTTCAATTGTTCAAGAAGGTAAGGAAGATTTAAAAGTAGCTGTCCTTGGCGGTTTTATCGATGTTTTGGTGATGCAATTACCTGGTAAAAGACGTTTGCCTATTGCTGATCTACTCAGAGGATTTGTCATAGACGCTAGTTTTAAGATGAAGTAGCTGGAAACTATTTCGTATCTTTCGTATAGACAACAGTGATAACTAAAAAAATATAACAATGAAACCGATTATATCTCCTTCCATCTTATCAGCCAATTTTGCTCACCTAGCAGAGGATATGAAAATGATTAATGCTTCTGAAGCAGAATGGGTACACATAGACATTATGGATGGTGTTTTTGTGCCCAATATCTCCTTTGGTTTTCCCGTTTTAAAATATGTAGCAGAGCTAACTGATAAGCCACTAGATGTGCATCTTATGATTGTGCAGCCGGAAAAGTTTATTCCAGAGGTAAAAGCCTTAGGTGCAGAGATTATGAATGTGCACTATGAGGCTTGCCCTCATTTGCATCGTGTGGTGCAGCAAATAAAAGAAGCAGGTATGAAGCCTGCCGTAACCATCAATCCAGCCACTCCAGTAGCTTTATTAAAAGACATCATTTGTGATGTGCATATGGTGTTAATTATGAGTGTAAACCCAGGCTTTGGTGGGCAGAAATTTATAGAGAACAGTATCAACAAGGTGAAAGAATTAAAAGCACTTATTCAAACTTCGGGTTCAAACGCATTGATAGAAGTAGATGGCGGTGTTAATCTAGACACAGGTAAACGCCTAGTTGAGGCTGGTGCCGACGTATTAGTAGCTGGTAGTGCTATTTTTAAAGCAGCCGACCCCCAGAAGATGATTCAGCAAATGAAAGCATTATAGTTATAGCCTATGGGCTTAATAGACATTCATAAATACCCTCTAGTAAGGATATTAATACCTTTTCTAGGGGGTATTCTTTTAGCAGACTATGGGATAGAGTCTCTCTTAGCTTATCAAAGCTGGTTCTTTTTAGGCTTAATCGGTTTTTTCTTTGTTCTTTTAGTTATCCACCTAAAGTTAAAGGCCTATACCCAGCGCTATTGGTTTGGTCTTGTGTTGAGCCTTGCCTTGGTCTTGCTCGGTGTTTGTCGCACTTTGCTTGTTTATCCTGCTGGCTTCTTTGTAGTGGATAGTCGTCCTCAGTTGCATTGTGGCGAGCTTGTAGCAGCACCAATAGTTAGAGAGGCGGGTACGGAATACTTCGTTCAAAATCAAGGAAACCCCTCTTCCATTTCGTTGTTTGTGCCTTCAGACAGTTTGGGACAAAGCTATGAAACAGGAGATATAATTGCTTATTACGCACGCTTGACTAAACCTGATTCTCCGCTATTTAGGTATGAGTTTAATTATCGTAAATACTTGCAGCGGAAGGGGATTCAAGCAAGTGCATATGTGAAGGGGAGTGATGTGTTCAAGCTAGGCAGGGTTAGAGATTTTAACTTGGAGGTAGAATTATCAAACTATCGTCAAGGCCTATTAGAGCAGTTTAGAGAGTTAGGTTTGGAAGGCGATGTCCTAAGTATTGTGGCCGCTTTGACACTGGGTGTAAAAAGTGAATTAAGTTCTGACCTAAAAGAAGCTTTCTCCATGGCTGGCGTGAGTCATGTTCTAGCTTTATCCGGACTTCATATTGGTTTGTTGTATGCGTTGACACAGCTACTTCTATTAAAATTTTTACATGGAAGGAAGCGTAAGGAGGTTTGGGCTTTGATGGCTACCTTAGCTTTGTTGTGGCTTTTTGCTTTGTTTGTCGGAGGCTCTGCATCTGTTATCCGTTCTGTCTTACTTTTTAGTTTACTCGGTTTGTCACGTATACTCAACAGGCAAGGCAATGGTATTAACTCCTTAGCACTGGTGGCTCTGATGATGCTGCTCTATCGGCCCAACTGGCTTTTTGATGTAGGCTTTCAACTCTCTTTTGTGGCTGTAGCTGGAATCTTGATTTTCAGTAAGCCTCTGTCTGCCTACTATAAAGCGAAGACAAAACTAGGACAGTATATTTGGAACTCTATTGTTATCTCTACAGTTGCTCAGTTTGCCACAGCTCCACTTATCCTTTATTACTTTTCTTCATTTTCAGTCTATTTCCTCTTGGCCAATCTAATTGTAATTCCTTTGGTTACTCTTCTTCTGTACAGTTTGATTCTTTTGCTATTAAGTTTGAGAATTACTTTTGTTGCAGTCATTTTAGCCCAATGGGTAGATCTATTAACTGGAGTTTTGGTTTGCTTTGTCCGTTGGGTCAGTAAGCTAAGAGGAGCTTCTATTGAGGGAGTGTCTATCTACCCCTATGAGTTTATTGTATTTATCGGCTTGGGGATAACTTTTTTCATTTTACTCAAAACTCGTTGTGCTAAGTCTATGCTGTGGCTCCTCTCTTTCGTGGCAATAGGTTTACTTATGCGTGTATATCAGCTTAGCACTCACAGGCCTGTAGATAAATACTCCTTAACCTTAGTTGATGATCGCTTAGTTGTATCTTGTTGTGGAAGAAATGCAAAAGTATGGGTTGTTCCGTCTGACTCTCTGGTCTCTCCCACTAAACTAGCCAATAAGTACAAAAAAGAGTGGATGTACCACAATTATAGAGAAGTCCAATACCTAAAAGAAAACTCTATTTCTGATGCATTATTTTGGGATGGCTGCGTTATCTATTATAGAGGGCAGTCATTAGCTCTTCTTTCTCAGCTTCAAGAAGATAGGTGGAATGGATTAGCTTGTCACTTTGATTATATTTACCTGGACCGAAACACTAAGAGTAATTTAGAACAGATGATAAGCTTACATACTCCAAAGGGTATTATTGTGCATCCTTATCTTGCTAAATTTAGAAAAATGGAGCTGAAACAGTTGTGTAAAGAAAATAATATTGATTATCTAATCTTAAAATCAAAAGGTTATATCGACTTACTATTATAAGTATAAAGAATTTCTTAAATTTGTAGTTGACTTTCTATAACTTGAAATCAAGAATGCTAAATAATATCATCGAGCTAGATAAGCTCAATCAATTTAAAAAACTGCTGGAGGATTATAACTCTTTTATCATCATAGGCCATATAGGGCCAGATGGTGATGCAGTGGGCTCTTCATTAGGTTTATGGCATATACTTAACGCATTGGGTAAAGATGCACAAGTTTTGATGCCCAACTTGTTTCCTGAGTTCTTAAAGTGGATGCCAGGGAGTGAGCACATAAAATTCTACAGTGAAACTCCTCAAGAGGTAGCCAAATGCATTGATCAAGCGGAAGTAATCTGTTTATTGGACTTTAATGTGTTAAGCCGTGTAGGAAATGAGATGGGTACACGTATCGAACAAGCCAATGCTTACAAAGTAATGATAGACCATCACTTACACCCTGGAGATCACTGTCAGCTAACAATGTCTTATCCACAGGCAGTAGCTACGAGTGAGTTGGTGTTTCGTTTAATTTATCAACTCGGTTTACTCCCAAAGCTTAGCAAAGATGCCGCAGCCTGCCTTTATACCGGGATGATGACAGATACTGGTGGCTTCACCTATAATTCCAACAAGAAAGAACTATACACAATTATTAGTTTACTACTAGAAACAGGGATTGATAAGGATCTCATTTACCGCCAAGTAAATAACACCTATTCAGAAGATCGACTACGCTTAATGGGACACGTGTTGACCACAATGAAGGTCTATCCAGTCAATGCTGCCCTGCTCACCCTTAGTTCTAAAGAACAAAATCAATTTAACTTTGTAAAAGGAGATAGTGAAGGTTTTGTTAATATTCCGTTATCTATCCATAATGTAGTTTGCTCTTGCTTCTTGAAAGAAGACGAGGAGCTGGGACTTATTAAAGTATCTCTTCGCTCGGTAGGTAGCTTCCCTTGCAATCAAATGGCAGCTGAGTTTTTCAATGGAGGAGGACATTTAAATGCTTCTGGTGGAGAGTTCTATGGAAGCATGACAGAGGCCATTCGTCGTTATGAGGAAGCCCTTGAAAAGTATAAATCTCTGCTATTAGCAGAATAGTTTATTATAAATATGAAAAAGATTTTATTAGCCTTATTTTCTGTATGTGCCTTAATGTTCGTCTTTCAGTCTTGTAGTAAGACTCGTACCTATGCAGATCGTTTAGCAGATGAGAAGAAAGCGATTGATAGGTATATGAAGAAGAATAAATTCGAACTTATCTCTCGAGAGGAGTTTTTTAAGAATGATACCACTACAGCAGAGAACCAATATGTGGAGCTACAGACTGGACTTTATATGCATGTAGTAAATCGAGGTGACCAGATGGGTGAAGAATATAAGTTTAAACACAGAGATGAGATTACAGTTCGCTTTACAGAATACAACATCATAGAGGGGTATGAAACGGTAGTAGGAAATACCAATAATCCTTTTTTTGTAGATGCTTTTGTTCTGACTAAGAGTGATGCAGGTATAAGAGGTGAGTTTGTAGATAGAGGCAATATGGCAGAGATCTATGGCTCTAAAAATGTGCCTTCGGGCTGGCTAATACCTCTAGAGTACTTACGGTATGGAGCTCATGTTAAGCTTATAGTTTCATCAAAACTAGGGCATACATTAGCTTCACAACAAGTATATCCTTATGCGTACGATTTAACAAGGTTAACACCATCGAAACGCTAAAATATATATTATGACATTAATAAAATCAATTTCAGGTATCCGCGGAACTATAGGCGGGAGAGTAGGTGAGGGCTTAAACCCTCTTGATATTGTAAAGTTTACAACTGCGTATGCTACATTTATTCGTAAGACAACGACAGTTCAGGGTAATAAGATTGTGGTAGGTCGTGATGCTCGTATTTCGGGAGACATGGTAAGAGATATAGTCGCAGGAACACTTATGGGCATGGGCTGGGACGTGATTGATTTAGGTTTAGCAACCACTCCGACTACAGAGCTTGCCGTTACTATGGAACAGGCTTGTGGAGGTATTATTATCACAGCTTCTCACAACCCAAAGCAATGGAATGCACTCAAACTTTTAAATGAAAATGGTGAATTCCTTACTGCTGCTGAAGGACAAGAGATTTTGGCAATGGCCGAAGCTGAAGATTTCAACTATGTAGATGTTGATCAGCTCGGTGTATATCATAAAGATACTACTTACAATCAAAAACACATTGACAGTGTTCTTGGTCTGGACTTAGTAGATGTTGAGGCTATTCGTAAAGCCAACTTTAAGGTCGCTATTGATTGCGTAAACTCTGTAGGGGGTATAATCTTACCCGAACTACTCGAACAATTAGGAGTGGCACATGTAGAAAAGCTATACTGTGAACCAACTGGACATTTTGCTCACAATCCAGAGCCCCTAGAAAAGAACTTAGGTGACATTATGAATCTGATGAAAGAAGGCAAAGCTGATGTCGCTTTTGTTGTCGATCCAGATGTTGATCGTTTAGCAATTATCTGCGAAGATGGAAGCATGTATGGTGAGGAGTACACCTTAGTAAGTGTTGCTGATTATGTGTTAAAACACACTCCTGGCAATACCGTTTCAAACTTAAGCTCGACTCGTGCTCTTCGTGATATTACTCAGAAGTATGGAATGAAGCACAGTGCTGCAGCAGTGGGAGAGGTTAACGTAGTGGCCAAAATGAAAGAAACTCAAGCGGTTATTGGTGGCGAAGGTAATGGAGGAGTTATTTATCCAGAAAGCCATTATGGACGTGATGCCTTAGTTGGTATAGCTTTATTCTTGAGCCATTTGGCACATGAGGGTAAGAAAGTAAGTGAGTTGAGAGCTACTTATCCTTCTTACTTTATTGCAAAAAATAAAGTAGACCTAACCCCAGACATTGATGTAGATGCTATCCTAGATAAGGTAAAAGAGCTTTATAAAGAGGAGGAAATCAATGATATCGATGGAGTTAAGATTGACTTTCCTGATAAGTGGGTGCACTTACGTAAGAGTAACACCGAGCCGATTATTCGTGTGTATAGTGAAGCTCAAACTATGGATGAAGCAGAAGCTATTGGACACAAAATCATGGATGTTATTAAAGAGTTATCAAAATAAAGAGACTCTGATTAGGATAAAAAAAGCACGGAACCTCAGATTCCGTGCTTTTTTGTTTTCAATATTTCTATTTAATAAGGAGCACGGTATTTCTCCTCAAAGTCATCTTCCATCATGCTGAGGTAAGAGTGATACCTTGACTCGCTGATGTAGTGCTCCTTTACGGCTTCCAATACGGCACATCCAGGCTCATGGATGTGGGTACAGTTATTAAAACGGCAGTTTTTTGAGGTTTTAAATATTTCTGGAAAGAAGTGACTGATCTCCTCTTTTGCCATATTAAATGTTCCGAATCCTTTAATGCCAGGCGTATCTATGAGATAGCCTTTAGTACCAGGTATATTGTGCATTTCAGAGTAGGTGGTGGTGTGGATACCTGTATTGTGGTGTTCCGATATCTCACCTACTTTTAGATCGAGTCCAGGAATTAACTCATTAATCAGTGATGACTTGCCAACCCCTGAGTGCCCTGAAAAGAGAGTTATCTTATCTTTGAGCAAGACCTTGAGCTCTTCTATACCTTCTTTACTGACAATAGATGTTTTGAGACAAGAGTAGCCTATACTTGAGTAAAGGTACATCATGCCCTCTACATAGCGTAAATCATCTTCATTGTAGCTATCTACCTTATTAAAAAGAAGAATAGTCGGTACACGATAGGCTTCTGCAGAGGCTAAGAAACGGTCGATAAAGACAGTTGATGTTTCGGGTTGATCTATGGTAACAAAAAGCATACATTGATCCAAGTTGGCTGCCAGAATATGCGACAGTTTGGATAGATTGGAGGAGCGTCTGATAATGTAGTTCTTACGGTCCTCTATTTCTGTGATAAAGGCTGTGCCTTCTTGATTGAGCTCTATGTGTACGTAATCGCCAACAACAACTGGGCTGGTGCTTTGAATACCCTTCAATCTAAAGTTGCCTCTGACTTTACAGTTGACAACTTGATTGTCGTCCGTTTTCACATGATACCAACTACCTGTGTTTTTAATAACTAGTCCGCGCACGTTATATCGGTTTAAATTAAACAGTCATGATTTCTTTTTCCTTATCTGTAAGGGCTGCTTCTACCTTTTTAACGTATAAGTCGTGTAGTTTTTGAACTTCTTCTTCAGCGCTTTTTTGAGCATCCTCAGCTAAGCCTTCCTTGACTGCTTTTTTGAGTTCATCAAAAGCGTCACGGCGTGCATTTCTAATGCTAATCTTTGTGTCTTCACCTTCTGCTCTACACTGTTTAGTTAGTTGTTTACGTCTGTCTTCTGTAAGGGGAGGAATATTTAAGATTATTACCTCACCATTGTTTTCAGGCATAATACCTAAGTCAGAGTCTATAATGGCTTTCTCTATAAGTGGGAACATTGATTTATCCCAGGGCTTAATCATTATAGAGCGTGCATCAGGAGTAGTTACTGAGGCTACGTTGTTTACAGGTACAAGACTGCCATAGGAGTCTACACGAATGCTATCTACCAATTTGGTGTTGGCTTTACCAGCACGGATGTGTGATAATGTTTCCTCCAAATACTCTAGAGCCATTTCCATGCTCTCTTTCGCTTCATTGATACAAGTCGTAACGTCTATCATAATTTATTATCGTTTTAATTAGATTACTGTTGATAAGTACTAGTTGTGCACGAGAGTCCCTATTTCTTCTCCATTTATAACCTTAAGTAGATTGCCTACTGTGTCCATATCGAACACGACGATGGGGAGTTTGTTTTCCTTACACATCGCTGTAGCAGTAAGGTCCATTACTTTTAGTCCTTTGTTATAGACCTCATCATAGCTAATAGTTTTAAACTTAGTAGCTGTTGGGTCTTTTTCAGGATCTGCAGTATAAATGCCATCTACGCGTGTTCCTTTGAGCATCACATCGGCCTCTATTTCGATGCCGCGGAGTGCTGCTCCTGTATCTGTGGTGAAAAATGGGTTGCCTGTACCGGCTGAGAATATAGCTACTTCTCCATTTTCTAAAGCTTCAATCGCTTTCCATTTGGTGTAAAATTCGCCAATGGGCTCCATACGTATGGCTGTAAGTACTTTCGACTTAAGCTGGAGTGAGCCCAATGCAGAGCTGAGTGCTAGGCTATTAATGACTGTTGCAAGCATACCCATTTGATCGCCCTTGACCCGATCGAATCCTTTTTGTGCACCTGACAATCCTCGGAAAATATTACCACCTCCAATAACAATACCTACTTCTACACCTAAGTCGTGTATTTGCTTGATTTGTTGGGCATATTCAGATAGTCTTGTTTCATCTATCCCATATTGTTTTGTGCCCATGAGGCTCTCGCCACTTAACTTTAAAAGTACTCTTTTATATTTTGCCATAAATCATGCTTTTGTTAGACAAACTTACGTAAAAAATCGCATAACGTAAAAATATAACAAACAATAGCAGACTTAAATTGTATTGTATAAACACACTTTTATGACTATCTTATAAGATAAGCAAAAAAGCCCATATATCTATAGACTTCAAGCATGAGAAAAATCGTAGTTTTCGTTATATCTATCTTACTTTTTAGCCCACTAGCTTCAGCTCAGTTGGTCGATTCCTTGGTGTCTGAATTGCTAGTCAATTTGGAAGACAAGCAGTGGGGTAGAGTGATTGAGCTCTATCAAGACTTTGCAGGTTCAGATCCAGATAATGCCGAAGTGCTCTACTGGGTAAAGGTGGCCGATAAGGACTTTGATCTTATTGAGCCACAGATGCTTCAAATATTAGGTGAGGCCTATCGGAAAGACGGTAGGATTGAAAAGGCTGTTGTTATGTTCAAAGCCTACTTCCAAAAAGGAAGCCTCAAGCTGAATGAATTGTTGAGTCTTGGGCAGCTGTCTATTGATCTGGGTGATGTTAACTTCACACAGCAAGTCTATGAGAAAGTACTCGAGTTGGATCCGAAAAACTTTAGTGCAAATAATTTTCTGGGAAACTATCTTTATCTACGTGCAGAAAGGGAGCGTAAGCGTTTGGACTATGAATACAAGCGTATTGTAAAGCCTACGCGGATGGATTATGCTAAATATCGAGCTCAGCTTAAGGATCTTTATCTCTATTCTTACAAGTCGGCTAAGAAGTACCTAGAGCAAGCCTTGCAACATACGCAGTCGGCCGAAACAAGAAGCACCCTTGAGCACATTCAAACTATAGAGGATCAGGTGCTTTAAGGTACTGGACTTCTTTAAACAGATACGACCTTCTTTTACCCTCATTATCAATAAGGTGTATTCTACCATTGGTTTCCACTTGATCTATTCTTGCTTGGAATATACCCTCTTTATCGGCAAAATAAAAGAGACCCTGACCTCTATACAGTAGATCCCTGTACAAATTTATTAGTGCAGGGGCAGAAGGACCTTGCATCAGGGTGTAATTTGAAGCAAAGTGCTGACAAAATTCGGCAAGAATCTGTGTACAATCTAATCTTTTCCCTGTTATCTGTGTTAGTGACACAGGGTTGGGGGCATCACTTTTAAATTCAGTCTGATTAATGTTTAGTCCTATGCCAATGATACTTTGTGCGATTTGTTTGTCTAGCAAATCATGTTCAATTAGAATTCCACATATTTTATAGTCTTTCCAGTAGATGTCATTGGGCCATTTTATGGAAAAATCGCTTGCGTAGCGCTGAAGGGTTTGTACTAGGCTAATAGATACTACTTCAGACAGTATGAACTGTTCTTGAATAGAGAGTTGCGTGGGGTGAACTAGTAGACTGAATAAGAGGTTTTGATCTGGGGCCGACTCCCAGTAATTTCCCCTTTGTCCTTTTCCTGCTGTTTGGTACTTGCTGCGCACAAGTGTGAATTCGGGAACTTGCTGTTCTTTGCATAGTTGTTTGAGGTAGTTATTTGTTGAATCTGTGCTGTCAAGGGTTATGATGTGGTATTGAAACTTGTGTTCTAGCGTCATAATCAAAAAATAAAAGGTACAAACACCTCTTCATAGTGTGTAAGTGGGGGTGTTTCACTTGGAATAATGGTAATCAAATCAAAACGAATTTCGGCATCTATCTGATTAAATCGAATGTAGTGATTAGCAGCTATTAAGATGCGTTTCTGTTTGGCCTTAGTTAGGGCTTGATGTGGCTCAGCAAAGCGTCTGTCACGGCGTGTTTTTACTTCAACAAAACAAACCGTAGCTTGATTGTATGCAATAATATCAATTTCCAAGCGCCTGTATTTCCAATTGGTTTCTAGAATTTGATATCCCTGCTGTATGAGGTATGCTATTGCTGCTTCCTCTCCCTTTTTTCCTAAATCATTGTGCTTTGCCATGTTTTATGTAAAAATACACTTTTTTATTTTTTGCTATTCAAGAACTAAGATTAAATTTGTAAAAGAATGAAAAAGAGAGAGAAACCAGCATCAAAATCTAGCAGCTGTGAGGTGAAAAGGCCCAAAAAGCTCACTTGCTTTTTAAGTGAGGAGGAAGCTGCTTTTATTGATGCTTACCTTAGGAAAAACAAAATAACGAATCGTTCAAGGTGGATGAGAGAAACCTTGTTGCTTTTTATCTACAAAGATTTGAATGATAATTATCCTACTCTCTTTGATGAACACGACATGAGGAGGTAAATATGATACAACGTGATGATGCCTATTATATGGGTTTGGCCTTGAAAGAGGCGGAAAAAGCTAAAGAGATGGGCGAAATACCTGTTGGTGCTGTGATTGTAGCACAAGACCAAGTGATTGCACGAGCGCATAACTTAACGGAGCGTTTAGGAGATGTAACTGCACATGCAGAGATGCAAGCAATTACGATGGCAGCCGATCAATTGGGTGGTAAGTACCTCACTGATTGTACACTATATGTTACTTTGGAGCCTTGTGTGATGTGCGCAGGCGCAATAGCTTGGGCACAATTAGGCAGGTTGGTCATAGGAGCCAAAGATTCTAAAAAAGGGTATCACTTGCTGGCTTCTGAAGTGTTGCATCCTAAAACTGAAGTCAAGGAGGGTGTTTTGGCTACAGAGTCAGCAGAATTATTGCAAAGTTTTTTTAAGCAGTTGCGTTAAGGAGCTCTTAGTCAATTTCTTCAAAATCTACATACTCTCCTTCATCTTTGCCAATGACCTTATTGGGTAAGTTAGAGGTTTGACTACTCGTGTTTCTCTGATTGTTACTTCTTCTTTCTTGTTGCTCTCTTTGGTAGTATCCTGATCTTGATTGCTTACCACCAAATAGCCAACGTACGATATACCTTAGTATGTTGACAAAGAACATAATAAAGATAAAAATAAAGACGAAGATGAGAGATAAAATCTTGAGCATAATGAGTATCAGTTTGGTTCTTAGACATCAAGAGTATCGTGTTTACTCTCTTTTGTCTTAAGCTTTCTTCTGTGTAACTAGCGATAAAAGAATATACCAAGCTATAACTGCTGCTATTCCACTTAGCTTGAAGATAAGTAGTAGGGGTATACTCACTAGAATAAACACGTAGCGTACACGATTGTTTTTCCAGCTTAGGTCTTTTAACTTCAGTGCAAACATCGGAATTTCGGCCACTAAGAGCCAAGAGAAAAGAAGAATGAGAGCTATGAGTATTAGGGCATTGATGTGCATGAGTAGAAGATCTCCTGCCCCGACAATTAATGAGCCCCAAAATAGCGCATTGGCTGGGGTTGGAAGCCCTATGAATGAGCTTGCTTGTCGTTCATCCACATTAAACTTAGCCAATCGAAGTGCCGAAAATACGGCTATAAAAAAAGCTGTATAAGGAATGTAATCCCGAGCAACTTCTAAGAATTCTGGATAGACTAAGGCTTCTTCTTTAAGAAATGAGAAGAGTATAAGAGCAGGAGCTAGTCCAAAGCTTATATCATCAGCTAAGGAGTCTAGCTCTTTGCCTATGGGTGATGATACATGGAGCAAACGAGCTAACATACCATCAAAGAAGTCGAAAATAGCACTAAGGACAATAAACCCAAGTGCTAAATCATATTTAGCCTCAAAGGCCATTACACAGGCCACACATCCTGAAAATAAGTTTAAACAAGTAACAGTGTTTGGTATACGGCGAGTAATGGCGTTAGACATAATCGTTTTTATTTGAGTTTAGCAATAACAGTTTCATTACCAGTGGTCAAGTCGCCCAGCTTTACGCAAGGCTCTGATCCTAGGGGTAGGTAAACATCGACACGAGATCCTAGCTTGATGAATCCCATATGCTCGTCGATAAAGCACTCTTCTCCCTCTTTGGCGTACGTAACAATACGACGCGCCATTGCTCCAGCAATCTGGCGTGCCATAACCTCTTGGCCATCGGGTGTTTCTATAACGACCATAGAACGTTCGTTATCTGTACTCGCCTTAGGAAGCCATGCCTTCATGAATTTACCATTTTGATGTCCTACTTTCTTGATAGTTCCCTCAACAGGATACCAGTTGGCATGTACATTAAGTACGCTCATAAAAATAGAAATCATCAGACGTTTGTCATGAAAGTATTCATTTTCTTCAACCTCTTCAACCACTACGATTTTTCCATCAGCTGGTGCCACTACAGTGCCTTCTACTTCTCCTTCAAAATGACGTATAGGGCATCTGAAGAAGTTGATAAGAAGTAAGTAGGTAGCGATACTGATTGTTGAAACAATATAAAATGGTATTCTACTCTCTACATATTTGTAGAGCACAAGGTTGATGATTAAAAAAGCAATAAAGCTTACCACCAACGTTGAGATTCCTTCATGGTGGAGTCTCACTTTTTTAAGTTTTTTCAATCTTGTTGAACGATTCATAAATGTGATAAAATCAGTTTGAAAGCAAAAGTAGACTTAATTTGATTTAACAGCAAACAAATAGTGACTATTATAGCCTATTGGTGATAACTTTTCACTATATAAGTTTGTTTGCAGTCAAACTGTAATACTTCACTCAGGTGTTGTATAATGCCAAAATTAGCTCTATTTTTATCTTCGCTAAGCTAAATGAAATAGAGCAAAAACGATATAAATATCTCCATATATGCAAAACTTTGTACACTTACATGTCCACTCCCAATACTCACTTCTTGATGGTCAGGCTAGTATTAAGGCCTTGGTCGATAAGGCTATCGGAGATGGAATGAAAGGCATTGCCTTGACCGATCACGGTAGTATGTTCGGTGTAAAAGAATTCTTTAATTATGTCAAGAAGAAAAATGCTCCCATTCGAGCTGAGATCAAACAGCTAAAGAAGAAACTTGCACAATTATTGAAAGAGGGGCAGGCTGAAGGTAGCTCAGAGGTGCTAGAGCTTCAGAATCTAATTAAGGAAAAAGAGGCTTGTCTATTTAAGCCAATTATTGGTTGTGAAATGTATGTTGCACGCCGGGGTGATAGGCATTTAAAGGAGGTACGAGAGGACCAAAGTGGTTATCACTTGGTGGTGCTAGCTAAGAATAAAACAGGCTATCATAATCTTATTAAGTTGGTTTCTAATGCTTGGACAGAGGGCTTTTATATGCGTCCAAGAACAGATCGTGCCGATTTGGAAAAATACCGTGAAGGGCTTATTGTAAGTACGGCCTGTTTGGGTGGAGAAGTGCCTAAAAAAATAACTCAGGGTAAGCTTGAGGCTGCAGAGGAGGCTGTGCAGTGGTTTAAAAAGGTGTTTGGAGATGATTTTTACTTAGAGCTTCAACGCCACAAAGCGACCATACCTAGAGCCAATCATGAGGCTTATCCTTTACAGACTAGGGTCAATGAGTACCTACTCAAATACAGTGAAAAGTATCAGGTAAAGCTAATTTGTACCAATGATGTGCACTTTGTAGATGAGGCACATGCCGAAGCGCACGACCGTCTTATTTGCTTAAGTACGGGAAAGGATTTGGATGATCCGAACCGCATGCTCTATACCAAGCAGGAGTGGCTCAAGACGCAGGCAGAAATGAATGAAATCTTTTCTGATGTACCTGAGGCTTTGGCCAATACGATGGATGTTCTCAATAAGGTGGAGTTTTATTCCATTGATCATGCGCCGATTATGCCTGTGTTTCCTATTCCTGAAGATTTTGGGACAGAAGAGGGTTACCGAGCCAAATACAGCGAACAAGATTTGTTTGATGAGTTCACCCAAGATGAGCATGGGAATGTAGTTTTGTCGCAAGAGGAGGCCGAAGCCAAGATAGAGCGCTTGGGTGGGTATGAGAAGCTCTATCGTATAAAGTTAGAAGCAGATTACTTGGAGAAGCTAACTTATGATGGAGCTAAAAAGAGATATGGAGATCCTATTTCGGCTGAGATAGATGAACGTTTAAAGTTTGA
>JASLIW010000069.1 GCA_030152865.1 Bacteroides sp.
ACTTCTGCTAGAATATTCATCAGTGCAATGTTCTTTACGTGCTGGCTAAAAGGTGTAACTAACGGAGGGTAACCGACCATAGGCCAAACATACTCTACCTCATCAAACAAACGAACTAATAAATCATCGACACTCAACTCAGGTTTTCCTTGATTCTTTAGCATCAGATTGATGCCAGAATGTACGCCTTCCAAATCTGCCATCATTGAACCCATCATACCACCAGGTAGACCACAACTAAGTAATAGAGAAGACATAAGTTTATTTCCTGGATTCATGAAGTAGCCTAAAAAGTCATCAATAAACTCCTGCGTTTTGGCTCGAGCCTTCATGTAGGCTTGCATATTTATTTCGGGCACTTTAAAACCTGCATCTTTCAGCATGGCCTGCACTGAAATAACGTCTGGGTGTATTTTACCCCAGGACATCGGCTCTATAGCCACATCTATCACATCTGCTCCATTTTTGCACACCTCCAGTATAGAAGCCATCGAAAGACCTGGGCCTGAATGACCATGGTATTGGATGAGTACATCGGGATGTTTGTCTTTTATAGCCTTGGTCAGCTTACCTAAGAACACAGGACGCCCTACCCCCGCCATATCTTTCAAGCAAATCTCTGGAGCACCCGCCGCTATAAGCTGATCGGCTACCTCTGTGTAATATTCTACTGTATGTACAGGTGAGAAAGTGATACATAGTGTAGCTTGTGGTATCATACCTGCACTTTTGGCATAAGTTATAGAAGGAATAATATTGCGCACATCATTCAGACCACAAAATATACGAGTTATATCTACACCCTGTGCGTATTTCACTTTGTACATCAGCTTACGCACATCGGCTGGTACTGGATACATACGTAGGCCATTTAACCCACGGTCTAACATATGAGTCTGTATGCCTGCATCTTTAAGAGGTTTAGTAAAGGCACGTACTGCTTTATTAGGATTCTCTCCATACAGTAGATTTACCTGCTCAAAAGCACCTCCATTAGTTTCCACACGACTAAAACAACCCATTTCAATTATAAGCGGAGCAATCTCTTGAAGTTGATCCACGCGAGGCTGATATTTACCAGCTGATTGCCACATATCCCGATAAACGAGGCTGAATTTAATTTCTCTCTTCATAGTGATAGATATTTAGAATGATTATAAGGTCTTACTTCAATGTAGTATTAATTTTTTAGTTTAAAATTAATAACTCTGGATGCGTGTGCTAATTCTGTACTCAAATTAGTGAAATTTTTCCACAATCAAAATAAAACAATAAAAAAGGTGACCTAAAATTTTAGGTCACCTTCAAAAACTTGTTTTTTAATCTGTTTTATAAGAAGTCTTTCATCTCCTCTTGCAACTTCTGACGAGTGAAAAATATTCTACTCTTAACTGTGCCCAAAGGCAAGTCTAGTTTTTCCGCAATTTCACGATATTTAAAACCAGATACATGCATAGTAAAAGGTATGCGATATTCGTCTGATAAGGAGTTAACAATTTTGTGCATCTGCTTTAAATCGTATGCACCACTTGCACTTTCTAATCCTGAATCTTGTGGAAGATTTAAATGATATAAGTTATCAGTCTTATCAACGAAAGTTTGCTCACGTACTATCTTTCTATAGTTATTGATAAAGATGTTACGCATGATCGTATAAACCCAACCTCTAAAGTTGGTATTAGGAATGTATTTATCTTCATTATCTAGAGCCTTTAAGGAGGTCTCTTGTAATAGGTCGTTTGCTTCGTCGCGATTTGAAGTTAACTTATATGCAAAGCGAAGCAACTCTTCTTGTGCTCCTATTAATTCTTTTCTAAAGCTTAAACTTTTCATACTTTGCTGTTTTAAAAATTAAATAACTCTTTTTCTGTTTTCTGTACCTCAAACATAATAATTTTAATCAATTCTAAACAGTGAATTATTGACATAAAACAGGGTAATTTCTATCAATTAACAGTTTTTGGGTGGTATAAAGACTGTTTTTGGGTGTTTTAGATAGGTTTTTGATAGAATTAGCGCAATAAATGATAGGGGGTTTTATTACAAGAGTATGACAAAGTATATGAAGTATTCTAGTAAATAAAAACAAGCCTGAACTCATATTTGTTCAGGCTTGAATCTATTTATAGGTATTATAAGATACAACTTGCTCGAGAGGCTTCCTTTTCTTTTGTCGGGTGGGCTTGAGCGAATACCCAATGACGATATCTAGTAAAACTCTTTTATTCTTAGGAATGCCTAATAAGCGTTTCATTTTACCCTCATCAAACCATCCCAGAATACAAGAGCCCAATCCCACACTTTGGGCTGCCAAAGTAATGTAAGAAGCAAGGATTCCGATATCCATCAAAGGAAAGTATTTTCCCTTCAAGCGGCTTCCTATATTTGATGTAATATTAGCAGAGTCCTCAACCAAGATTAAATGAACAGGGGCGGTTTTAGCAAACTTATTCATCCCCTGCCCTGATGCGGCCTTAGCGACCTCCGCCCTAAGTTCTGGATCAGTCACCACCACAATTTTCCAAGGCTGAGCATTGCAAGCTGATGGCGCCAAACGAGCCGCTTCAACTATAAATCGAAGTTTTTCATCTTCTACACTCAGCTTGGGATCAAAATCACGATCACTCTGTCGAGAACTAGCAAGTTCCAAAAAATCCATAGCTAATAACTAAAGAACTATTCTTCTGTCAGTTCTTGAAGGCGACTGATGTACTTACCAATGATGTCAAACTCAAGATTAACCACATCGCCTATACCAATGGCATGAAAGTTTGTATATTCATAAGTGTAAGGGATAATAGCAACGGTAAAACTATCTTGAGTAGGTTCACAAACAGTTAAGCTTACACCATTTACTGTAACAGATCCTTTGTCTACTGTAAAGTAACCTCTCCTGGCCATCTCCTTGTCAAACTTGTATTTAAAGGTAAAATACCAGCTACCTTCATTGTCTCTTATATCTGTACATACAGCTGTCTGATCCACATGACCTTGAACAATATGACCATCTAAGCGTCCCTCCATCTTCATGCTTCGCTCTACATTGACCTTATCGCCAACGGCTAGTAAACCTAAGTTGGAGCGATCAAGAGTTTCTCTCATTGCAGTTACGGTATAAGTCTCATCCTTTAAATCTACTACAGTAAGACATACGCCATTGTGAGATATACTTTGATCTATTTTAAGTTCCTTCACGAAGGAACAAGTTAAAGTAAAGTGTACATTTTCTTGTTCCTTTTCAATACCTACTACTTTTGCTGTTTCTTCTACTATTCCTGAAAACATAATTTTAGAAAGGGTTATTCCCTACACCTTATTATATATAAGGAGAGGTACATTAATTAATTGTAGCAAATATAGTAAAAAGAAAGGGGATGGACTGATTCGGGGCTTTAAAAAATGGGGCTTTTCACAAAGCCCCATTTTTCAGTTTTCAATAGGTATTAGTTCTTTTAAGGTAAAAAAGATTGTTTTAGGATAACGCTTACAAATATAGATAGAAACTAAGGATTAAATAAACAATTTTATATGTCTTAAAACATACTTCAACTTGCTTACTAGTATTTATAATCAGAGTATCATCTCCATACAAGCGCTATTGTGTATTACAAATATAATACAATTTTGTTATTATCAATCTACTTAATACAAAAAAGTACAAAGCATGCACAATTTTGCACTTTTAAAGCCTCTAACAATCAGAAATAACACTTATAAAAACTAAAATGCTTCTGTATAGACTACTGAAAAGTACTATTTTGTATGATCACAGAGAGTTCAATAGCACAGGGAAGAAAATATTTTAGACAGGATCACAAGCATCCTCATACAGGGATGTTTGGCCCTTTAGTCCCTGACCTTTGCAATTCTCGAAATAAATACTACTTTATATGAGGATATGAATACATAATGTTGTGTGAATAAAAAAAAATATCGTATTTTTGCACTTCAATTTTGAGAATTAAGAATAAAATATCATGACTGATAAGAAGACTAACTCTGAAGCTACAGAAAAGAAAAGTCTCAATTTCATTGAGCAAGCTATCGTTACGGATTTAAAAGAAGGTAAAAACGGGGGTAAAATTCAAACTCGCTTTCCGCCTGAGCCTAACGGTTACCTGCATATCGGACATGCCAAAGCAATCAATATTGATTTTAGCTTAGCTGAAAAATATGGTGGTACTTGTAACTTACGTTTTGATGACACCAATCCAGTCAAGGAAGACATTGAGTATGTAGACTCTATTAAAGAAGACATTGAGTGGTTGGGTTTTCATTGGGACAATATTTACTATGCTTCAGATTACTTCCAACAGTTATGGGATTTTGCAGTTCATTTAATAAAAAAAGGAAAAGCTTACATAGACGAACAATCTGCAGAAGAAATTGCAAATCAAAAAGGTACACCCACAGAACCTGGTAAAGATAGCCCTTATCGCAATCGTCCTATTGAGGAAAGTTTAGAGCTATTTGAAAAGATGAATACCGGAGAAATAGAAGAAGGAGAAATGGTCTTACGTGCAAAAATAGATATGGCCAATCCAAATATGCACTTCCGTGACCCTATCATCTACCGTGTCATCAAGCATCATCACCACAGAACAGGAGATCAGTGGAAGGCTTACCCTATGTATGACTTTGCTCATGGACAAAGCGACTACTTTGAAGGTGTAACTCACTCTCTGTGTACACTTGAATTTGAAGTGCACCGTCCACTGTATGATTACTTTATTGATGAGTTACAACAAACGCCACTAGCTACGGGTGATGATTATCGTCCTAGACAGATGGAATTTAATCGTTTAAACCTTACTTACACCGTTATGAGTAAGCGTAAACTGCTTACCTTAGTGAAAGAAAACTTAGTAAACGGATGGGATGACCCTCGTATGCCTACTATCTGTGGGTACAGAAGGAGGGGATACTCTCCAGAGTCTATCAAAAACTTCTTGAATATGATAGGCTATACTAAGTATGAAGCACTTAACGATGTAACTTTGTTAGAATCTGCCGTACGCGATGATCTAAACAAAAGAGCTACACGTGTCTCTGCCGTATTAGACCCACTAAAGCTTATTATAACAAACTACCCAGAAGGAAAAGTAGAGGAAATGGAGTGTATCGACAACCCAGAAGATCCAAACTCACCTACCCACACTATTGAGTTTAGTCGTGAACTGTGGATAGAGCGCGATGACTTCTTAGAAGATGCACCCAAAAAATTCTTCCGCATGACACCTGGTAAGGAAGTAAGATTAAAAAGTGCTTATATCATAAAGTGTACAGGCTGTAAAAAAGATGAGCAAGGTAATGTTATAGAAGTATATGCCGAATACGATCCTGAGTCTCGTAGTGGCTTAGAAGGCTCAAAACGCCGGGTAAAAGGAACACTACACTGGTTGAGTTGTGCACATTGCCTTCCAGCAGAAGTACGCCTATATGATCGCTTATTCTCAGTTGAAAACCCAAACACAGAAGACAGCAAAGACTTTAGAGATTTAATTAATCCTAAATCCCTAGAAGTACTAAACAATTGCTATGTCGAAAAGTATCTTACACAGTTTAATCCTGGCGACTACCTACAGTTCCAGAGAATAGGCTACTTTACTCATGACTTAGACTCTACTCCTGAGCATCTTGTGTTCAATCGTACAGTAGGTCTTCGCGATGCATGGAGTAAAATAAATAAAAAGAAATAAATTAAATTTTATGAATCGAAAAGGCTTATTTCAAAGCACTGAAATAAAAAAACCTGAATCCTTACAGGCTTATGAAAATAGCAAAGCTAAGACTAACCTACACCTAGACACTGAGCAGTATGCAGCTATAATCAGATACTACGTCAGCAAGCTACGGTTTGATGAAGCCCTAGAAGCTATTGACAATGCTATGTGTGTCCATGGTGAGAACGCACAAATAGCTATAGAAGAAGCATATCTTTACCTTGACTGTGATGATGTTAATATGGCTCAGCTTGTGATTGAGCAGTTTTCAGATGTGCAGAGTGATGAACTAATGCTCCTCCGGGCTGAAATAGCTCTTAGCTATAAACAAATAGCTGACTCAGAAATTATCCTCTCGCCGCTCAAGGAAACAAAGGATGCATCTAAGATTATAGATGCTGCGTACCTATATTATGACTTTGGTGAGTATTATAAAACCAAAGAGTGGATAGATAGAGTCGATAAAGAGCACCACAACACTGAAGAGTATCTTCTATTATGTGCGGATTATTATTTTAAGGTTGAAAGGTTCAAAAATTGTGAGTTAATGTTCAACCAGTTAATTAACATAAATCCTTTTTCTCCTTTTTACTGGTGGGGCTTAGCGACGGCACGCTTTAAGCAGAGACAATTTATAGAGGCCATTGATGCGTGTGAGATGGGCCTCGCGGCTGATCCTACATACGTAGAGTTAGTACTCTTAGAAGGACGAATATTTCAGAATAATTATCAGTTTAACATGGCCATAGAGCTTTATGAGAGAGCAATAGAGCTTAATAAAGAAGATTCTTTATTAATCGGAATGCTTATAGTTGCATCAAAAGGTTTGCTAAAAGCAAAGAAAGCACATTTAGAAGGTGATGCGCCCTTAAATTTACAAGCAAGCAACTCTAAGCCTTCAGACCTAAAAAGCTCAGCCGACACAGTTAAACGGTTTGATGATAAAAAAAGGGACAAATTATCTCGACACAAACTCTTTTTTAAAAAGGAGTTAATCGGGACAATGGCAGAATATAACACAAAAGATCTGCACTACTTTCTGAGTCAAGTAGATATTAGCGAAGAAGTTAACGACTTTAAGGAGGCGGATAAGGAATTAGATGCCAAGGACTATGAGAGTTTATCGCACTTTGAAGAGAGTATGTCCCTACATAAACTTCGTAGAGATAAACTCGTAAACAAACTCAAAAACAAGGCTCTTGAAGCTTATGACTCTAAAGATTTTTACTATTTTAAATATTTACTAGATGCTATCGTTGAAATAGCTTATAGCTGTGAACATTCAAATGTAATAGCTGATATATATTGCTACACCGGTAGATACAAAAAGGCTATCAAACTTTACCAAGAGATATATCAAAACAGCCTTGAATCTGAAAATAGGAATCTATATCAAGTTAAGTTTGCTTATGCACATGCTCTTTTTTATAAGAAAGAGATGGATATTGCAATAGACCAAGAAGTACTCGATAAAGCTAAAGAAATTGTTAATACTGACAATATCCTAGCTGTAACCAAATTTATTGAAAACTATGAAGATGAAGAAGTATTTCTGAAAATCATCGATAGATATTTTGACACTAACGACTTTTAATAAAAAAAATCATGGAATCAGTTGCCTTTATTCAATGGTGTTTAAATCACCTCAACTATTGGACGATAACTTTACTCATGGCCATAGAGAGCTCATTTATCCCCTTTCCGTCTGAGGTTGTTATTCCCCCTGCGGCATATAAGGCAGCTACTAGTGACGAACTAAATATCTATTTAATTGTATTTTTTGCAACTATTGGAGCCAATATAGGCGCTTTAATTAACTACTATTTGGCTAAGTGGTTGGGTAGACCACTTATTTATAAGTTTGCAAATAGCCGATTAGGCCATATGTGTCTTATTGATCAGGCTAAAGTGGAAAATGCTGAACAATATTTTGATAAGCACGGAGCACTTTCTACTTTCATAGGTAGACTTATTCCTGCAGTTCGGCAACTTATTTCTATACCTGCTGGAATAGCTCGTATGAAGTTACCAACTTTCATACTCTACACCACTCTTGGAGCTGGCTTATGGAATATTATTCTAGCTGTTTTAGGTTACTACCTATCTAAGATGCCAGGTATTGAAACTCAGGAGCAACTCCTAGAGAAAGTTACTATGTATAGCCAAGAAATAGGATATGTGTTTATAGCTATAGGCGTATTTATTGTAGGTTTTTTCGCATATCATGCATTGAAAAAGAAAAAATCGTAATAGATTTGAAATAATAAAAAACGGATAAACCAAGAGTAACACTCTGTTTTATCCGTTTTTTTATGTTTAAGCTTATGCTATTTCTTTAGAGCAGCAATCGCCTTATCGTAGTCGGGCTCCTGCTTAATTTCAGGTACCAACTCCGCATAACTTACTTTGCCCTGCTCATCAATTACGACTACTGCACGTGCCAATAAGCCTGCCAGCGGACCATCAGCCATACGTAAGCCATAGGCTTCTGAAAAGTTAGAGTATCTGAAGTCTGAAAGTGTTTCTACATTCTTTATTCCCTCTGTAGTACAGAAGCGAGATTGAGCAAAAGGTAGATCTTTCGAGATCGCCAAAACAATAGTATTATCGAGCTCTGCTGCTCTTTCATTGAACTTTCTTACTGAAGTAGCACATATTGCTGTATCTAAACTAGGAAAGATATTAAGCAATACCTTCTTGCCTCTTAGAGATTCTAGACTTAAAGAAGACAAATCTGCTTTTACTAGTTCGAAATCAGGTGCTTTTGCACCTACTTGTACAAACTCTCCTATTAAATGTACGGGAGTTCCATCAAATTTTGTTGTCATATTCTGATTGTTTTAAAATTCTATTCTTGCTTATGTGTTTACATAGCTTCTGTGTATATAAACAACAGCTGTTGAACTTAGTTCACTCTTTATTGTTTATAATAATCATATTTCAAGTTCTACAAAACTACTATGGATAATAAGGGTATATTCCTTAACTTTGCATCTAGTCAAAATTTCGAGTGAGAAAAAATCGTTTATACCTCTTATGACCTTTTGTATAAATTATTTTGTAATTATAACAGAACACATTAATGAATTCTATCATACAACGCATCCTTCAAATACAACTTTTTATCAGCATTCTATGCTTAAGCATAGGAGCTCAAGCACAAATAAAAGGTAAGGTCATTGATGCAAAAACCAAAGAGCCTCTTAGCTTTATAACTGTCTATTATGAAGGAACCTCTACGGGAGCTACTACAGACGATAATGGCTTATATTCAATCAAGTATATTCCAGGACAGACTGAACTAACTTTCTCTTCTATCGGATATAAGACACAAGTGGCCAAAATAAATGCACATACTAAAGAGGTAAATGTCAGCTTAGAGCTTGATCAGATTTTATTGGATGAGGTTGTTATCAAACCCAAAAGGGAGCGATACACACGTAAAAACAACCCTGCTGTTGAGCTCATGAGGAAGGTTATTGCTAGCAAGAAAGAGTTCAAACTTGAGGAAAACGACTACTACCAATACAATAAGTACCAAAAGATGAAGACTTCTCTCAACGATCTAACGGAGGAGAAGCTCAAAAAAGGTATTTATAAAGGTTTAAATTTTCAGGCCGACCAGTTAGAGAAATCAAAAGTTACGGGCGGCTATATTCTTCCTGTGTCCGTACAAGAAACGGCTTCTAAAACAGTTTATCGGAAATCTCCAAAAACAGAAAAGACCTATATAAACGCCGAGACGTCTACAGGTGTTGAGGAATTCCTCTCTACGGGAGACATGCTTGGACAAGTCCTGGCTGATGTGTTTGCTGACGTCAATATTTATGAAAATGATATTAAGCTATTGAATAGGCGTTTTGTTAGTCCTATTGGAACAAATGCCATCTCCTTTTATAAGTTTTATATCATGGATACCGTACGTGTGGAACAAGATAGTTGTATTCACCTCTCCTTTGTTCCTCAGAACATACAAGATTTTGGATTTACAGGACACCTTTACGTTCTCAATGACTCGTCTTATGCTGTCAAGAAATGTACGATGAACCTGCCCCAACGTACAGGAGTTAATTTTGTGGATAACATGGATATTGAGCAAGAGTTTATCCAGCTTGATAACGGAAGCTGGGTGCTCAAGAATGATATCATGACGGTAGATCTATCACTAGTTGATTTTATACAGGGTGTGCAAATTGAACGTACTACGAAGTATTCAAATTACGATTTTACTGCCATTGAAGACAAACTATTCAATCCCAAAGCACAGGTGATACGCGAGCGTAATGCTCGCAACAGAGACGAAGACTACTGGACCGAAGTAAGACAAGTTCCACTGTCTGAGACTGAAGACTCCATGAACCTCTTTATGGAGCGATTGGCACAGGCTCCAGCCTTTAAGTACCTTTTGTTTGCCACTAAGATATTTTTTGAAAATTACTTAGAGACCACCAAGCAAGGAACGCCTAGCAAAATAGATATAGGCCCCCTAAATACATTTATATCCAGTAACTATGTAGATGGTACACGATTTAGATTTGGGGGTTCTACAACAGCTGCGCTCAACCCCCACCTCTTTGTCAATGGCTGGGGTGCCTATGGGCTTAAAGATAAGCGCTGGAAATATGCTGGTGAAATCACTTACTCCTTCAATAAGAGAGAGTATTTCCCTTGGGAGTTTCCGATGCACAACATCAGCTTTTCCTATCGCAGTGATGTAGAATCACCTATGGATAAGTTTTTAGATACGGATAAGGACAATGTGTTTGTATCGCTAAAGGCTTTCGATGTAGATCTCATGTCTTACGTCAGAGAAGGTAAGTTTACCTATGAGTATGAGACCTATGGTGGTTTAGGCATCAGCCTCTCTGCACAACGTCGAAATGAAAGCCCTGCAGGTAAGCTAAGGTTCTTACTAAACAATGAGGCTCAAACACCAGTAAAAGATATTACAGCTAGTGAAATAGGGATTAAACTACGCTACTCTCCAGGGGAATCTTACATCAATACCAAACAGCGAAGAAAACCCATCAATAGAGATGCACCCATATTCACCCTATCTCATACAACAGGCTTTAAAGGTTTTATGCATAGTGATTATAAGTCTAACCTGACTCAAATTGGGATATGGAATCGATTTTGGCTATCTTCATGGGGCAAACTCGATATGAATTTAGAAGCAGGGGCACAGTGGAATACCGTACCCTTCCCCTTGCTTATTGTACCTGCAGCCAATCTATCCTATATCTCTCAGAACGATGAGACCTTTAGTATGATGCGTAATATGGAGTTTTTGAACGACCGTTTTGTATCTTTATCTTTAATTTATGATATGAATGGCAAACTCTTGAATAGAATCCCTCTTTTACGTAAATTGAAGTGGAGAGAGATATTTAAGGTAAAAGCACTTTATGGACACCTAAGCGATAAGAACAACCCATTTATCAGTAAGAATGACGACTTGTTTATGTTTCCCACTCGTGACGGCGAACTATCAGCCTTTGTGATGGACAACAAACCTTATATTGAGGCAAGTGTAGGTGTTTACAACATCTTTAAATTTCTACAAGTAGAATATGTGAGACGATTGACCTATCTAAACACTCCTGGTGCAAGTAAGCATGGGGTGCGCTTAATGGTTAATCTGGCATTTTAAATTAAGTTATGCAACCCTTAGCTGAACGTTTACGACCCACATCCTTGAGTGATTATATCGGCCAACAGCATATTGTTGGGCCTAATGCTCCCCTACGCAAAATGATCGAAGGAGGGCGCATCTCATCTTTTATTTTGTGGGGGCCTCCAGGTGTAGGTAAAACAACTTTGGCCAAGATTATTTCTCACCAACTCGAAACTCCTTTTTATACCTTAAGTGCAGTAACATCGGGAGTGAAAGACGTACGAGAGGTCATTAAAAACGCCAAAAGTACTCGTTTCTTTAGTCAGGCTAGCCCTATTCTTTTTATTGATGAGATTCATCGATTTAGCAAATCGCAGCAGGACTCTCTATTGGGAGCTGTTGAGCAAGGTGTCGTTACACTTATTGGTGCAACTACCGAAAATCCCTCTTTTGAGGTCATCCGCCCCCTACTCTCACGCTGTCAGCTCTACGTATTGAAGTCTTTGCAGAAAGAAGATCTACTCCAACTCTTGAAGCGAGCTATTCATACAGATAGCGTGCTTAAGGAGAGAAAAATAGAGCTACAAGAAACAAATGCTATTTTACGTCACTCAGGAGGTGATGCACGAAAACTACTCAATATTTTAGACCTGATAGTCACTGCCAACCCTAGCGATCCTATTGTTCTTACCGATGAGCTAGTGACCAACTCGATTCAGCAGAATCCACTAGCCTACGACAAAGGGGGTGAGCTACACTACGATATTATCTCTGCCTTTATAAAATCTATTCGTGGGAGCGATCCCGATGGAGCTATTTATTGGTTGGCACGTATGGTGGAAGGAGGAGAAGATCCCAAGTTCATTGCACGCAGACTGGTTATTTCAGCCTCCGAAGATATAGGGCTAGCTAACCCCAATGCCTTACTTATGGCCAATAGCTGCTTTGATGCCGTTAACAAAATTGGTTGGCCTGAGGGTAGGATACCTTTAGCTCAAGCTACTATATATTTGGCAACTAGCCCTAAGAGCAACTCTGCTTATGAAGCGATAAACAGTGCATTAGACCTCGTGAAAGAAACAGGTAACTTGGCTGTACCCCTACACCTGCGCAATGCTCCCACTAAACTGATGAAAGAATTGGGCTACGGAGCAGATTACAAATACACACACAGCTATCAAAACAACTTCACAGAACAAGACTACTTACCTCAAGAGATTAAAAATAAACGGATTTGGAACCCACAAGACAACCCCGCAGAACAAAAGCAGGCTGCTTGGTTGAACAAACTTTGGGGAGACAAATACTCAAAATAAGAGTTATTTACCTTATAAACTTACAAATATGAAAATTGCAATTTTAGATGGTTATGCAGCCAATCCTGGAGATTTAGATTGGAGTGCATTAAAAGAACTAGGTGAGTGTACTATCTATGATAGAACAGATAAGAGTCAAGTGATAGAGCGCTGTAAGGATGCAGATATTATTTTAACAAACAAGGTTATCTTTAATAGAGAACTTATAGAAGCACTTCCCAAACTCAAATACATTGGTGTAATAGCTACAGGATTTAATACCATAGATATTGAGGCTGCCAAGGAGCATGGAGTTGTAGTAACTAATATTCCAGCCTATAGCACAAACTCAGTAGCTCAAATGGTATTTGCACATATATTAAACATTAGCTTACATGTTCAAAGCCATTCAGACGAAGTACATGCAGGCAGATGGAGTAATAACCCCGACTTCTGTTTTTGGGATTCACCCCTTATTGAACTACATGGACAGACCTTAGGTATTGTTGGCTTAGGTAATATAGGCCATGCTGTGGCTCGAATAGCGATTGGCTTTGGTATGAAAGTCATAGCCTATACTTCAAAAGCACAGCTACAACTTCCTCATGAAATAAAAAAAGTGGGGTTAGATGACTTATTTAAAGAGGCAGATATTGTATCTCTGCACTGCCCACTGACTGCTGACACACGCAATATGGTAGATAAAAGACGCCTGTCACTTATGAAACCCTCTGCTATGCTTATTAATACTAGCCGTGGTCCACTGATCAATGAAGCTGATTTGGCAGAGGCATTAAAAAACAAAAAGATTTATGCAGCAGGTCTTGATGTTATGTCACAAGAACCACCTAAGGCAGACAATCCCCTACTAGGTGTTAAAAACTGCTACATTACTCCTCACATTGCATGGGCTAGCTATGCCGCACGTACTAGGCTCATGGAGATTTTGATTAATAACGTCAAAGCCTTTATGAGTGGTAAGCCAGAAAATCAAGTCAATAAATAATAAATCCAAAAGGGTCAGCTCATTGAGCTGACCCTTTTACTTATCTAAATTTTTCTTATTTAAAGTAGTTTTGAGCCAATGCTCTTAACTTATTCTCTTACAGGAGTAAGTTTCCAGGAAGCTAGATATCGCATCTTCATGGTTGCCACGTATCATCACATGATGATTACTCAATGAGTTCCGCAAGAAGTAAGTAGAGTCAGCATTCATCTTAAATAAGACCTCAGTACGGCTAGTAGACTCCAACTGTGTGTTCTCTAGAATGTATCCGGAACTTACAAAATACTTATCCAAACACTCACCTCCACACTTCAGTAGTGTAAACTCTCCCAGAGGTAAGGTTCCTTGAATTGATATGGCTTTTTTGGAGGCATAATGCTCCCGAAGCGTAAAGTGAGAAACCTGCTTAGTACCTATACCACAATGCCCTAATACAACTTTATTCTCTTTGGTATCTATTTGACTTGGACTACACATAAAACCAGCCTCACCCGTCAAGGCTTGAATCATAACTAAAGTAAAGATCGTCTGTAGATCCCCATCACAACCAGCCGTAATCCCTCTATCATTAAGAATAGCAGAGGCCAAGCAGCCTGTAACACCCATTTCTTCCATAGATTCATGGCAATTGAAAGTAACAGCTGTGAGCCCTTCTTCTTCGCAAACCTGCTTAACAGCCTTGTAAAAACGTAGTGCTTGGGCCAATGCCTTAGGGTTTATAGCTGAGGATGCATAAGCAGCCGAAAGAATTTCCGAACTAAGCTTACTGTCCTCCTCGATCACTAGGTCTCTAAAAATATCAGCAACTCGGCTCATAGGAATATTTATAAAGCTCAAACCCCACCTTTGTTTCGTCAAAAAGTAATCTACACTACTGGCGATACTCCATGGAGCAGCAGGCCCAATAACTCCTATCTTTTGCTGCATAAGACGTCGCTGTGCATGGAAGTTCTTAGCCAGAGTCTTTATCCTTTCAATCACCCAGGGCAAATCGTCATGCAAAATTTCATTTTTAATGCCCCGCTCACGCATCCATGTTGAAGTTTCTAAGGCAGCAGCCATTGAATTATTCAAACCATCGATCAAAAAAACAATAGGACGGGGTAGCTTTTCTATGTCATGAGCAATCAGTTGTTCTACACCTCCTGAAGCTATAAAAATCAAAGCAAACTCATCAGCTGGCAATTGTTCTAAATCAGTATGCTTAAGGTAATTTACAGAAAAGTGGAGCTCTAGCTCTGTTAGAATTTCCTCGTGAGTACGGGCAATAGAGCTGAGTTTATCTAAAGATTCATTATAGGTGATCAGATTTATAGTCATGCTTCTTTGTATTAAGATTAAGATATAAGGTAAAAGTATAGATTAAATAGAGAATAGAAAAATAAGGATGTCTAAGCTATTTAAATTTATTGAAACTAAACTTAAACAGATATTTATCCCTAACTTTGATGCTGATTTAATATTCATCCACCTAAAACTTAGGAAACCTTGTTTGAATTTCAATTAGCAAAACGTCTATATACCACCAAAGGAAGTACCAATAAAATATCCAAACCTGCTGTATTTATAGCCAAACTAGGTATAGCTGTTGGCTTTATTGTGATGTTGATTACAGTAGCAGTGGTTATTGGATTCAAAGGTGAAATACGTGATAAGGCAGTAGGATTTAACTCAGATATCCAAATAGTAAACTACCACAGCACCTCAGCTTATGAGACCTCTCCCATCGCTGTATCAGACAGCCTTATCCAATACTTAAATCAACAAGCTGCCGTAGCACACACGCAGCGCTACTCAAGCAAAGTTGGAATGATTAAGACAGAGGAGAGTTTTCAAGGCATGATACTCAAAGGAGTAGCACAGGATTTTGATACAAGTTTCTTTGAGAAGTACCTCAAGGAAGGACGCTTACCTCAGTTTAATGATTCCACCTCCACCCACGAAGTTCTGATTTCACAAACCCTAGCTGATTTACTTCATATCCAGCTAGCAGATAGAATATACACCTACTATGCGGAGGAGGAAGGAATCAGGGCTAGACGTCTAGAAGTAGTAGGAATCTACGAAACAAACTTCTACGAGTACGATAAACTCTACTTATTAACCGACCTACACACGGTCAACAGACTCAATAAATGGAAGAACGACCAAAGCAGTGGACTAGAGATACAACTCAAAGACTATAGCCAACTCAATGATTACTCAGAAACCTTAGGAGACCTACTCTTTGGTGAGACAGATGTCTATGGGGAACCTTATATTGTTTATAATGTAGAGCAACTCAACCCCCAATTGTTTGGTTGGCTAGCACTCTTAGATCTGAACGTATGGGTCATTTTAGGGCTCATGATGGCTATCTCGGGATTCACCATTATCTCAGGCCTGTTGATCCTTATTCTCGAACGCACACAGATGATTGGCCTACTTAAGAGTTTAGGAGCAAACAACAGAGCAATACGGAAAATATTTATCTACTTAGCTAGTTTCTTGATAGCTAGAGGTTTGCTATGGGGCAACTGTGTCGGCTTGACGCTCTGCTTTATCCAAGCCCAGTTCGGCCTTATCCCGCTCGACCCGAGTGTGTATCATGTGGATCGTGTACCTATCTCTCTGAGCTTTTGGTGGATAGCATTACTCAATATAGCGACTATTCTTATCGCTGTAAGTATGCTAGTAGGTCCATCATACATTATATCGAAGATTAAGCCTGCTAGCTCTATGCGTTACGAATAGAGTCTGATATTTTAAAAATATCACCTTTGCCACGCTTAGGTAGAGCCAGTTTCAATAAGAAGGTGCGAATGGGTAGGTATAAATTCAAAATAAATAAAGAAATCCGATACCTACGCTCTTCACCCATAGCCTTGGCTACCTGATTCGTAACTAAGCTTTGCAGCAACCATCTGCACAAGGCTAAACAAACTAATCCCCCCACGGCTACCCAACAAGTAGCGTAAACTGCCCCAACTAGCAAACTCACAAAAAGCAATGTGAAGAGGATACGACTAGTTGTTTCAAAACCTACAGCCCAGTGTTTTTTACCTTTGAAGCGTTGCATAGATAAAAGGTGAGAACCCTTCAGGTACTTCCAGTGTTTGAGTTGGGCAAAAGGTGCTGTCTGAACAATAGATTCGGGCGAAAGCACCACAGCAGTATTCTGTGCCGTCATTCTTTGGTTTAAAAAAAGTTCATCTTCACCTCGTTGCAAATTCAGTTGGTTGGCATAGGTTCTCTGTTGATAAAATAGAGACTTCCGATAGGCCATATTTCGTCCCATACCCATATAGGGCTTATCAGCTAAGGCAAAGCTGAGGTAGCGCATCTGCACTAGTAAATTGTCATAGGAGCTAAAACGGCTAAGCCAAGAATGCTCTTTTGCCATACGACTATAGCCCAAAACAATATCAATTCCTTCTTTAAAGTGAAAAGCTAAAGACTGCAACCACAGCTTAGATACGGGCTGACAATCTGCTTCTGTAAAGACGAGCCAATCATACTTACTTGCCTTAACACCTAGAGTTTGAGCGAGTTTGCGACGACTTATGTATTGGGCTGATTCGGGAATAATCGTATAGTAAAAATGATTATATTGTTCGCTAAGTGACTCTAAATAAACAGCTGTATCATCGGTAGAAGCCATATCTACGTAAATTACTTCAAACTCAGAGTAATCTTGCTCTAAGATAAGAGGTAGGTGTTTTTGAATCTCTTCCAATTGATTTTCCCCGCAAATAATAACAGACAAAGGGGGACAGCTAGATCTATTACACTCTCCCAAGCTTTGTTGGACTGAAGTTGTTGCCAGACGTCTGTAATAATAGAGGTTATAAAATAGCTGCACCAAAAATAAAACACCCAACAGGAGATAAGCTATACCCCACCATATATGAAACGATAATTCTACATCCATTACTATCTTAAATTAAGGTTGTACTCAGAGTATTGATAAAGCCACAACACGGATGAGTGTTTAAAAGAACTCTAAGCCAAATTCATTTTTCAACTCATGCAGTGCTTTATTCTTACTAGCCATCTGTTGAAACTTCTCTGTCCGACTAAAGGCTCTCACATTCTCATCTGGCTCGCTCACACGCACTTGCATCTCTATAAAATCATTTTGCAAAGCCTGACGCATATAACGCTCAATGTCCGTACGAATAGATCGAAAATCGTTGGCTACTAACTCATTCTCAACCACCATTTCAAATAGATAGTTATCAAATAACTTCACACGCATACCCTGCATACGCACCGATAAGGCTTTTTGCTCTATGGGCATACGCTGAGCATAAGCCTGCCAATGGTAGTTGAGCTGAGACTCCGTAAAGTCGGTCTTAAGCTCTTTTCTCTCCTCTTGCTTCTGTACAATATGTTGTTTTTCTTCTTCCTTTTTGAGCTTATTCCTCATCTGCTTGATAGAAGCCACACCTAGCTCCTCTTTACTAACGACACGAGTTTTGCGTTCAGACTTGCTTGATTTTTGCAAACGCTCACTCATGGTCATTTTGGAGCTTGCAGTAGAAGCAGGTTTGACTTGCTGGGCTGTGGCCTGAACTGTAGTCTTAGCTGGGTTTGGCTTTGCTAAGTTTGGTTTTGGTGATTCAACTGCTACCTGCGGTTTCTGAGCTGATGTGGTAGTAGTTTGCTGAGGAGCTAGCTGATTAGCTGTCTTGGCCGTCTCTTTTTTAAATGTGGGATTTATCGTTGATTGGCCCAAGGGCCTCTCTGGTTCTTCATCAGTAAGCTGAGCTACCTGAATCAAAGTTAGCTCAACTAATAAGCGTTTATTCTTACTCACCTTTAAGTTCAAATCGCAATCGTTGCATAACTTCATGGCTTGGAAGAGAAACTGATCCGTACACGCTTGTGCCTGCTGTTGGTAGCGCTCACGAATACTGGCTCCTACCTCAAGAAGAGCGAGCGTCTGCTCATCTTTACTTACTAGTAAATCACGAAAATGACTCGTCAAGCCTGTTATAAAGTGACTCCCTTCAAATCCCTTATTTAGAACATCATTGAATATAAGAAGGGCATCTACGACATTATTTTTCAAAAGGGCATCTGTCAATCGGAAGTAGTAATCATAATCGAGTACGTTAAGATTATCTAAGACACCTTGATAACTAATATTGCCTCGGGTATAGCTGGCCGACTGATCGAAGATAGAAAGTGCATCACGCATACCTCCATCTGCCTTCTGAGCAATAACATTCAATGCTTCTTGTTCATATTTGATGCCTTCTTTATCGGCCACATGCATCAAGTATCCAACAATGTCCTTGACTGTGATTCGATTGAAGTCATAAATTTGACAGCGAGATAAGATGGTGGGAAGTATCTTGTGCTTTTCGGTAGTGGCCAAGATAAATACAGCGTGCATAGGGGGCTCTTCAAGCGTCTTTAGAAAAGCATTGAAGGCTGCTGCTGACAACATATGTACCTCATCTATGATAAATACCTTATACTGACCTATTTGAGGTGGGATGCGAACCATTTCTACCAACTGACGGATATCTTCTACTGAGTTATTGGAGGCTGCATCTAATTCATGAATATTATAGGAGCGGTGCTCGTTGAAGGCCACACACGACTCACAAGCATTACAAGCCTCTCCCTCAGCTGTTAGATTAAGACAGTTTATGGTCTTAGCAAAGATACGTGCACAAGTTGTTTTACCGACTCCTCTTGGTCCACAAAAGAGGTAGGCATGAGCTAGTTTGTTAGAGGCTATCGCGTTTTTTAGTGTAGCAGTCAGTGCATTCTGCCCTACAACAGTATCAAAAGTATCAGGACGATACTTTCGGGCTGATACAATATAGTTTTCCATACGTGGATGATTCCTTTTTGAGTTTATACAAATGTACATAAAAAAAGTGAGAGCTTTAGAGCGAGCTATCAAGTTTTCCACCCTCTTCCATCATTTGTTGTTGATATTATTTTTATCTTTGCCTAAAGAGATTATCCTTTAGTAATTATGAATAGCTTTACCTCATTTTGGAATTTTCTAGGCAAGAAAAAATACGTCATTATCGTCGGTTTATTTCTTGTCCACATCACCTTTTTGGATGAAAACAACCTGATGAAACGCTTTCAAAGACAGGCCGAAATTAGAGAGTTGCGTAGAGAAATAAAGTATTATGAAAATGAATACGAAGAAGCCACACGCAAGCTGGAAGAGATTTCTACGAATGCAGAGTTCCTGGAACACATTGCGCGGGAACGCTATTTTATGAAGAAGGACAACGAGGACATTTACGTATTTGAAGATTAAATGAAAAAGCTACTACCCTACATCTATATCCTAGGCGCTATCGCCTGTTTAATTGGAATAAGTCTTAAGATAACAGACTGGCATTATGCTCCTTATCTAGTTACTATAGGAGGTACACTTATGGCTTTAGCACATTTAAATGATCCGTATGCAGGTAGTAATCTTACCGTAAAACGCTTATATCGTCAACAATTCCTGGCCAATATTTTACTCATTGCCACAGGAGGAACTATGCTCTACTTTCCAGGTACAGAGTGGATTATGCTTGCTAGCGTAGCTGCAGTACTTTATCTTTACTCGACTTTTCGCCTACTCCACGAGCACAATAAGGAACAATCCAACTAGGCTCAAACATTTAAACTTAGCTAGCAGAACGTATTGTTCTTATCCATATAGTAGCTATTATATGAGGTAAGGACCCATGCCGATTACCCTAATGATAAGTCAGGACCAGCCCAGTGTTTTGACTAGGTCATAACATAAAAAGGTCAGGGACCTTTCATTGAAAAGTCCCTGACCCAACTACCTTCTGACCCTGACCTTTTACTTTGTCTCTTCCTTGGCAGAATAACGTTCATTTAAGCCCTTGATGATATCATCTGTAATATCATAAGCTTTGTCTGCAAACAGGAATGTACTATTACCTGCATTTGTAAAGATAAAAGTATATTTGTGTGTCTTGTTATATTCTTCTATATACGATTTAACTGCATCATTAATGGCTAAATCATTTTTTTGAGCCTCAGCAGCTACTTCTTGTGCTTGTTTGTTGGCCCATTGCTGAAGATCTTGCTCCTTTTTCATGATGCGTTGCTGCTCTTGCTGAGCTCTACTTTCACTCATAAATGCATTATGCTGCAACTTATTCTGAAAGTCACGAATATCATTTTCCAAGTCTTTTTGTTTCTTACTCAAGCTAAGATTGATATCTTCTTGTTTCTTAGTCATAGCTTCTGTCACATCTTGCCAGAAGTTATAATTAGTAATTAAGGAATCAATCTCTACATAAGCAATTCTTATACTGCCATCTAGAGAGGGAGTATCTGTAGCCGATTCATCTTTGGCTGTCGTACTTGTTTGACAGCTTGCAAAACATACAGCTGCTGCTAAAACAAAAAATCCTTTCGCAAGATTAGTCAGTCTCGTCTTCATAATTTTATTTTGTAATATTTAATGATTGTCGTGTCTCTTATTTTTCACTCTGTAGCTCAACAAACTCTGCATACTTAGAGCGCTTACGGGCATTCCGGTCTTGTGACTGAGCACATCCTACCCCACATTCTTTCATCTTAGGGTTACCACTTACATGCGTATTAGGGAACTTTCCACCTTTTTTAAATATCATTTTGACTCCTAATAGAAGCATTGATATTGCAATTATAGCAAAAGATATAAGTATTGTCTCAAACATTTCTATTAAATTTGTATATATTACAAAGATAGACTTTTGAATGAGTTAGACCTCTTTTTTTTATATAAAAATTCGTAGCGTCCTTATTCTTATCTATCTATTTAACTATAATTAGTAACAAAGAGCCATCAGTAAATCTACTGGTAGCCATTTCAAAAATAATTAAAATATGGATATAACTAACTTAAAACCAGCAGGTATATTTAAATACTTTCAAGAGATCTGCCAGGTGCCTCGTCCTTCTAAAAAAGAAGGTAAAATCTTAGCGTACTTAATCGATTTTGCTAAAAAACATCAGCTAGATTACGAACAAGATAAGATAGGTAATATCATTATTCGCAAACCAGCTACTCCTGGTTACGAAAATCGTGAAACCACTATTCTTCAATCTCATGTGGATATGGTGTGTGAGAAAAATAATGATGTGACACACGATTTTGACAATGACCCAATCGAGCTAGTTATCGAGGGTGACTGGATGAAAGCTAATGGTACTACCCTAGGCGCCGATAATGGCGTAGGAGTTGCTACACAGCTAGCTGTACTTGCTGCAAAAGATATAGAACATGGTCCGATAGAGGCCTTGTTTACAGTTGACGAAGAAACGGGATTAACAGGTGCTTACGGACTTGCAAATGATGTGCTTCATGGCAAGATCCTTCTTAACCTAGACTCAGAAGACGAGGGAGAACTGTTTATCGGTTGTTCTGGTGGTATAGATACTGTGGCTAAGTTTAGCTATAAAGAAGTTGAGGTACCTGCATCTTACTTCTCTTTTAAGGTTGACATAAAAGGCTTCAAAGGAGGACACTCTGGGGGTGATATTCATCTGGGGCTGGGAAATGCCAATAAGGTGTTAAATCGTTTCTTAGATCGCATCAATCAGAAGTTTGATCTCTACCTATGCTCAATTGATGGAGGTAATCTTCGCAATGCTATTGCTAGAGAGGCTCATGCCGTATGTGCAGTGCCCGAGGAGTTTAAACACGATGTACGAACAGAACTCAATGTTTTTGCTGCTGAGATCGAAGACGAGCTAGCCGCAATAGAGCCCGACATGAAGTTTGTACTAGAGTCTGAGACAGCTCAAAAAACAGCCATTGACAAAGACACGATGAACCGCCTTATCCAGGCTATCTATGCTGCTCCTCACGGAGTTCAGGCAATGAGCTTAGAGATACCTGGTCTAGTAGAGACTTCTACCAATCTAGCTTCTATTAAGATGCCTGAAAAGAACATCATCCGTATCGAAACAAGCCAAAGAAGCTCAATTCTATCAGCTCGCAACGATATGGCACGTACCGTACGTGCTGCCTTTGAACTTGCTGGAGCAGAAGTGAGTCATGGTGATGGTTATCCTGGCTGGAAACCCAACCCACACTCAGAGATAGTAGAGATTACTGCTGACTCATACAGACGTTTGTTTAACAAAGAACCTAAGATTAAGGCGATTCATGCAGGTTTAGAGTGTGGTCTATTCTTAGATAAGTATCCTCATTTGGATATGGTTTCTTTTGGACCAACTATTTTAGGTGCACACTCACCTAATGAGCGTCTGGAAATTCCAACGGTACAGCTCTTCTGGGATCACTTGCTTGATGTATTGAAGCACATCCCTGTTAAAAAATAGCAAGAACTTACTGAAAACCCATTCTTTAAAGAGGCAAGTTTGAATCAACTTGCCTCTTTTTATTAACTCTAAACCTATGCATAAGTACATCCTAGGCCCCATTCTTTTATTCTCACTTCACTTGTTAAAGGCACAAGATAAAATAGAGCTTCATGTTCTGTTTTGGAATGTTGAAAATCTCTTTGACTGCAAGCACGATAGTCTAAAAAATGATTATGACTTCTTGCCTACCTCACTCAAACACTGGAATACATCTAAGTATTGGAATAAGCAAAAAGCCTTAGCCAAGGGTATTATAGCCGCTGGAGGGTGGAATCCCCCTGCTTTAGTTGGACTCTGTGAGGTGGAGAATGATTCTGTTATTTATGATCTCACACGTCGTACAGCTCTTCGCAAATTAGGTTACCGCTACCTTGTTACCCAATCGGCAGACTCTAGAGGCATTGATGTGGCCTTACTCTATCAGCCCGAGTTTTTCCAAGTGCTCAAACAGCAATCAATCTCAGTTGGCTTACTTCCTGTAGGTAAAAGAGCTAGTCGGGATTTGCTGCACGTAAGTGGTAGGTTATGGAGCCAAGATACTCTAGATATCTTTGTGGTACACTTACCCTCTCGCTATGGTGGACAGGCTAAATCCGAGCCTAATCGTATTTATGTAGCTAGGCAGTTAAAACAGCATATAGATAGCTTATTCCAAGTGCGTCAAACTCCCAATATCCTTGTGATGGGTGATTTTAATGATTATCCTCACAATGCTTCTGTTCAGAAAATACTTCAAGCTAAAGCACCTGGTTCAAGCTGTGAACCTCAGAAACTCTATAATCTACTTGCTCGAAAAAGAACTAAAAAACACTGGGGTACCTATAAGTATAAAAATCACTGGGGTGTATTGGATCAGTTTATTGTATCGGGGCAGTTGCTCCAAGCTCAGGCTACTTGCCGAACATCTGAATCGGACACTCAAATTGTAAAACTACCTTTTCTGCTGATAGAAGACACAAAGTATGGAGGGTATAAGCCTTTTCGTACTTACAATGGCATGAGGTATCAAGGAGGCTTCAGCGATCACCTACCTGTCTTGTCTAAGTTTGTGGTGGAGTATTGATGGGGTGAAAGCGGGAAAACACTTCTATGAAGAGTCCTAATTGCCGAAAATGTAGACAACCACTTGAGAAATTTATGCAGCTTCGGTGATACTGCCCTACTCATAGCTACAGAATACTATTTCTTCAATCTAAGCTAACTATACTTATTCTTTAGACGCTGTAAGCTAGGTCAATATGGACAAATAGTTTGGGGCTCTAGACTAAATATTCAACAAGTCGTGTCAGCTCTCTACCAGTTCAGAAGAGATCGTGTTGAGGCTATATCTAAATACGAACAAGAGGAGCGGAAAAGGAGTCTAACATACTCATAGCTACACGCATGGTCTTTTTGCATCGAGGCTTGAAAATAGATGAGATGAGTGCGAGAGTAAAGCTTTATAATTACAATATAAATACTAATAAATTTTAAAAACCATGATGAGTAACTAGTTTGAATGTAATGAACGCTATGAAAAAAGGCAACCTGTGGAATTAGTGAAAAGGGTAACTGAACCTTATGTCTTGATGCACTAAGCTTTACGGAAGCAGAAGCATTAATAATTAAGGAAGTAGCATAGTACATTAACGGAGAGTTTGA
>JASLIW010000072.1 GCA_030152865.1 Bacteroides sp.
TCATCAAGCGTCCAAGCATAAGTAGCTCCTTCACCGTTTTCTACAGCAGCCTCAAGCTTCAGAGTGTTTCCTAATATAAGGCCTTGTACTTCACCATTTTTTATAGATACACCAAGCTTGGTTAGCTCTTCTGGATCCTTATCATCACTACTACAAGCGGTAAATCCTGCTAAAAGAATAAAGCAAGACAAAAAGTAAATCATTTTTTCTTTCATAAAATCATATTTTAAAGATTAAAACTCAATCATGATGGAACACAAAATATTACGTAAAGGCATAGGGTAATATTGTGTGGACTCATAATACGTGTTCAATATGTTATCTACCCGAAGCTGTGGGGTCAACTGTAAGCCATTTTTAAGCTTCCACTGATAGCCCAACAATAAGTTATGAATAGTATATGGACGAGTAGAATACGATTGATCGGTTGTGACATAACGCTTACCAATGTAGGTAGTCTGCCACGAACAAAAAGCTTTCTTGTAGTCTACACCCAAACGAGCATTCCATTTGTAAGTAGGTACGTAAGGGATCTGACGCATGTATGAGTTATCATCTACATGCTGTTTTTTACGTGTACGCGCACGAGACCAGCTTACATTACCAGCTAGTGTTGTTTTCCAATCTCCCCACTCCCCTTCTAGTTTTCCAGTAAATTCAAGCCCAGATGAAAGTACATTTCGCTTGTTTTGTGGCGTCCAAATCCACTGGTTTCCATCTTTAGGCAGCCATAAAATCCAGTTGTCTATATACATCAAATAACCCGATACTTCGGCACTTAAGCCTAGCCACGTGTTGACTTGATTCTTATACCCAATGGAAGCATCGTAAGAAAAGCCATCCTCAGGCTTTACATCTGGATTACCTCCCGGTCGCCAATATAAGTCATTCATACTTGGGAAACGGTAGTTGTAGGATACACTACCCTTGAGGTAGAACGTATTATCAAAAAAGTTAGTAGCAAAACCAGCAGAGTAAGTAGATACATTTTTGCGGTCATTTTGCTCAAACATATACTGTCCATGTAGTTGAAGCCAACTTAGAGGAGTCCACTGTGCAGACAATTGCCAAGAGAGCACATTGCGATGATGCTTTAATGCAGGCTCTGGCTCAGGAATAGGATAAGAAAAATCACCATCTGTATATTTTGTAGAATCCACATCAATATAACTACTAGCATGAATACGATCGTGAGTATAGGTTAAAGTAGTATTGATGACAAGCTCTTCGAGTGGAGCTATTGAGTAGTCGGCTACACCCTGCCAGCTTCGGGAGGAGTTTATACTCCCATCAGAATCGAACAAGCCACCATCAAACCAACGGTCGTAGTCCAAACGATAATAAAGCCAAGCTCCTTTGATATGAAGATCGTGTATGCCTCGTGTCCAATCAAATCCGACATAGGCACGCACATTTTTTTCATGCTGCTGCTCGTGTGTCTTGCCCACGATACCCAAAGGCTGAGGCAACATACGTTTACCCTGCTGTAACCAACCAATACCTGTGAGTTGAGCATAAGGATTTATTTTCCAATACCCCTCTTGCATCACAGCATACTGAGAATAATCTGCATCTTCCCTTTTCTCTTTAAAGGACTCATTCGTTAAGACTTTATTCATATACTTATAGTCATTATCCGAATGCTGGTAGAAGACGCGAGTTTTAGATGCCAAACGCTCACCTGCAAAGTTTAACTGCCCTCCCCCTGTATAGGTATTGTAAGAACCATATTCACCAAAGGCCTTGCCCGAAAAACCCTTGCCCCAATCCGGGTCATTAAAAATATTCACACTACCACTTACTGCTCCTGTACCACTTTTTACGTGGCTGCTGCCATAGTATAGATTCACATTATCAGCAAAGAAAACAGGGTACTGTGAAAAATCAAAGACACCCGACATGGGTGGAGTGATGTTGATGCCATTCCAATTGACTCGAGTTTGTGCAGCACTACCTCCTCGAAAAGAAGCTGTCGATAAGGCCCCTGTACCCATACTTTTAATGTAGGTCGCCGAATTGTCGGTCAGGAGCTCAGCTAAGGAGCGTGTTTTGTTCACCTTCAGCAATTCTGGTTCTATAAAAGTAACTTTGGCACCAGCATTGGCCTCACTGGCATGTTTAATGCGCTGAGCAACAACCTGTACCTCTTCCAAGCGTAAATCATAAGCAACAGAGTCCTTCTGCTGTTGAGCGGATAAACCTAAGCTGAGACTACACATCAAAATAAGACTACCTACAAACTTCCAATGTTTCATGTATTCCATTATTTTAAAGGCTCTGGAAAGTAAACTTGACTAGGATAAACACCCACTTTATGACTTACTACATTTCCACTCTCTCGGTAGTGACGAATATAGCCTCGCTGAGCAGAATAATCCAGACAGTCACAAACATACACTTCACCATAAGGACTAACACCACAGCCATACATCATATCTACTCCTGGTAAATGCCTGTGTAATCGGAACTCAGCAGTCTTGGTATCAAAAACATAAATGCTTTGCTGGAAATTATTCTTAGCACCTTCTTTATAGGTCAGCACACTAAAGTATATCAGAGTCTTTGTTACATCTATATCCGTACGATTGTAAGAGATTGCCCCTATCACATCACCCTCTTTAGCCTCGCTCTTCTTTACAAAAGGCAAGCGATGTGTTTGAACAACTTCTTCTTTTTTGGGATCGACACACTTGAGAAGAATACCCGTTGGTCTGTTTTTTTCTTTATCGTTCATCAAAGCCCAAATCTTATCATCTCTATCTTTCAAGAGCTTACAAGTCTTGGTAACCTCTTCGTTATATACCTCCTTGATTTGACGACTATCTTCTTCATTTATCTTATCCAAATCAAAAACATAAAGCCCCCTAGCGCTCATTGCAAATAATTTACCTGCTGCAACCTCCATGTACTCCACCCAGTTTTTAATGACAATGTATTCAAGGGGTTCTCCATAAGGTGGTAATGTACGGATACGAACAAGTTGACTTGGGTGAGCGGCCCCTGCAGCATTATTACTCAACAAATCCGACACAATAGCTGTCGAATCTGAAACAGCAACAATTTGACGAGGAAGTCCAGCTTGAGTATATAGAATAGTACCTTCTGATTTGAAAGTTGTAGGATTGACAATCTCAATCTTTTTGGAGTTATTTAAGGCCACAAAATAGTTACCATTAATCAGAGTCATAGACTGAGCGACATCGCCTAAGGGGCGATTATTAACTACTCGGAACACGTCTGGACTAACCGATCCGTTTTTATACAAAACAGAAATGGCTCCCATATTGGAATAAATTTTTCCTTCGTTGAGTATAATCGCCTCAATATTCCCAGATCCTACTTCGGCAGGAAAATCATCGTCGTATTCACAGGCAACAAAAGTTGATAAAATAAGAATACAGACTAACTTAAATACATTTTTATGTAGCATAACTCTATTATATAGTTAGCTATGAACTAAGGGGATAGTATGGAATTGTATACCTACAATGATTCATGCTATTCGTTTCTACTCCCCGAAACCATAGACGCTATACTCTTAGGCAGGTCTTCTGACTCGCTTTATTTCTAGAAATCCTTCCCGTTCATCCTGAACAGTGGATACATGTAGTAATCTAGAAACTCAAATAAAGCTCACAGCAGTGGGTCTGTTTGGGATTCTCACCCAATTCCCTTTTCACCTGGTAAGTAAGATCTATTTACCAAGCACCTAAAAGTTAATTAATAAACTGAGTGCAAGTTATATATTATTCAGCAACTCTAAAAGAGAAGCCAAGGAAAAGAAAACAATTTGATAAGTAAAAAAGAGACAACCCCTTTTGGAGCTGTCCCTTCACTATTATAAAATGAGTGATTCCGAATTTATACTGGCAACAAATCAGTAAGTATCTTTACCGATAACCAAAAGTAAATCATCAAAGCACAAGCATCAACAACCGTAGTAATTAATGGGCCTGCCATAACAGCTGGATCTAACTTCAGCCACTTAGCCAGCATTGGCAAGATACACCCCACCACTTTGGCCAAAATAACAGTAACATAGAGACTAATACAAATAACAAATACAACATTCAGAGGAACATCCGAATCAAATAAGCGTAAACGAATAAAGTTTAAGACAGCTAGCAAGAAACCAACAATCAAACTCACCCGAAACTCTTTCCAAATTACACGCCAAAAATCGCGGGTTAAGATCTCTCCTAATGCCATACCTCGTATCACAAGGGTAGAAGATTGAGCCCCTGCATTCCCGCCAGTGTCCATCAGCATCGGAATAAAAGCAGCAAGCATAACAACGGATTGAAGCACTTCATCATAACGACGAATAATCGTAGCTGTAAAAGTAGCCGAGATCATCAGTACTACCAACCAGGTGATACGGTGCCGAGAGTGTGACCAAACAGACTCCTTGAGATACTCCTCTTTAGACGGATCGATCGCTGCCATCTTATGAATATCCTCCGTACTTTCGTCTACGATTACGTCCATAATATCATCGACCGTAATGATACCTACCAATCGATTTTCTGTATCAGTTACAGGCATTGAGCTTAAGTCATACTTACGGAAAAGATCAGCTACCACCTCTTGGTCTTCTGTAGTCGCTACCGACACCACATTGGTATCCATAACCTCCGCAATAGAAGCCTCTGGATCTGACAACACCATCTCTTTTAGTGAAATCACCCCCTCTAGCTTACGCGTCTGATCAATGATAAAACAAATATTATTATTACTACTCAACTGAGCTAAATCACGATAGTGTAGCAAAGCCTCTCTTACAGTCATGTAACTTCGTAAGGCAACGTACTCTACGGTCATTACACTACCTGCACTATCTTCGGGATATTGTAGAAATATATTGATCTGCTTGCGTATATCAGGAGAAGCATGCTCCAAGACTCGCTTGACTAGATTAGCAGGTAGTTCTTCAATGAAATCGACGGTATCGTCCAACTGCATCTCCGTAATGATGGATTGGATTTCCTCATCACTAATATGTTCTACTACTGCCTTCTGAATATCAGAGGGTAAGTTACTAAACACCTCAGCAGATAGGTCCTTCGGCAAAATTCTAAACAGAACCAAACACTTATCGTTAGCCAAATCATCAAAAAGATCTGCTATATCAATAGGGTTCATTTTAGAAATCATCTGACGGGCAACATCAAATTGATGCTGCTTCATCTTATCGGCTAAATTTTGTAATAATATTTTCTTCTCCATACCTACTTTTCCTTTTCAAAACATAAAGATACGGCAAATACACAAGAATCCCCACCCCAAGTATAAACTCTTTTGAACACCAGCAACAAGCCTCACAAGTAGTTGAGCTATTAAGCTAAGAAACTCAAGATATTATTCGCTTATAATTGCTATAATCAGAGATTAAACATAAATTAGAACCAACCAAAAACAACATACTATGAAAAAACTAATCTTCACATTCTGCCTCTTTCTTTCACTGCCAGTAGTTTCACAAACACTTAAAGGGAGCTGGAAAGGAGAATTAAAAACTCCTCAAACAAACCTCGCTCTTAATTTACACTTCAGCTTTGAAGAGGGAGTGTGGTCGGGAACTATGGATAGCCCCAATCAAGGAGCTTTTGGAATTCCTTTTGACAAAGTAAGCTATGTTGAAAACAAGCTAGAAGCTAGTATATCACAGCTCAGCTTAAGCATTAGCGGTGTAGTAAGTAAATCCAGCATTCAAGCCACATTCAAACAAGGCTTATTTACCCAAGACTTAGAGCTAAGCAAAATGGAAGCAAGCAAACCTAAAAGACCACAAATGCCTCAAGCCCCTTATTCTTATCGGCAAGAAGAGCTCAGCTTTAACTCTAGTCAAGAAGGTGTCCGCCTACATGCCACCCTAAGCCTACCTAAGCAAGAAGGGAAACACCCTGCTATTCTTCTTATAGCGGGTAGCGGACCACTTGATCGCGATGAGACCATCTATGAGCATAAACCTTTTGCAGTGCTAGCTGATTTCTTTTGTAAACAAGGATTCGCAGTGCTTCGCTACGATAAAAGAGGTGTAGGACAATCTACAGGCAGCTATGCTACAGCTACCACCCTTGACTTTGCTGAAGATGCCCGTGCTGCTTACCATTTCTTACAACAACACCCACAGATCCAAACAGACCAAATTGGATTGATTGGACATAGTGAAGGAGGAATTATAGCACCTATTTTAGCTTCTAAAGAAAAGGATATAAAATACATCGTACTGCTAGCTGCACCAGGAGTTAACGGGAATCTACTACTCAAAAAACAGTATGAAGACCTACTAGCTTACCAAGAGATGCCTAACGAATTAAAAACAGCTCTCTTGAACTGTCAAATCCAACTCAATAATTATGTTTTTAATTTCGCACAACAAGAAGACTTTGAGGCTAAACTTGCCAAGGAAGTAAAAAAGATCATAGCACAGAATAAATTGGAAGAAGTATATCCAGAAAAAGTGCAAAAAAAACTCCTAACTCAACTCAGCTCTGACTGGTATCGTAGCTTCTTGCTGCTAGACCCAGCCAAGTACCTCAGCCAAGTAAACTGCCCTATCCTTGCCTTAAATGGAGAGAATGACAAACAGGTGGCTGCTGACACTAACTTGAAAGCAATCCAACGAGCGGTGTCCACTAAAGACTTACTCTACACCAAAAAGTACCCTCAACTCAATCATCTTTTTCAAAGCTCAGAAAAAGGGACTCCTGAAGAATACTATCAGATCGAAGAGACTTTTTCTGAATCTGTTATGAAAGATATTTACCTATGGATTCGTACTCAACTCAAATAAGCCCCTAGTGATTGTACAAGTATAGAGATGTTATAAAGCAGTTATTGGATATTCTTCCATTTTTTATGTCAAAAACTGACAGAGTTCTCATTGCAAAAAGCTATATTTGAGATAGACCTTAGATAAAAGAACAAGCACAACTCATTGCGAGCTGTGCAAACTTATTAATACTCTAAAAACACACAATCATGATTATTGGAATACCCAAAGAGATTATGCCTGGAGAAGCGCGTGTATCTGCAAGTCCCGAAACTGTCAAGAAATTTGTGGCAGATGGCGAAAAAGTCTTAGTGGAAAAATCAGCAGGAGCTGGCTCCTACTACCACGATGAAGATTACCAAGCAGCAGGTGCTGAGCTCGTAGAATCAGCTCAAGAAGTATATGAACGAGCAGAACTCATCTTAAAGGTCAAAGAACCCCTATTCAATGAAACCTATCAAAAACACGAAGTAGAATTGATGCATGAAGGCCAGTATCTGATTACCTTTATTCATCCAGCATCCCCTGTCAACCATGAGATGGTGAAAAGACTTGCTAAACAAGGAGTAATTAGTCTGACCTTAGATGGGGTCCCTCGTATTTCTCGTGCACAAAATATGGATGCACTCACCTCTATGAGTACCTGTGCTGGCTACAAAGGAATCTTAATTGCAGCCAACCACCTCTCTAAGTTTATGCCCCAGATGTTCACAGCTGTAGGAGCTATCCAGCCCGCTAAAGTCATGGTCTTGGGAGTAGGTGTAGCAGGCTTGCAAGCTCTAGCTACTGCCCGCCGTTTGGGAGCAATAACCTATGCCGCAGACATTCGTCCTGCCGCTGCCGAACAAGCCATGAGCTTAGGTGCAAAAGTGATAGAAACAGGCATTCCTGCCGAGCTTGCAATGGCTGAAGGAGGCTATGCTAAAGCCCTACCCGAAGAGTGGCTTATCAAAGAGCGTGAACAACTCAAAGAGGCAATCCAAGAGATGGATATTGTGTTCTGTAGTGCCTTAGTACCTGGTAAAGTTGCTCCAATACTCATTACCGAAGAGCTCTTAAAGACCATGAAGAAAGGCTCAGTAATTGTCGATATATCCATTGATCAAGGAGGTAACTGCTCCGAAACCCCTGCAGGAGTCATTGGAGAGAAACATGGTGTTACCCTAGTTGGTATCAAAAATATCCCGGGTATGCTTCCCACAAGTTCCACTTGGATGTTCGCCCAAAACGTCTATCACTTGGTTCACTTCTTAACGAAGAACAATAAGATAGAACTAGACATGAGTGACGAAATTGTACAATCTATCTTAGTCACATATCAAGGCGAAGTAGTCCATGCCGGAGCGAAAGAAGCGATGGGACTAAGCTAAAAATCTCATTTGAATCGAAACAGTAGTTAGAATCTCTAACTACTGTTTCTTAAATCTAATACTTATGAATCCACTCTATCTCATTCTCATCTTTATAGTGGCTACACTACTCGGCTATTTTATTATTAAGAACGTACCGAGCTTGCTGCATACCCCCTTAATGTCAGGAATGAATGCCTTATCGGGCATCTCTATTCTTGGAGCACTGCTAGCCGTCGGACTCTCCTACGAACAAGAAGGTGTTCGATTTGTAGTCGGACAAATCATTGGTGGACTCTCCATCATACTGGCTACTATCAATGTAGTAGGCGGCTTTGGCGTAACCCATAGAATGCTACGTATGTTTAACAAGAAAAAAACCACGAAGAAATGAGTCCACTAATTTATTATCTAATGTGTGCTGTACTATCCATACTCGTGCTCGTAGGCATATCCATGATGAGCAAGGTAGAAACAGCAGTCAAGGGAAATACACTAAGTGCAGTCAGCCTACTTGCAGGTGTAGTACTCACCCTATTTTACTATGGCATTGTAGGTGTACCTTTTATTTATATCTGTCTTCTTATTGGTTCACTCATAGGCTATAGCATGGCTAAGAAGGTACAAATGATTCAAATGCCTCAACTTGTAGCCCTGCTCAATGGTATTGGTGGAGCAGCCTCAGCTATGGTAGGAATCTTAAGCTACTTGCGCATAGGAGCCATACCCTCAGCCTATGAAAACTTCACCAGTGTTACAGCGATTCTAGCGGTCGTGATAGGTCTAATCACACTTATGGGGAGTTTAGTAGCTGCAGGAAAACTACATAAAAT
>JASLIW010000108.1 GCA_030152865.1 Bacteroides sp.
AACTCTTTAAGAATATCATTTTGAATGGTACCTGCCATATTAGCAAGCTCAGCACCTTGCTCTAGCCCAACATTGATATAGAATGCCATAATCGGTAGAACGGCTCCATTCATAGTCATAGATACAGACATCTTATTCAAGGGGATACCATCAAAAAGTGTCTTCATGTTATCTAGCGAGCAGATGGATACTCCTGCTTTACCCACATCACCAACTACACGTTCATTATCTGGGTCGTAACCTCGGTGCGTAGGTAAGTCAAAGGCTACAGAGAGTCCTTTTTGACCTGCAGCTAAGTTTCTACGATAGAAAGCATTTGATTCCTCGGCTGTAGAGAAACCCGCATATTGACGAATAGTCCAAGGCCTCATCGCATACATCGCAGAGTATGGACCCCGCAAAAATGGAGGCAAACCTGCAGCATAATTTAAGTGCTCAAGATGCTCTAAATCTTCTTTAGTATAAGCTGGCTTTACAAAGATGTGTTCTGGAGTTTCCCAGTCAGCTTTAATTTTATTCTCGTTTTGCCATACCTTACCATCAGAAGTATGTATAGCAGTATATATATCTAGTTTTTTAAAATCTGGTTTCATATCTGTCTTACTTCAAAAGGTTAGCATTAAATTCCTTCAAGGTCTCAAGCACATTAACACGTACATGGATAAAGTAGTTGATGCCTTTGGCTTTCAACTCATCCATACAGGCTGGAGCTCCAGCTACAGCAAACATAGCACGATTATTTAATGCTTGGAAAGCAGGTTCAGCATAATCAGCATACTCTTCGTCACTCGAGCAAAGTACAACTACATCTGCTCCAGCTGCCATAGCAGCCTCAACACCTTCTTCCACTGTTTTAAATCCAAGATTATCTATTACCTCATATCCAGCGCAAGCAAAAAAGTTGCAAGCAAACTGTGCTCGAGCTTGGCGCATAACTAGACTACCTATTGTAAGCATAAACACCTTGGGGCGTTTTCCTGACAGCTCGGTTTCTAAGCGGAGCTTTTCAAATTCAAGTCCTGCTCTATCGAACTTAAGCACTTTAAGTGTAGCATCACTGCCAGACTTACAAGCTTTATTGAAGTCTATAGGTCGTTTATCACCCGCCTTTTCAGAGAAGTTAGGATAGATATTTGTACCTAGTAGGTTTTCTCTACGCTGCGCTACATGCAGGTGGCGCTTCTCACTGCTAGCCGCAATGGCGTCTTGTACTACACCTTTTTTTACGGCTTGATAGAATCCTCCTTGATCTAACACTTCTAAAAATATTTTCCAGGCCTCTTCTGCAATAGATTGAGTTAGCTTTTCTATATAGTATGAGCCACCTCCTGGATCAACGACTTTATCAAAGTGAGACTCTTCTTTGAGCAACAGTTGCTGATTTCTTGCTAATCTTTCTGAAAACTCATCCGATTCTTGATAAGGAGTATCAAAGGGCAAAACAGTCATTGAATCTACTCCTGCTAGAGCAGCGCTCATAGCTTCTGTTTGGGTGCGAAGTAAGTTAACATGCGAATCATAAACTGTCATATTATATAGACTGGTTTCTGCATGAATCCGCATCTTTGAAGCACATCTACACTCATTATTGGGTCCACTATTCTCACAGTCATGATCACAGGTAGGCTTATATGCTGCCACAATATTTGCCCAAAGCAAGCGTGCTGCTCTGAATTTGGCTATTTCCATGAAGTAGTTTGAGCTCACACCAAAGTTGAATTTGATTTTTTTGGCTACCACCATCGCTGGATACCCTTCTTCAATCAGTTTGTCTAAATATTCATGCCCCCAAGCTAAAGCATAGCCAAGCTCTTGAGTGATATAAGATCCTGCATTGTTGAGCGAGCTTGATGTTACATCAAATACGCGATAAAACGGAAGAGGTTTGATCGTATCTAACAAAGCCTTAGAGGTGCTTATAAAATCCCCTTTCTCTTTGCCTCTAGTCAGCATTTTATTGAAGTAGTCAAAGTGAATAGACCCAAACAACTTCATCACATCGTATTTCTTACTCTGATAGTAAGCAACTAACAACTCTGCTAACTTCACAATATGCCCTTGACAAGTTGAGAAGTTCAGCTCAATAGTCTCAGCACAGATACCGTCTAATAAAGTCTCAAATAGTTGGTCTGTTAAATCTTTCTCGTTAATGTGAAAAGAGATAGACTCAACACCTCTTTCAAGCAAAAACTTTGCCTTTGCATTTGCTTGTTTTACATCTTTTACGATTAGATCTTGGCGAACAAGCCAAGCATTTGTGTCTTTCTTAGTACCTCTTACATACGGAAATTCACCAGGAAGTGAGTTTATTAACTCGGAGTCTTTGATGTCATCCCATCTATAAAATGGCTGCACATTAAAACCCTCATTCGTTCTCCAAACTAGTTTTTTCTCAAAATCACGACCTTTCAAATCAGCGGTCACTTTTTCCATCCATTGTTCTGTTGAAACAGGAGGGAAATTCGAGAAAAGACGCTCTCTTTTTTCTGCCATAGTTTATTACTTTTACTGTAAGAATAATTAACTTATCATACTTGATTATCAGCCTATTTTACCACATAGGCTAACACAAATATAACAAATCAAGACTAAACAAAGTATAAATTACGGAAAATTTTCTACATTGGTAATTCACTAACAGAATAGGCTTAAAAACTCTTTTGATTTAATATTGGTTTCTCTTGATTAAAATCATTATTTTTGTTTCAAATTCTCAAAATCAACTAATTTTTTATTATGGAATGGCTAGAAGTTTTACTTCGTGACCCCAACTCAGTTGCTCATATCGTACTTTTGTACGCTTTTGTTATTGCAGTAGGTGTTGCGCTTGGTAAAATTAAAATTTTCGGTGTGTCACTAGGTGTGACATTTGTTCTCTTTACAGGAATTGTAATGGGACATTTCGGGTTTACTGTGGAACCCAACACACTCCACTTTATCCAAGAATTCGGTTTAATTCTTTTTGTTTTCTGTATTGGGCTTCAAGTAGGACCCTCCTTCTTCACCTCCTTCAAAAAGGGGGGGATGACGCTTAATTTACTAGCGGTCTCTATCGTGGCTCTTAATATTGTAGTTGCACTGGCTATTTACTACTTCATGGGAGGAAGAATAGAGCTTCCTATGATCGTAGGAACACTCTATGGAGCCGTAACCAATACTCCAGGGCTTGGTGCAGCGCAGGAAGCTTTGAACCAGATGGGATATACAGGTGACCCGATTGCACTGGGCTATGCTTGTGCATATCCTCTAGGAGTGGTAGGTATTATTGGTAGTATTATTGCTATCCGATATATTTTTAGAATTGACCTCAAAAAAGAGGAGGAAGCCTTACTTAAAGAGAAAAGTAGTTCTCAAGATGTTCCACAACGCATCATCGTTGAGGTACAAAATGAAGCTATTACAGGTAAAGTATTAAAAGAAATCAAACACTTTATTGGCTACCCTTTTGTTTGCTCTCGCCTGCGTAGAGGTGAAACAAGCTGTATGCCTGAAGGCGATACAATCTTGGAAAAAGGAGATCAGCTTCTAATTGTTTGTTCTTCAGAAACGATTGATGCTGTTGTTGCGTTGATTGGAAAAAAACTTGACAGTAAGGTTTGGGACTTAAGCGAGGCTGATAAAACCGAAGAGGATAAAGAGTTATTATCTCGCCGTATCTTAATTACCAAATCGGAAATCAATGGTAAAACATTAGGTGAGCTTCAAATCCGCAACATGTACGGTGTAAATGTTACCCGGGTGAGTCGTTCGGGAATGGATCTTTTAGCAGGACCTAGTCTTACTTTGCAAGTAGGAGACAAACTAATGGTAGTGGGTACTCGTGAAGGTATTAAGCAAACAGAAGCCATGGTTGGTAACTCACTCAAACGCTTAGACCACCCCAATATCATTACCATATTCATTGGTATTTTCTTTGGTATACTCTTTGGTAGCTTACCAATTACCTTCCCAGGTATGCCAACTCCCGTTAAGCTGGGTTTGGCTGGAGGACCACTTGTGATTGCTATCCTGATTGGCCGTTTTGGTCACCACTTAGGATTAGTCACATATACCACACAAAGTGCCAATCTGATGCTAAGAGAAATAGGTATCGTGTTATTCTTAGCTAGTGTAGGTATTAAATCTGGCGAAAAATTCCTAGAGACGGTAGTGGCTGGTGATGGCTTACTGTATGTAGCCTTTGGTTTTCTGATTACGGTTATACCTCTGCTTATTGTAGGAACAATCGCAAGACTCTATTATAAGGTGAATTACTTCACACTAATCGGGCTCATAGCAGGTAGTAATACAGACCCTCCCGCTCTGGCTTACTCGAACTCTATAGCCTCAGGAGATGCTCCTTCAGTAGGTTATTCTACCGTTTACCCGCTGACTATGTTTTTACGTATTTTGACAGGACAAATGATTTTAATGTTCTTATATACGGTATAAAACAGTTGCTATATATAATTAAAGAGGCAGCTACCCAAAAGGTAGCTGCCTCTTTGTTATTATTAAAAATACAGCTTATCTATTTTTTGCTAGTACTTGATTTACAAAATTCTTGATGAACTCCACTGTACCATCTATTCCAAATATTGACGAATCTACACATAGATCGTATGTTTTAGCTGCACCCCATGTTTTATAACTGTAGTAGTTATAATATTGGGACCGTCCCTTATCTGCCTTAATCATCATCTCTTCTGCTTCTTCTTTAGAAATGTTATGACGCTTACACAAGCGAGCTACCCGCTCTTCTCGTGGAGCAGAGATAAAAACACTAACACTTCTTGGATGATTGCGAAGGATGTAATCGGCACAGCGGCCCACAAATAGACAAGACTCTTTATTAGCCAAATCACGAATTACATCACTTTGTATCTTAAACAAAGCATCGTTATTTAGGAAGTTTAAGGGAGTAACGCCATCGGTGATAAAGGGATAACGCATAGAGAATATTGAGCCCAATAAAGTTTGAGAAGCCTTTTCATCCGCCTTCTCAAAACACTCCTCACATAAGCCACTCTCTGTTGCTGCAAGCTCTATTAGCTTTTTATCGTAAAATGATATTCCTAATTCATTGGCTAGCTTTTGACCAATTTCTCTACCTCCGCTACCTAATTCACGGCCGATATTAATTACAAAATGATTATCCATATTATTGTTATTTAAATCTCATTATCCAATCTATTGCTTTATATCAGCCCTTTTGAAAATACGGAACTGATGCCATAATAAAACAGCTGCTACAACCGTAGCCACGAAGTCAGAAACAGGCATACTTACCCAAACTCCTTCTACTCCTATGAATCGAGGTAGAAAGTATAAACCTGGAAGTAAAAACAAAAGCTGTCTTGTTAAGGAGAGGAATATGGCTTTCTTAGCCAGACCTATACTTTGGAAAAAGTTTGAGGTGACCATTTGGAACCCAACGATAGGAAAGGCCATCATTGTAATAGACAATCCTCTCGAAGCTATATTTAATAAGTTTTCATCAGAGGTAAAGATTGAGGCTGTCATACGCGGAAAAAATATTCCAAAAATAAATCCTAGAGTTGTAACTAGTGTAGCCCAGAAAATCGTGAGCTTCAAGATAGCTGTCACACGATCATATTGCTTTGCCCCATAATTATATCCCGCAATTGGCTGCATCCCCTGATTCAAGCCCATTACAATCATTAAAAAGAAAAAGCTAATCCGATTTACAATTCCATAGGCACCTATGTAGTAGTCATTTCCATACTTACCTAGGCTGTTATTTATAAATAATACAATAAAGCAGGCTGTTGCATTCATAAGAAAAGGAGACATCCCTATGCTCAATATATCTTTTACAATATGCTTTTTAAGCGCATAAGTACCTTTTGTAAAATGAATTAGCTGATCCTTTCGTCTAAATAGCATAATTTGCCACGTCAACGCCAAGGCTTGTGCTGTAACTGTTGCAATAGCTGCACCACGTATGCCCCATTCAAAGTAAAAGATAAAAATAGGGTCTAATATCGTATTAATAATTACGGTAAATATGGTAGCATACATTGCTTTCTGAGGATAACCACTCGCGCGCAAGACAGCGTTTAATGCAAAATAAGAGTGTGTTATTAGGTTCCCCAGCAAGATAATCTCCATGTAATCTCGAGCATAAGGCAAGGAGGCATCACTAGCTCCAAACAGGCGAAGAATTTCATCTAAAAAAATAAAGCTGATCAAGGGAAAAGCCAGACCTATAATTAGATTTAAGGTCACTACATTGCCTAATACTTTTTGTGCACTTTTATAGTCTCGCTGTCCAAGACGAACCGATATTAGTGTTGCGGCACCAATACCAACCATGGCCCCAAAAGCCGAGGCTAAGTTCATAAAAGGGAAAGTTATTGATAGTCCCGTCATAGCCATGGGTCCAACACCATGTCCTATAAAGATACTATCAATCATATTATATAGAGCAGAGGCTGTCATGGCAATAATTGCAGGGATTGCATACTGCCCCATGAGCTTACTCATGCTGTCATTTCGTAAAGCAAGTGTTGCTTCATTTCCTTTCATATTATTTAGTTTTTAGGTTACAAAGTTAATTTAATATGCAGAGCTTTTCAAGTGTTATCAACTATTTAGTGTTAATGATATTCAGGGCAATAGCTAGTGAATTCGCATAAAATACCGTATTTTTGGTGTCAATTAAGAAACACTATATAAGTATAAATCTTATATGTGAAAAAACTTTAGTACTTTTGTGCTTATACAGAAGAGATAATAAGAAATACAAAATGAATATTTTAGAACTTAGTGAACAGGAGATTATTAGACGAGAGAGTCTAGAACAACTTCGCGCATTGGGTATCAATCCATACCCTGCTGATGAATTTAACGTTACTGCATACTCTACCGACATTAAGGACAACTTCAAAGATGATGCTGAAGAAGTTCAGAAAGTAAAGATTGCTGGACGAATCATGAGCCGCCGAATAATGGGTAAGGCTTCTTTCTTCGAGTTACAAGACTTTGAAGGCCGTATCCAAGTATATGTAACACGTGATGATATTTGTCCCGGTGAAGATAAAACCTTATACAATACAGTATTTAAAAAGCTTCTAGACCTAGGAGATTTTGTAGGTATTGAAGGATTCGTTTTCCGCACAAAAATGGGAGAAATTAGCGTTCATGCTGAAAAGCTAACAGTTCTTGCCAAGTCTATCAAGCCTCTTCCTATTGTCAAGCATAAGGACGGAGAAGTCTACGACTCATTTGATGATCCGGAGCTACGCTATAGAAGAAGATATGTTGACCTTGCTGTTAATGATGGCATCAAAGATATTTTCATTAAGCGTACCAAAATATACAATTCGATGCGTGAGTTCTTTAATTCACGTGGCTATCTAGAAGTAGAAACTCCAATCCTACAATCTATACCTGGTGGAGCAGCTGCTCGCCCATTCATTACACACCACAATGCATTAGACATGCCTCTTTACCTTCGTATTGCCAATGAGCTATACCTAAAGAGACTTATTGTAGGGGGTTTTGACGGTGTTTATGAGTTTTCTAAAAACTTCCGCAATGAGGGTATGGACAGAACCCACAACCCTGAGTTTACAGCAATGGAGATTTACGTAGCCTACAAAGACTACGAATGGATGATGCGCTTTACTGAACAGCTTATCGAGAAGGTATGCTTAGACGTAAACGGTACAACCGAAGTAAAAGTGGGAGACAACCTCATAGACTTCAAAGCCCCATATAAGCGTGTAACAATGCTAGATTCTATCAAAGAGTTTACAGGCTATGACCTAAGCGGAAAAAGTGAGGCTGAAATTCGTGAAGTTTGCCAAAAATTAAACATGGAGATTGACGAAACCATGGGTAAGGGCAAATTGATAGACGAGATTTTTGGTGAGTTCTGTGAAGGAAACTACATCCAGCCCACCTTTATTACAGACTACCCTATTGAAATGTCACCTCTAACCAAGAAGCACAGAGACAACCCTGAAATTACAGAGCGTTTTGAGCTGATGGTTAATGGTAAGGAAATCTGTAATGCTTACTCTGAGTTGAATGACCCTATCGATCAGCTAGAGCGTTTCAAAGAGCAACTAGAACTTAGTGAAAAGGGAGATGATGAAGCCATGTTTATTGATATGGACTTTGTACGAGCTCTTGAATATGGCATGCCTCCAACAGCAGGACTAGGCATCGGTATGGACAGACTAATTATGTACTTAACGGGTCAAGAAGCTATACAAGAGGTATTATTCTTCCCTCAAATGAGACCTGAGAAGAAAGAAACCAAAGATGCAGCAAGTAAATATACCGAACTAGGTATACCTGAAGCATGGGTACCTGTTTTCTATAAAGCAGGATATAACCACATATCAGATCTAAAAGACATAAATCCACAAAAACTACATCAGGATATCTGTGGAGTGAACAAGAAGTACAAACTAGATTTACAAAATCCATCGGTAGATGACGTTACTGCTTGGGTTAATAAATTAAACTAATCAATACAATAGAACATGAGGAGTTGGCCTTTTGAGGCTTGATTCCTCATGTTTTTATTTTAACAATATGGAAAAACTTGGTAGAATTGCAATTATAGGAGGAGGTAGCTGGGCTACAGCCATTGCAAAAATGGTACTCACCCGAAAAGAGCAAATCAACTGGTATATTCATCGACAAGATCGTGTAGACAGCTTCATAGCCAATGGACATAACCCTGCATACCTAACAAACGTGCAGTTTGATGTAAACAAGATTCATTTCAGCACAGATATCAACACCTGTATCGAACATGCTGACACCTTATTTTTTGTTACTCCCTCCCCCTACTTAAAAGACGAATTAAGCAAACTAAAAGTAAGCCTTAAAAACAAATTTATAGTTACAGCTATCAAAGGTATTGTCCCTGGCGAAAACCTAATCGTCTCTGATTTTTTCATACAGAAGTATGGAGTAGCACCTGATCACATAGCAGTAATTGCTGGGCCCTGTCATGCAGAAGAAGTGGCCAAACACCAACTTTCTTACCTCACCATAGCTTGTCTTGACTCAGAAAAAGCCCACTCACTAGCTAGCTTACTGACCAACAATTATGTGAAAGTCACAACCAATCAGGATGTAACAGGAGTAGAATACGGTTCAGTTTTAAAGAATGTGTATGCTATTTGCGCAGGTGTATATCATGGACTAGCCTATGGAGACAATTTTCAAGCTGTACTCCTATCTAATTGTATTCAAGAGATGAGTCTTTTTTTAAACACAGTGCATCCTATGAACAGAAGTATCTGTGAATCTGTTTACTTAGGTGACCTGCTCGTAACAGGCTACTCTAAATACAGCCGAAATAGAACATTTGGATACTCAATAGGACAAGGACAGTCCGTTGAAGGGGCTCAAACTGAAATGGGTATGGTGGCTGAAGGCTATTATGGAACAAAGTGCATCTACGAAATCAATCAAAGATATCAAGTAGATATGCCTATCCTAAATGCGGTTTACAAAGTGTTGTACACACAGGAGAAGCCCGAAAAGGTCATGACAGAGCTAACTAACAAATTAAAATAAGATTAAAGATAAAAGTATGATTACTTTAGACATTAAAAAAACATTAGGATTTATTTCAGAAGAAGATATCCTCTCTTATGAGAGCGCTGTCACAGCAGCTCATAAATCACTTGAAGAAGGGACAGGAAAAGGAAATGACTATCTTGGCTGGCTACACTTAGCTAGCTCTACAACTAAAGAACACCTTGAAGACATCAAAGCTACAGCACAAGTGTTCAAAGAAAACTGTGATGTAGTTGTAGTTGCAGGAATCGGTGGAAGCTATTTGGGCTCACGTGCAGTGATTGAAGCACTATCCAATAGCTTTGACTTACGCTTAGAGAATAGAAAGAACCCAATAATACTCTTTGCAGGACAAAACATCTCTGAAGATTATATCTATGAACTACTTGAATTCTTAAAAGACAAGCGCTTTGGTGTAATCAATATATCCAAATCAGGAACTACTACAGAAACAGCTCTAGCCTTTCGCTTGCTAAAAAGACAATGCGAAGAGCAAAGAGGTAAAGCTATCGCTAAGAAAGTGATTGTTGCCATCACAGATGCCAACAAAGGAGCAGCACGCACTACAGCAGATAAGGAGGGATACAAATCTTTTATTATTCCAGACGATGTAGGTGGTCGCTACTCTGTACTTACACCAGTAGGACTACTCCCTATCGCAGTAGCAGGCTTTGATATTGACCAGCTTATACAGGGTGCTGCAGCTATGGAGAAAGCTTGTGCACTAGAGGTGCCATTCAAAGAAAACCCAGCAGCTATCTATGCTGCTACTCGTAATGCACTTTACAAGCAAGACAAAAAAATTGAAATATTGGTCAACTACTCCCCAAAACTTCACTTTGTAAGCGAATGGTGGAAACAACTATACGGTGAGTCTGAAGGAAAAGAAAACAAAGGTATATTCCCTGCCGCGGTTGATTTCACTACTGACCTACACTCTATGGGACAATGGATACAAGAAGGAGAGCGTTCCATCTTTGAAACTGTTATCTCTATCGATAAGGTAAATCATGAAGTAAGAATACCAGAAGATGACGAAAACCTAGACGGTCTAAACTACCTTGCAGGTAAACGTGTAGATGAAGTTAATAAAATGGCAGAACTAGGTACACAACTAGCGCACGTAGATGGCGGTGTTCCTAACATGCGCATTGTTATGCCCAAACTCAATGAGTATTACTTAGGCCAGCTATTCTATTTCTTTGAAATCGCCTGTGGCATCAGCGGCTATTTGCTAGGAGTAAACCCATTCAACCAACCTGGTGTAGAAGCTTATAAAAGCAACATGTTTGCGTTATTGAACAAACCAGGGTACGAGGAAGAGTCAAAAGCTATCCAAGCGAAGCTTTAATCTCATACTTTTTCAATATATTTAAGGCCAGTTCTCTACACTGGCTTTATTTATACTAACTAACGTTCTAAATTATATGTACAAAGATCAAATCAAGAATTATCTCAGCAAACATAGTTTAACCAAATTAAAGCTCAAAACAGTACTCTTTGACATGGATGGTGTTCTCTTTGACTCCATGCCCAATCATGCAAAAGCTTGGCAGCAAGTCATGGAAGAACATGACATGTCAATGACAGCAGAAGAGGTGTACCTCAATGAGGGCCGTACAGGTAAGGGAACTGTCAATGAAGTCAGCTTACGCACCCTAGGCAAAGAGGCAAGCGATGAAGAAGTAGAGCAAATCTACCAAAGGAAAAGCGAAATATTTAATACGCTTCCAGAAGCAGAGCGCATGAAGGGGGCATACAGCCTACTACTTAAAGTAAAAAGCGAAGGCTTGACACCCATGATTGTTACTGGATCTGGACAACGATCGCTCTTAGAGAAACTAGAACATAACTTCCCTCATACATTTACAGAAGATAAAATGGTGACTGCTTTTGATGTAAAGCATGGAAAGCCTGACCCTGAACCCTACCTCATGGCACTCAAGAAAGGTGGTTTTAACAAAGAAGAAGCCATCGTAATAGAAAATGCACCACTAGGAGTTCGTTCAGCAGTAGCTGCTGGTATATTTACAGTCGCTGTCAACACAGGCCCATTAGATGATTCTGTTTTAGTGGATGCTGGAGCTGATTTGATCTTTCCCTCTATGCAAGCACTGGCTGATAATTGGGATTTACTTCAAAACAACATTCACTACTGGAATAAAAAAAACAAGAAGCGTTCAAAGAAGTAAAACGCCCATAGTAAGAATTTATTAAGACTTTACTCTCAGCAGTAAGGTCTTTTTTAATGCATAAAAAAGAGGTACATAGCTTTTATACCTTGTACCTCATCTTGCACAGTGACCCAGATGGGATTCAAACCCATGACCTTCAGAACCGGAATCTGATGCTCTATTCAGCTAAGCTACTGGGCCAGTTGCCACAAATGTATAAAAAGAAAAACACTTCTCTAGTGTTTCGTCCCTATAATTCTTAGCTAAGTATAGGCAGAATTGCTTTTAAAACACAGCACATAATTATCATTTTAATAGTTAAACAATATATTTCACTAACTATTTAATGCCTACAATGATTATATTCTATACCTTTGCATCGTAAAAGCGAAAAATTACATTAAATGAGTTATCTAATTATACCAAAACACTATAAGCCCATTCTTGACCTCAAGCAAACTGAAATTGGCATCAAACAAATCAAAGACTTTTTCCAACTCAATCTGGCCTCCGAGCTCAAATTACGAAGAGTTACAGCTCCATTATTTGTGCTCCGAGGAATGGGAATAAACGATGACCTGAGCGGAGTAGAACGTCCTGTATCCTTCCCTATCAAAGACTTAGGAGAAGCCGAAGCCGAAGTGGTACACTCCCTCGCCAAATGGAAAAGAATAACCCTTGCCAATTACAACATCCCAGCAGCTTATGGCATCTATACAGATATGAATGCCATTCGCTCGGATGAAGAGCTAGGCAACTTGCATTCGCTCTATGTAGACCAATGGGACTGGGAACGTGTAATAACAGAAGAAGAACGCAACAGCGACTACCTCATAGATACAGTCAAGCGTATCTATGCAGCCATGGTACGCACAGAGTTTATGATCAGCGAATCCTTTCCCGCTATTCGCCCCTGTCTGCCCGAAGAGGTATTCTTCATACACGCCGAAGAGCTACGCCAGCTCTATCCACAGCTCACAGCCGAAGAGCGTGAAGACAAAATCACCAAACAACATAAGGCGGTCTTCATCATAGGTATAGGCTGCGAACTCGGAGATGGAACGAAACACGGAAGTAGAGCTGCCGATTATGATGACTACAGCACACTGGGAATTCATGGCCTACCTGGCCTGAATGGAGATTTACTACTCTGGAACCCAGTACTAGATCGTGCAGTAGAATTCTCATCTATGGGTATTCGTGTAAACAAGGAAGTACTCATCAAACAGCTAAAGGAAGCAAAGCAAGAAGAAAAATTAGACCTCTATTATCATCGCAAATTAGTAGAAGGTTCATTACCTTTGTCTATCGGAGGCGGAATTGGTCAATCAAGACTCTGTATGTTTTACTTGCGCAAAGCACACATTGGAGAGATTCAAGCAAGTATTTGGCCACAAGAGATGCGTGACAGCTGTAAGCGCCTTCAAATTCACCTCATTTAAACTAATTGGAAAATGGATGTAAGAATCGAAGAAACATGGAAAGAAGTTTTGAAGGAAGAGTTTGGCAAACCCTATTTCAGCCTACTCACTAGCTTTATCCGAAAAGAATATGCACAAAACGGCCCAATATACCCGCCTGCCAAACTCATCTTTAATGCCTTCGACTTATGTCCCTTCAACCAAACCAAAGTCGTGATTATTGGGCAAGACCCCTATCATGGAGTAGGACAAGCCAATGGACTCAGTTTTTCTGTTAGCCCTGATCAGGCCATTCCTCCATCCTTGGTCAATATATACAAAGAATTACAAGCTGACCTGAAAGTAGAAGCTCCACAAAATGGAGATCTCACACACTGGGCTAAACAGGGGGTTTTGTTACTCAACGCAACCCTCACAGTCCGAGCACATCAAGCTGGTTCTCATCAGAACAAAGGCTGGGAAGAGTTTACAGATGCAGCTATACAAGCCTTAGCTACACAAAGGGAGCACCTCGTATTTATTTTGTGGGGCTCATACGCACAGCGAAAAGGAGCATTTATAGACCGCAAAAAGCACCTCGTGCTTACATCGCCACATCCCTCCCCACTAGCAGCCTATAGAGGTTTTTTTGGAAATCATCACTTTAGCAAAACAAACAAATACCTACAAGAGCATAACATCACACCCATAGCTTGGTAAACTAGCAGTCTAAGACTTAGAAAAGATCATCTGCATCTTCCAACTGCCCCTTGGGGTAGTTGACCAAATAAAGGTGCTCGCTAGCTCTCGTAAAAGCCGTATATAGCCACCTGTAATAATCTGCATCCACATAATCTTTTGTAATGTAGCCCTGATCTAAGAAAACAGAACTCCACTGCCCGCCCTGAGCTTTGTGTCCCGTAATGGCATAAGCATATTTCACTTGTAGGGCATTGAAATGTGGATCTTCTTTTATTTTCTTAATGCGATCTTTTTTCAATCTCACATCTGCATAATCTTCGAGGATAGCCTGAAACAACTGCTCTTGTTCTCCACGAGAGAGTGCAGGTGTTTCGGTGTGCAAAGTATTAAGAAGTAGCTTGACATCTAGCTCATAAGAATCATGATCCGGTAAAGAGATTGTGGCATCAGCAAATCGAAACCCATACAACTCATAAGTGCTGCTCAAGCGCTCCACCTTGATAATCTCTCCATTGGCTATAAAATCAAGCTCCTTGTATGCCTTAGACCAAAAATAGTTATTTTTATTGACCATAAGAAGATCAGAAGTGTTCAACTCATCTTCTCTATAAAGCACAGTCGATCGAATGCCCTTATTGTAGAGATTAGCTCTTTTATTTGACCTGCAAATAACAATAGACTCATCCATACCATAACGACTATACGAAGCGCTCAAAGTATCAATTAAATCTTGGCCTGATAGATAGGATATATCCGTAAAACCTTTCAACTTTATCTTGGGGAGTATATGAACCTGCTCCTCTACCAAAGCTTGACGTAGAGCAGTAGCATTGAACAAAACTCCAGAGGCCTCATCTTGCCTCACTACATCACTTAGCTCATACTGATGAACCTCTAAGCCATAGCCTACCAAGTGATCGGGCACCAAAGCAGGACTAAGCTCTTCTCCTACTGGAGGAAGCTGAGCCGTATCTCCCATCAATATAAGCTTGCAATTTTGATTATTATACACATATTGAATCAAATCATCCAGAAGACAGCCAGAACCAAAGGACACAGCCGACAAGCCTTGATTCGCTATCATCGAAGCCTCATCAACTATAAAAGTCGTATCTCGATAAAGATTTTGATTCAAATCAAAACTACGCTCATCAGCACCAAACTTCTTCTCCCGATAAATCTGCTTATGAATGGTAAAAGCAGGATAATTGGCATAAGAAGAAAAAACTTTTGCTGCCCGTCCTGTGGGAGCCATCAACACCACTTTCTGTTTCAAGCCAACCAAGGCCTGGACCAAAGCACCCACTAATGATGTTTTTCCAGTACCTGCATAGCCTCGTAGTAAAAAAACACTACCTTCGGATTTTGAACTTAAAAACCTAGATAATAGCTCTATTACTTGATTTTGTTGAGGAGTTGGATTAAATTTAAAGTTGTCTTTAATTTTTTTTGCGAAAAAGGTATCTAACATAGGATTGGCTTAAAAAGTTTTTCTATTCTATCGTTAAATAGATTAATTTATTCTATTTTTGCAAGTACGAATATAAACTAAAAATAATACATATCATGAGAAAATTAATCAATGTCATATTAGCTGTGTGCGCAATAGGCTTGCTCTATCTGTGCTATGCTAGTATTATGGGACCTATCGAATTCGAACAAGAAAAAAATCGTAGAGAAAAAGCTGTTATTGCACGCTTAATTGACATCAGAGATGCACAGTTAGAGTTTAGAAAACAGAACAACCAATATACTGCAGATTTAGACACACTCATTGATTTCATCAAAAACGGTAATATCTTAACTGTTTATAAAGTAGGCGAACTTACAGATATTCAAAGAGAAGATGGCTTAACTGAAGAGAAAGCAATGCAGATTATCAATAAAGCTAAAAAGACAGACAACTGGAAAGAAGTTGAAAAGCTAGGCCTAACAGAATTCAAACGTGATACCATCCAGGTACCCGTACTTGAGAGTCTATTCAAAGACAGAAGAGGTTTCCATCCAGACTCAATCAAGTTTGTACCTTTCTCAGGTGGTGAACATTTCATCATGAATGCTAAAATAGATACTATCCAATCAGGTCCTGCACGTTTCTTTGAAGCAAGAACGCCATACAATGTATACCTTAAAGGCCTAGACGAGCAAGAAATAAGCAATATGATCTATATTCGTCAACAGCTAGATAGATACCCTGGCCTAAAAGTAGGTTCTATGGATGAACCAATCACTACAGGTAACTGGGAGTCTCTCTAAGAGCTACTTAAAGCTATAACTTAACTCTACTAAACCACACTTTTAGTTTGAGTTATAAACTTAAAATTATGTCTCCATTAACTACAATTCAACAAGTGGATTTTAGCAAATCGGAACAATATACATTATCCATCCGTATTAATACGGATGGATTTTCTTTTTCTATATTCGACCCCTCCGCTGAATCCCCCTACCTCTTTTTTGATTTAGCAATAGACCCTAGCTTACCTATTATTGCTAACTTTAAAAATCTTGTAGCCCACAATCCTTTCTTGAGTCAGCTCTACAAGAGAGTGAATATTATACTGGTCAATACTAGAACAGTAGTGCATCCTTTAGATTTATTCTCACCCGACATAAAAGAGCGCTTATATCAGTTCGGACAAAGGGAGGTGAAGACCAACTCACAAATAGCGTATAATATACTGGAACAAAAAAAACTAGCTGTGTTATTTAGCATAAACAAGACGCTATATAACTTTCTAAATGAACACTTCCGCAATCCACACTTCTTTGCTCAAAGCACCCCACTTTTGGCTTACTATGCACAAAAAAGTAAGGAAAGAAACTGCAAAAAACTTTTTGCGCATATTGAAAATGGAAATATTCATTTATTTGCTTATAATAAAGGCAAGCTCCTGCTGACCAACACATTTCAAGCCAAAGAGCTAAGCAACCAGGTATATTATATTCTCTATGTTTGGAAGCAAATAAACCTTTCACAGCAGGAGGATGAGCTACTCTTAGCTGGACAAGTAAGTAGCTCGGACCAACTAGTAGAAATCTTGAGGAAATACATTGCATCAGTATCTATCCTCCAAGATCAAAGATATATCGATTTAAAGGCAATAAATTTATGCGAGTTATAAGTGGTATTTATAAAAGACGAATGTTTACTATCCCCAAGACGTTCAAGGCAAGACCGACAACAGACTTTGCCAAGGAAAACTTATTCAATGTACTAGTAAACAACTATATAGACTTTGAGGGGGAAAAGATAATGGCTCTTGATCTATTTGCAGGTACTGGAGGTATCAGTATTGAACTCATATCAAGAGGCTGCAAACAGGTTGTAAGTGTAGAAAAAGATAAGAAACACTTAGACTTCATTAAAAAGATAATGGCTGAGGTCAAAACAGACAAATCAATTCCTATCAAAGGTGATGCTTTCCAGTTCATCAAAAGTAGCCACCAACAGTTCGACTTTATTTTTGCTGATCCTCCCTACGATTTACTACATATGGAAAAGGTGCCAGAACTTATCTTTCAACATCAATTACTGAAAGAGGGAGGTATTTTAGTATTTGAACACGGAAAAAACCATGACTACACAACACATCCTAATTTTATAGACCACAGAGCTTATGGAAGTGTTAATTTTTCATTTTTCAGACAAACTCAAGACGCTCTATAAGAGGGGAGAAAGAACACGTACAGCTGACTCCAGTACACGAACACGTAAGGGACGTTTAACCCAGTTTTTATAGAACACCTCCTGACAGTCTCTCTGGTCTTTGATAAAGGCTTTTCTTAAGGTAACAGCACTCTCCTTACCATAAATAAAAGCATTCACTTCAAAGTTGTGTTCAAAACTTCTAAAGTCAATATTCGTTGTTCCTACACTAGACAATTGATCATCTGAGACAAAGGTCTTGGCATGAAGAAAGCCTTTGGTATAAAAATATACTTTGACCCCAGCACGCAGCATGTCTTCTACATAAGACCGTGAACCCAGGTGGGTTAACTTGCTATCTGCCTGCTCGGGTAGCATAATACGCACATCTACACCAGCTAGTGCAGCAGTCTTTAAAGCAGTTTGGACAGGCTCTGTAGGTAGAAAATAGGGCGTTTGAATGTAAAAGTATTCTCGCGCCTGACCTATGGCTAAGACGATCCCCTGCATAATATCTCGCCAGGGACCAATAGGCTCACTAGTCACAATCTGACAGAGAGCGTGTCCCACAGCATCGATACGAGGAAAAAACTTATCGGAAGAAAGCAGGGTATGATCAACAAAATACCAATCCACTAAAAAGGCTGTTTGCAAACCATGTACCGCTTTTCCCTCGATCAGTACATGAGAATCCCTCCAACATCCCCAATCTACTCCCTTAACATAACGTGAAGCAATATTAATGCCTCCTACGAAGCCCACCCGCCCATCAATAACAATGATTTTACGGTGATTACGGTAGTTTACTTTGCTAGTAAATAAAGGAAAACGTACTTTAAGGAAGGCCCGTACCTCGATGCCTTGATAGCGCATTTCATCGAAAAACTTACTCTTTACACTCCAGCATCCTACATCATCATAGATTACACGGATCTTGACTCCCTCTCGAGCTTTATCAATCAAGACATCACGGAGTAAATGCCCCAAGGCATCATCTTCAAAGATGTAGTAGTTAATATGAATGTGTTCCTTGGCTTGGTAGATTTCACGAATCAGTCGGTGAAACTTCTCATAACCATCTGTAAAGAGTGTTACTCGATTTCCTTCATAAGGAAAAGCTTGGTTGGTACGCTTAAATAAAGATATTAGACTTTTATAACGCTCTGGAAGTACAATATCTTCTTGAGCCAAGTACTGAGCTCTGGGCTTTTGGAGGAGACTACTGTAGCTCTTTTTATTAATAATACGCTCCCTTCGCTGGTCTTGACCAAAGAAGAAGTAAATAATCAAACCAAAAAAAGGAATAAAAATCAAAACCAATAGCCAAGCTATCGTCTTGAGAGGGTTGCGATTATCTAGAATAACCACAATAATCGTACTCAAAACAACGATGAAGTAGAGTAGTTTAAATAATACTCCAGCTAAGCCAGTTAATAGCAAACTCCAATCCATACTAATCCTTAGGTGACTGACACAAATGTAGTTAAAAATAAGGTTCTTTGAAAGGAGTCTATGCTACAATGCTTAGTGCATCATGTGCATACGTCCTCCTCCTCTTCTTCCTCTCCCCCTATTCATTTCTGTACCTTTGCCTCCGCCAAAGGTATTTAACTTATAAACAAAATGAACCATGAAAAAGTTAGTGATTTCTTCGTATTGGATATCTTGACTCATACTCGCTGTAATGGAACGTGAAAGATTGCTGCGCTGCTTGAGTATATCAAAAACCTGAAAGCTAATGGTAGCCTGTTTCTGCTTTAAGAAGTCTTTAGAAATCTGAGCATTCCAAATAAACTCATTCCGATCTAAACCTTGACTATAGCCTTTTTTCATAGCATAAGATCCATCTGAAGAGATACTCAAATCCCAAGGTAACTGGATATTCGTATTTAAGCCAAAGTCGTAATCAAATGTTTCCCGATTCACCTGAGGCTGTAATGTATTTTTTACCTTCGAATAATCTATCGCAGCTGTAATACCTGCTTCAAACCAGTCATTCCGATAATTGAAATCGAGACGCTCACTCAAGCCTAAATTGCGCGTTTTGTTTTTACTAGCTTCTTTTTCAGCATCTTGCGATAAGTATCCAACATTATTAACATACCTGACTCCAGAATTTGAAGAGAGGGTAAATTTCTTATTCTTGAAGGGGGTTGTAAAGTTGACAAAACCTCGCAAGTTCCAGTTTCCATTTATATTTTCAGGGCGGCTAACCTTACCTCCTGTCTCTGGATCATAGGTCACGCGAGAACTCACACTATTGAGTGTGTTTTGAAAGAAAAAGTGAGCACTCAAACTACGTTGTGACTTCGGGTAATAACCTCTATACATAGCCATGAGGTAGTTGGTATAGGAGGGTTTAAGTCCTGGATTACCCTCTCTGATGTTTAAGGGGTTGGTAATATCTCGAATAGGGAGTAAATCCATCATATTGGGCTGACGTGTATTTCCTCTGTACATTACGCGTAGGAAACTCTGCTTATCAAACTGATACCTAAAATCAAAAGTAGGGGTATAATTGACTACCGAACGCACAGTATCTACCAAGTGATCGCCTTGTTCGTACTCTAGCTTGTTACGCTGAGGCTGAAGGGCAAAACCAATATTGAGTCGATACTTCTCTCGTATGGTATTCAGGTTGAGGCTGATCTCCTGATTGTCGTAATAGTTTCGAGCAAATTTGCTCAAGTCTGGGTCTAGAAAATCATCCAAACTTGCACCCGCTACATATCCATCTAGGTTATAACTCCTACGGTTGGATTTATTGTAGGTGTGTCCATAGCTATATCCAATCTGCAAGAATTGTTGCTTAAAAATAGGCTCAGAATAAGTAGCCTTTATGCGGTAAGTATAATTATCGTTATCGTTTCTGGTCAATAGATCCCTGATGTCTTTTTTACCCGTTTTGAAATACTCGATTTCTGAATAATCCGTACCACTATTATCACTACTACCATAGCTGTAGTTCATATTGACAAATATATTGCGCCCCTTCTCACTCAGACGACGGTGAAAAGTGGCAGTCGTACCAAAGCTAAGGCTCTTGCCGCTATTATGAGCTTCACTCAAACGACTGTTTATCGCTTGATTCTGATCGATCATCTCTTGCCAACTATCAAAGTTGTCCACATCTCCACTCATAGACTCTCCTTTGGAGTGAGCCCGAGTTTGGCCGTAGTTAATCCAAGGGAAAAACATGATGTAGGTAAGCGTATCAGGCTTCCACTCCAAACGAAAGTCAGAGTTAAACTGTTTATTGTTATTTATACTACTAGATAGGCCCCTAGAGAAAGTAGAGGCATCTTGTAAAAAGGTCTCGGAGTTGGTCTTTGAGTTAATCTCATTTTCATTGTCCGAAATATTGACATTACCCCCAATCTCGAACTTGGGTCGAGTAAAGCTTAAATTCACACCCCCACTCTTACGCTCATTCATTCCGTTATTGCGAGACCATCTGCGACGCGAACCTACAGAGGCATCTCTTACATTATTAAAATTGAACACACCACTCAATTGATCTCCATCCCAAAATCGATTGAGCATCCCCTTAGCTGTATAGCGATCTTCGTTTCCTATACCTAGATCCGCATTACCAAACCACCCCTTGTTCATTCCTTTCTTTACACTCAAATCGATGACTGTTTCATCGTTACCATCATCTATCCCTGTAATACGAGCTTGATCACTCTTTTTATTGTATGATTTTACTTTGTCTACGATATCAACAGGCAGGTTTTTCATAGCTACATCGGGGTCTTGGGCAAAGAACTCCTTTCCGTCAACTAATATCTTAGACACCTCCTGCCCATTAATGGTTATCTTGCCCTCTTCATCAACTTGGGCTCCTGGAAGTTTTCGGATCAGCTCTTCCAACATCGCGTTTTTAGACACACGATAGGCAGAGGTATTAAACATCACCGTATCTTGTACAACCGTAACTTGAGGAGCCTCAGCCGTAACAACAGCTTCGGAGAGAAGAATGGCATCAGAAACAAGATTTAACCTACCCACTGAGGTTTTTTCTCTCAGTTGATTGCGATTAATGCGATGATAAAGGGTTTTATAGCCGATATAGGAAATTTTGAGCACATAGTTGGCTGGAGCCAGATTACTAAGCTTAAACTGCCCATTGGCCTCTGAGGTAGTACCCGTTACAAAGACACTGTCGGGCAGCGCCAACAGCTGTATAGTAGCCCGCTCTACCCCTTCTTTGTACTCTGGATCAAATATCGTACCTTGAATTTCAATACGCTCTTTTTTTTGAGCAAAAAGAGTTGGAGACAAGATTAAGGAAAAAAATAATACTAATAGGTATTTATTGTGCACAGTCATTCGCTTAAAGTTTCGTAAATAAGTAGTCATGAGTATATAAGACACCTATTCAGCCAAAAGGTTTAATTGTAGCGAATTTTATTTACGCATAATGGTAAAGTACTCAAAAAAGATGTTGATAAATATCAGGAAGGTTAAAAAGGAAGAACTATCTACGTAACTGACATCTTGTACCATCACATAGTAGAACATCTCAACCGTAAAGTAGATTAAAGTTGTAAATAAGCCATACTGCACAGATCTGCTCCGATACTTCTCTACTTGCTCATCCTCTCCATTACGCTTAGCAAAGAACAAGACGACAGCTCCTATCATTAAGAAAAGCTTGATGCTTATTTTTGTCACTAATAAGTTATCATCAGTTATTAGGCCTAAGAACCAAGCGATGAATGGTGAGACCAAGACTAGGCCAATAAATGTATAAGCTAGCCTTCGACAGAAACGAGGAAATAGAGCCTTCATAGTTTGCGAGTTTAGTAACTAAGAATCCTGTATGCTTAGTTGTATTTACATCTAAATTAACAAAATAAGTTCTTCTAATCTATATTTCAAACTATATTTTTCATTCCCTGCTGGATTCTTCTATCTTTGCTTGAAAGACTAGACAGTAAACACATGAAAAATCAAGCAATAATTATAAGCGAGTTCTTGGAGAAAGACCTCAGCCAAGCTATTAACCAAATAAACCCAGATCGAATATTTGTTCTGACTGACTCACAAACTCACCAGCACTGCTTACCCAAACTTCGGGAAATGGAGTGCCTTCAAGATGCAAATTTCAGTTCTGTTCCCTGCGGTGACGAAAACAAGACTGTGCAGTCGCTCATGTTTGTGTGGAAAAACCTAAGCGCTTTAGGAGCTTCGCGCAGATCCTTACTAATTAATTTGGGCGGTGGCGTAATTACTGATTTGGGTGGTTTTGCAGCCTCCACCTTTAAGCGTGGAATGTCTTGCATAAACATCCCTACAACTCTTCTCGCCATGGTCGATGCCTCCTTAGGTGGGAAAACAGGTATTAACTTCAATGGGTATAAGAATGAGGTGGGTGCTTTCTATGAAGCAGATACTGTGCTGATTCACCTACCTTTTTTAGACACGCTAGATAAGGAAAACAAACTATCTGGCTATGCAGAGATGCTTAAGCATGGCTTAATATACCCTATAGCTCACTATGACGAGCTGTTACAGTTTGAGTTTGATCAGACAACAGATTGGCAGCAGCTTGCTCTACTGGTCGAAGAATCAATAGCCGTTAAGCATTATTATGTGAGTCAAGATCCACATGAAAAGGGGCTCCGCAAAATTTTAAACTTAGGACACACCATAGGACATGCCTTTGAAAGCTTTGCACTAGCTAGCAAAAAGCCTGTACACCACGGTTATGCCATTGCTTGGGGCTTAATTTGTGAGCTCTATATCGCTCACAAACAGTGTGGCTTTCCAAAGGAAGACTTAAAGGACCTAATTGACTTGATTAAAGAACGCTACGGTGTTTTTGAAATCACATGCAAAAACTACGACCGCCTCTATGAGTATGTATTACACGATAAGAAGAATACAAAAGGGACAGGTATTGTGAGTATGCCCCTTCTCAAAAAAAGAGGAGAAGCCTCACTAGATGAGACCATTGAAAAGGAGCTAATTTACGAAAGCTTTGATTTCTACCGTGATTTTATGGGTATCTAGGAGCTCTAATCTTATGCTACGTGAGTTTTCTTAGCCAAATATTTTTGTTTGTCTCGAAGAAAAGATTAAATTTGCACACGTTAAACGCTAATAAAAGCGGGGTGTGGCTCAGCCCGGTTAGAGTGCACGTCTGGGGGGCGTGAGGTCGCTGGTTCGAATCCAGTCACCCCGACCAATTAACAATCAAGCAGTTACAAGGTTTTGTAACTGCTTTTTTTATTTACTAAACTTATACTACTATTCCTTATAAAGTCGTTTTTTACCTTTTCAATAGATAAAACTTTGCAAATGGATTTAAGTTTTGAGAAGAAATGCTTGAAGAAATAATAAGCTTGGACAAATTTTAAAAGAGATATTACCTCTTTATATATCTAGAGATATAAAAGGAGCTCTAGCAGAGTAGATCAGTAGCTTTAAAGTAAGCTGGACTTCTTTTTCTTACGATCTGGGTATGATATGAATGAAA
>JASLIW010000117.1 GCA_030152865.1 Bacteroides sp.
TAGCATCATTATACTCCTGGAATCGGATAAACCAACCATTGATCTCGATGCCAAAGCTACTTGAAGCGTTGGGGTTGGTTAGAAAAATCACGATAGCAAACTCATCTTCACGATCAAAAAACTCTTGACGTGGCATCTGCATGTGCGATGAGAAGCGTAAGTCTTCCAGGTACTTGTTCAGGTCTATACGCATCTGCTCTTGCTGAGTCTTTGCGTCTCTGATCACCAATTCATTGTGTCTGCCATCCACGATACGCAGTGTATTTATCTCTACCAAGAATCCACTATCTGTCTCCTCTTTATAATAAGGATAGTAATGTATCAAATCATCACTAATGATCTGGTTTCTGAGGTTGTAACGCGTATTGTTGGACTCGATATATATGTTGTAGTTTTCCGCTTTTAGGGGTTCAAAACCACCTCCTGCCTTAGGGTCTAAGCGCAATGAAATGCGGAACTTGTTTGTGTTCTTAATTAAAGAGATGACATCTACTTTGTCGGGCTGTACAATGGTGCTTAGTTCTCCCACCATCAGTGGTTCAAAAGCTTGTTCAGCACGTGATTCGATGTTTAGTGCTACTTCCATCTCATGTAAGGTGGTCTCACCCACCACTGGGTCTGTACTTATGGTGTTGAAATTATCAATACCTACCCAGGCTAAAAATGTAAATGTTTTTCCATGGTCTTCGGTTGCTAGGTTGAATTCTACCTGACTGCTTTTCAGCTCATCGCCACTACGTTCTAGTTGAGTTACAAATAGATCGTTTTCATCAAATACAAATAAGTGTAAAGTTTGTGCTTGTTGGGCAAACTTATCGACAAAATCCATATTGTAATCATACTTAAAGCGTAAGGTATAGATGCAATCTTCAGCTCCCTCATGTATGCATGAGCTAGCAGCAAATAGTAAAGTAGCTAGAAGTATGAGTTGTTTTATTTTTTTCATTGTTTTGGATATTTATATGCCTCAAGCATCATTTAGTTATTGAAAGAGAGAAAGAAAGAGGAGCTGGCTCCTCTTTCTTTATATATAGAGCGCTATTTTATAACACGCTTTCTCAATTATAGATCCTCTACTTGAGTTCTTACAAACCAAGGTAGAATTTCAACATCGTATGAGATAAAGAACTCATCTTCGATGATTGGCTCATCTGGTTTGTTTGGATCCTCAGGTTTAACCACTGGGTTATCTGGGTTATCTGGGTTATCTGGATCTGTTGGTTTGTCTAAGTCTTCAGTTGGTCTATCAGAGATTTCTGGCTGACCACCTTCTAGTGCTGGAGGTACAACTACTGCTAAACCAGGCTTAGAGATTGAGTTGATTTTCACATCATACACGTTGTTACGTACCACACCGTAGTAACCGTAAGCTGTTTTCAGCTTATCTTTATTTGTTTCTTCTGAGTAGTCAAAGTGCTTGATATAAATTGGGTAATAGCTCTTTGCATCTTTGTAGAACTTCAAGTTACCTGCATGGAATGAAGCATCTGTGTTTACTGTAATTTTAACCTCTTGCTTAGAGACAAAGCTACCATTCACTACTGGACTAAATACACCTGTTTCACTGATGTGTTTTTTAAGGTCAGCATATGTAATCTCACCAATATTAAGCACATTCAATAAGCCCTCGTACTGAGTCAGCAACTTACCATCTTCATCTAAGAATGCCTTATCGCCATTCTCATCTATCTTTTTACCCTTGTTCAAGTCATTTAGGTAAACCACTAAGATGGCAAGGTTCTTCATCTCATTCACAAAAGAAGAATTCAATCCTTCGATGCTAGTATCCCACTCTTGTGTTAAAGCTTTATCAAAGTTTTTCTCAAACTCTTCGATAGACATCTGCTTGTCTTTGTAGCTAAACCAGCCGTTTTTAACTGCATCCTTGTCTAGACCAGCTGGCAAATAATCAGCCTCTAACACCACTCGAGTAGCCTGGCTTCTAGAAACCACACCCTCTTCAAAAGTATTCTCAAGTACATACTTATCAGCCATAGTGTAGTTTGCAGTTAAGCCCACACCTATATAGTTGAAGTTTTTGGCCAACTTGATCAAACGACCCGCATAAGTAATACCTTTAAGATCTTCTAAAGTATAGTTAGGATCTTGCGCATAACGCTTATAGCGTGGAGTATCCTTAGTTTCAGGCTCTCCATCCATATCTAAGGCTGCTTTTCTTAGGTAGTATGACTTCTTATTAGTCACATCTAAATCCCAACCTTTTAGCACAACCTTATCAGCACCGTTTGTACCTACCTCATCTCCTACTGGACTAACTCTTACCTTAGCCACTACACGATCCACACTAATCTTAATAGGTGCTGCATTAGCTGCTTCAGCATCGTCTTTCAAGTCATCAGCCTTAACTAATTCTAAACCATTAGCGTTACTCATCATAAAGCCAGACTTGGTAAATACCGAAGCATCTTTCGCTCCTTCAGCCATGCCTTCTAGAAGCAATGACATGTGCTTACCTGTTTTAGTTAGCGTAACTACTTGATCTGTTGGGTTTACAATGATAGCTACCTTGTAGTCTTGCTTCTTAACACTTTTAGCCTCAAGCTTCACTATGTTATTAGTTTTCACAGATTCGTAGTCCTGCTCCAACTGATGAGCCACTACTCCGTTATTATCATACATCACAGCGATAACTTTCTTTACCGCTTGCTCGTCCTCCGTACCAGTATCTGTTGATTCTTCGGCACGTGTGTGCAAGTTCAACCCACGAGTGTCAATAGTAAAGGAAGCATACGCATCTCCTTCTGTGGCTCTTCCGCCATCACGTCCTAGGTCGTCATCGTTTGAGCAAGCTAGGAAGCCCACTGCTGCTAAACCTGTTAATAGTAAATTTCTCAACTTCATAAATAATTGTTTTTAATTCTATTAGTAAAAATATTCTTTTATAGTTTCTGTCTTTATACACAAGGATTATTCTCACACCTTGACCTTTTAGACCTTATTTGAAAATTAAAGACATAATTTGCAAGTACAACTAATACTATATACAATAATCTTAGTATTTTGTTTAATCTGCCTTTTATTTTCACATCTGAGTTGCAAATATCGATATATTAAACACATAATGTTGATTATTTTGTGCAATTATGTTCACAAAACGTATATATACATTGTATTTAACCTACAAATTGCAATTATATGCCTTTTTTGATTTCATAAAACTCATAAAAGGTATTTACTGAGCAATTATAATATATTTTTTGGCGATTAGCGAGCAAAATAGGACTTATTCAGATATATCACTTTTTTATTTACTAAAAAAGCCAGACTCTTATTTGAGTCTGGCTTTTTGTGCACTTTTTATAATGTCACTCGGACTAGCTCCGAGGTAGGTCGTACAAAATCTATGAAACTGTGAGGCCGAACCAAAGCCAAAGTCATAGCGTATTTCTTTTATAACAGGGTTGGGGGCAAGCAAACGCTGCTTGACTCGCTCGGCTTTACGCTGTAGGAGCCACTGCTTAGCTGTCACACCATAGATATCCTTAAACTTCTGATAAAAAGCGCTTCGGCTCATCCCTGAATATTCAATGAGCTCATTGACACTATTCACCTGATCTGCATATTTGTGAAGCAGCTCTGTTATCATAAAGTGTTCATCAAGCAATGGATAGAGTAAGCGTGCTATCTCCTTATCGGTATAGCACATGGATAGAAAGGAAAAGAAGTCTAGCTTTTTGGTTTTGTGATAGAGCAAGCAAGCAGGTCCTAATTTTATCTTCTCGATAAAAAGCTTAGTCAGATTCTTCATCGTATCATTCAACTCGAGCTGATAGAACGTGTAGTCTTGATCATCTAAATACTTCTTGTAGGTAGAGCTGCTGATATAAGGGCAGACATTGACATAGGTATCAAACTTCATAAAGACCAAATCACAATTTAGCAACACCTCAACATCCACCTTCATCTTTTGCGGTATCAACAGCATATGGCCTGCACTTATCTCAAAAGAGCTCTCTTTAGAAAGACTAAGCCGTAAGCTACCCTCATAGCAAATGAGTATCACATGAGATTGCGATAAAACCTCAAAACGTTCTCCCTTCTCTTTGGCAGCCGACCGAAAAACATAGTCTTTTTTATCCAAGAAGTTTGAACAGCTCTGACATATGCCATCTGAGAGTTCGTTGTA
>JASLIW010000125.1 GCA_030152865.1 Bacteroides sp.
GCCTTAAGCTCTACACTATATGACTGTGTTATGGAAGGCAAGGACAACAGCACTTATACACTTGTAGCTATCGATAGTGAAGGAAAAGAGCTTTCTGCTATTTATAAGGATGAATACGGCAAGTTGTATGCTAAAAACACAGACGGCCTATACTGTGAGGTGAAGAAGGAAGAGGTGGGAGAAGCTATCTCTTACATCCCAACACAGGCTTTCTCAATCTCAGCCGAAGATTTAAACCTGAAGACAAAGTCTGATGTAAGATGGTTTACGATTGGAGACTTTAGTCGTTCAGAAGGTAAGGAGCTAGGACAAAGAGGTTACTATGTGGGTGGACATATCTATAAGTTAGACTTTGAGAAAGGTTTGACATGGAAAGGTGAAAAAGCAGATGAGTTCTCACCTGATGCCGACAAGGGTAGCTCAAAACCACAAGTAACACAGGTTGTAGATGTTCTTGCAACTGTAAAAGTGGCAGACTGGACTGAAGCAAACTATACTGCTGAAATGAACTAAGCTAAATTAGTATTATAATAAACTAGTTCCAATACAAAGAAAAGAGGGAGATTGAATGCCAGAGTACGGCAGATGTAATCTCCCCTCTTCTTATTATAAAATGAAATTTATAAATATGCAGATTCTTCGATATTTACTTGTGTTTTCAATATTACTTTCTGTTAGTAGCTGTACAAGATACTGTAATTTTGACTGTCCCAATACTCACTTGACATTTTCCTATCCGAGTAAGAATCAAGATCTGGTAAAAAATCATATACACTCTGCCAAGTTATTGATCTATGATGATAGTCATCATTTAGTACTAACAAAAGAGCTTCTGCCTGAGCAGATGAAAAAAGGTGTTTTACTTCACCTTCCACCAGGAGATTATTTAGCAGTAGCCTTAGCTAATACAGGAGAAAACATAAGATTACACAAGACTGAGCATGCATTAGATGCACGCCTTTTAAGTTCTGCTTACCATCTAGGTGAGCCTATAGAGACGACTGATCCTATTTATTTAGGGACACAAAGGCTAAGTGTATCGATGATAGATCGATATGGAAAGCCAGCAAGAGAAACCATAGCCTATAAGTCAGGGCATCTTAAGATGGATGTGAAGATTTATGGATTGAAAGATGAAGCTGTTCAGCTAAAAGTGAACAACTTGATACCCGAGTTTGACTTCTTCATGAAGTCTAGATCTAAACCTACAACCTTTACTCCAAAAATAGAAAAAGTAGAAGAACAAGATATATACCGATCTTACTTCCATGTTTTACGTCACAAGGGAGTTGATCCGATGACAATAGATATTTTTTTAGATAATGAGTACAGTTACACTGTAGATGTACGACAGCTAGTAGCTGCCAAATACCCAGATTTTGCTATAGATTCTAGATCTGATTTTACCATAGAGGTAGAAGTTTACTTTGATGGTGTTCAGATGCATTTAAAACTACCAAACTGGGAAGAAGATAATGTAACCAATACTCCTATATCATAAATAAAAGGAGTGCAAAAGCTAGATCAATGAGGAATAGAATGATAAATATGAAATGCGTCAAGTATGTGAGTTTCGTAGGAGTGTTTCTCCTACTCTCATTACTCTCAGCATGTATTAATGACTCTACTTTGGCTGAATTTGATGTGCTATCGGAAGATGAGGCTTATGTGGAGTTGTTATTGCAGTCTAAGGCAGGATCCTTAACAGCAAGTTCGGCTGTGCTTGATAGCGACTCTGATATCCAGAGCCTAAGCGTACTGGTTTTTGAGCATGATGAACAAAATAAAGAGGGTGTTTTGGCCTACAAAGCACCTGTTAAATCTATCAATGCAAAACAAGATGGAACATTTTCTGTTATTGCACGCTTACAGGTAAGTCAAAGTGAGCAACAAAAATACAGTCTATCTCTCTTTGGCAATACGGCTATTAGTAATATAGAGTTGGAAGAGTACTTAGGAGCCCCTAAGACTGAGGTAGTAAAGGAATTTGCCTTCAAAGCTAATCAGGGCAGCAATCGCTCCTCCTATTTGTGGGGTGAATCCAATCTTCTACCCATGTATGGGGAGTCTGGTGTACATGTTATATCGAAACTCCCTCAGATTCTGGGTCCTATATATATGATACGCTCTGTTGCTAAAGTTTCGATAGACTTAAGTAAAGCAAAACATAATGGTATTGCTAATCCCGAGATAGAGTTGGTCGAGAGTTATGTCTTTAATGCTGTAGCTAAGGGGCAATATGCTTCTAAATACCATCACTATTTTACCGATAAGGAGAAAAAAGACAGCTTAATTCCTCACAATGATTTGGTGAGTTGGCCATTTTTTTCGGAAGATGAGTCACCCTATTTGGGTTGGATCCCTCTTAAAAATAGTAATGAAAAGAGTCTTATGCCAATTTACTTGGCCGAAAACCGAGGGGGCATCATTGGTGATGTACGAACTACTACTTGTTTTATAATCGGTTTAAAGCTAGCTGGTAGCGGAGAGGTTTCTTATTATCGCTTAGATATTCCTCATCCTACTACCTATGATAGTGCGGGAAACCCTGTGGAGTATGACCAGGTGCACACTGAGCCTATTCTACGAAATCGTCACTACACCATAGCGGTCAGCAATATACAGGGACCAGGAGCTGCGAGCAAGGAAGAAGCGTTATCTGAGAGGCAAGCTCATGAGATTGTTCTAAGAATCCAAGATTGGAATGAGTGGTCTAGAAACTATAGTCTAGAAGGGGAGGTACAGTTTGCAATAACTGAACGTGATATCTTACTGCCTTATGAAATAGATGAGTATACCAACTGGAAAAAGGGGGTAAGTGTAAGGTATATTTCTCCTAAAATATACTATCAAACTAACTTGGAGCCAGAGCAGATTGTACTTAAAGTAGCTAATGAGCTTGAACTCAAAGCTTCAAGTTCGGAGGAGCTAGTAAACGGACGCTACCACTACTCTTTCGGTTCTGACGAGAGAGGCACATACCTGCAAATAGAGCTTAAGCTTGAACAAGAAAATAATGCAGTGGTGAGTGTCGCAAATCACACGGGTAAGCCTGAGGAGGTCAACCAGATTGCAGACCTAGAACCACAGGAGTTTGAATTACAGGTGGCAGGTACTATTTTCCCTATGAATGTTAGTCCCAAAGCGGTTCAAGTTCAGGAATATATAAACCCTTTGGGGGCGGATAAAAGAGTTAAGGTGATCCCTTATGGTATGTATGTTAAAAACTCTATCCCAACAACGAAGTACTATGATACTGATGAAGATTTAAAAAACGCTGAACATTATATAGAACTACTTTTGCCTTATGATGGTGAAGTAGTAAAGGAGGGTAATTATGTCTTGGCAGGAAATACTAAGGAAGGAGCTGTAGGTCAACTTCAAAACGGTTTGACTTTTCAGATGTATCGTGATTATCCTAATAGGGATGAATCAGCCTATATGGTAAAAATTGAGCAGGAGCATATTCGAATCATACAAGATGAACAAGGAAGTGTGCAGAAGTTTGCTTCTATAAAGATACCAGGATTTGGAATGAGTGGTCCTGAGACAGAGAGTTCGAGACCCTACCAAGCACTCTTTTTTATATTTACAAAGAAGGGGATCTATAAGGGATACTCAGATATTTTTAATATTCGTGTCTTGCCTCGGGAGCCAGAGTACAAGAAGTCTAAAGTCTTGTTTGTAGCTGATGGTTACACATTTAATTACGAAAAAGCCTTTGAGGAAGGATCGAGTAATGTCAATAAAAACTTAGCTCGTGTACTTTATAATCCAAAAATCTTTGGATTGGAAGAAGAGAGTACGATTAAGGTTGAACCTTTTATATCAGATATTTACGCCTACAATGATGAGGGAGAACAGGTGATACAGAAAAATGTCTCGCGGGTAGATCATGTGGTACAACTTACACAGCTAGGTTCTGCAGCGAATATTGAAAACTATGATGTTATCTTTTACCTCAAGTCGGCCAAGCCCAATGAGCTTCTCTCAGAAGAATTGGCTCCCTACCGAGAAGTTATTGCGAAGCGGGTAAAAGAAAAAAAGCTAGTCTTTATTCAAAGTCCCGCTAAGGACTCAGGAGATGGTGAGTATGTAGATCCGTTAATGAGTTTAGTAGCTGGCGAGCCTGTTAAGGTTGAATTGAGCTCACTACTCATTAATAATCAAAGGCATGTGGAGGTAGATTTGGATAAGATAGGAGCCCCTTTTAGTAGTTTTAATTACGATTACTATAGCTCTAAAAATCTTCAAAAAACAAATCTAAAAAGTTTAAATAGACTACTTTATCCACTGGCAGTAGAAACAGTTATTGCTTCAACACATCGAGCTGATGTGTCCTATTTGGCATATGTTTCTACAGACTTGCCGAGTGTAATAACTGATTTAAGTTGGCTAGGATTTGCAAAAGAACTTACAGAAAACCCTTTTCGAATTAATCGAGTAGTTTTAGCAGAAATACAAAAAAACTATCTTTGGATAGGGTCAAGCTATCTGTTTCTAGATCGTGCCACACAAACACGTAAAATAGAAGGATATTATTACCCTAGTTTTCGGAAGGCTAAGAGTATTACAGGTGCATTCCAAAGTGTTTCTAAAGAAACCTATTCCCTTAACTTCTTTATCTACCTAATGCACTGGTCATTGCATCAGATAAATAAAAAATAAGTTATGCTAAAAAAGATATATCACTTTATAATTATATGGTTAGTAGGAGGTTTGCTGTCATGTTCGCAATCCTCCTTAGGTGAGCAAAGCTCCATGGAGGATTCTTTGCTGAGACTTCAAGTGTCTCTAAACAACACTTCTGAGCATACAGTGCTTACACGGACAGCGTCTCAAGAATTAGGCAAACCTGTCTTTTTTATCTTTACCCGTCAGGGAAGTACCGAAGAACTGGCCTTAATTCTTGATGAATCCAGTCAACAAGTACTAGAAGGAGATGATAAGACTTACCTGTTGTCATTTCCAAAACCTGATCATGAACTTTCGCGCATAGGAGTGTTACTTAACTCCTCACTACCTGACTCAGAAGAGCTGTTGGGCTTAGACTTGTCCTCATTTTTGGCAAAATTGACTTTTGATGTCGATGAGCTAAAAGCAAGTCAACTCCCTTTATGGGGTGATTTTAGTTGGCCATCGGGCGTACAACCGCCATTTACGCTTAACATTGATTTAATCCGAGCGGTAGCATCCGTTTGTTTTGAATCCAAGGCAGCTGAGTTTGTGGTCTCTGAAGTCTTACTCTATGGTTCTCCTGAACAAGGATTATTGGCTCAGGATGGAAGTTATCCGAGTCATTCTTTTGTTCCTAAAGAAGTAAGTCTAAGCCAAGAACGTCCTCTCCAAGCTATTGAGGGACAGTATCATGGCTATTTGGCAGAGTCAAGTTTGGTAGATGGACAACAGCCGACTAAGTTGATAGTTAAAGGAGCATATCAGGGCGTGGAGTCTTATTATGCTTTGGAGTTTAAAGAGGAAGATTCCGATGAAGAATTTTTAGAGATTATCAGAAATCACAGATACCTTTTCACTTTAGAAAAAGTCAATCGTAAGGGCTGGGGGTCTGCTGCTGAGGCCTATCATTATGGCTCGGCTAGTGATCTGGACTATAGTGTTGCCCTAGAAGCAGGTAAATTTAGCCATGTATGGCACCAAAATCAAATGTATTTTTACCTGGTCGATGATGAGATTAATATTCATGATCAGAATACGAGCATAGCTCCTGCTCGGGTGAGTTGCTTGACTAACTTTAGCCCAGATAGCCTGAAGCTTGTCTGGGATAGCGCTGAGCAGTCGGCCTATAAAGCCAGTTTTGAATTGGATGAAGCTGGAAATATTAAGTCTGTGCAGGTAGCGCTCAAAAGTAGGTTGATTCCAGAGGAGTCAGAACTACTTCACATCAAGACGATTAGTGATGTTTGGATGAAGACCCTGAGAGTGGTTCCTCAAACCTTAGATGTCAATGTTTCTATCTTTGGTGGTGATGCCAACCTGCATGGCTATTATCATACAAGTCTGACAGAGGAGAGCTACAAGTATGGAGAACATTACATCGAGGTAGAGCTAAACTATAGTGCTGTCAAGGATGAGTATGTTGAGGTAATAGCAAGTAGTGAAACTGCCCCTAATATGAGGTTTGTTGGAGTTGTGCATTTTTCACCACTAAGGCATCAAACTTCATGTAAGTTAAGCCCTGTAGGTGTCAGTCCAGATCAAGTAGGAAAACATAAGTTTACAATTCAATTCCCAACACGTGAGCATGTTAGTGTAGACAACTTATCGATAAATATTCCCTTTTACGAGTATGAGGATGATATTTATGATAAAATGCTCAGGAGAACAAAAATGCTTATCGTAACGAAAGACCCTAACTACTATAGTAACTTAATTTTGTTACTTGAGACTCCTGAGAATTTCAGTATTGCGGGAGGTGATGGACAAATGCGTACACCCTTGGACATTGAGTATAGTTACTCTTTGCCCGATAATGTAGATTCTAAATATCATATCGTTTGGCTACTAGATACAGATCAATCTACTCAAGAATTAGTGAGCCTTCGAAATAGGGCTGGGGAGCACCCCCTTAGAAGTTTGCTCAAAGCAGGAGGTGCTTTTATTCACTGCGCCAATCCTGGTGGGGAAGAAGTAATAGCTGATGAACAAGACTTAGTCAAGGAGCTAACGGGTGAATCTTTAAATCTTTCATACATAAATAACTATATGGAGAAAGCTTATTTGAATCAAAAGATATCCTACTTCTTTTTGAGTGGCGTTAAATCTATTTCTGAGCATGAAACGCTTGCAGCTTTTGTGGTGGATGATAAAGATGATAGCGGTCCTTATCTTTATGTCAATGAAGATGAGTTTAATGCGAATAATCTAAACTTAGATTTTTATTCTACTAAGCTGCAATCTAGAATGTTAGAAGGTAGAAGAGAGAAGTTGAGAGACAGAAATAAAAGTGTAATGTTTAAGGATAAAGATAACTTTTACTACTGGTTTGGAACTCCCCGTTTTTTCCAAGCGAGTGTAGTTGAACTAACTGAGGAAACTTATGCACCTAAGAACCATAACGCTAAGTTTGTCCAGGATTTAGTTCAGCATGCAGTGATGTACACACACTTAAGGCACAAAGACTTCAATCGTTTAAATAAATCGATCTACTTTAATCAAGAAGATAAGTCTTTATCTATCTCGTATTAATAGGTGTTTTTCTTATTGAGTGTTTATGAAGCGCCGTATAGTTTTGGCTATATGGCGCTTCTTTTTATTACTCTATCGGCTCCCCCTTATAGAAGTTAAGAATCTTGGTGCGGAGGAGGTAGTTGTATTTGGCTTGGATCAAGTCAGACTCCGCCTTCATCAGACTTAGCTTGGCTTCGTTAAACTCCAGATTATTGGCCTTGCCTAGCTCATACTTCTCTTTGATTAACTCAAAACTCTGGCGGTTGGCATCTAGAGCTACCGTGCTGGCTTCAAACTTAGTTTGGGCTGCAGTAGCACTATACCAGGCTTGTTGAATCTCCTTGTAGAGTCCTTTCTTCTGTTCTTCAAGCTGAATGCGCTGGTTGTTGAAATCTATTTTGGCTGAACGAACCTGATTGATGGTATTCATTCGATTGAAAATAGGAATGCTTAGTGAAAATCCCACGTACTTGCTTAGGTTGTTGGATAGCTGGTGTCTAAATCCTTCAGCATCTCTTCCTTGCACCGAATAATAGCCTGAGCTGATGCTC